>CALKWH010000405.1 GCA_938004375.1 uncultured Pseudomonadota bacterium
CACAAATAGAGGGAGGTGCCCGAGACGGGGCAGGAGGTGATCCGCCCGGTCTCGAGGGCGTCCTCGAGGTTGCCCAGGATCTGAGGGGAGAAGAACGCCAGGGGGGTCACATGGAAGCGCTGGCCGATCAGGCCGTCCCCCAGCCACTTCCGGGCGGACTCGTTGACCCAGGTGACGACCATGCGGGTGTCCAGGAACAGCATGCCGAAGGGATGCTGGATGAAGGCGGCCTGCAGGTCGAAGGGCGGGGGAGGTCCGGGTTCGGGGACGCGGGCGGGGATGGGGCCGGACTCCGCCTCCGGGGCGCCGTCGCTGCAGGCGAGATCCCCGAGGGTGAGCAGCCGGTCCCGCGGGGCGAAGGACAGCAGGCCGAACAGGAAGGCGGCCAGTTTGGGCGAGATCGTCCGGCGCTCCAGCGGGAGGTTCAGTTCGCCGGACTGGTGGAACACCGGCAGCACGCCGAACGTGAGCTCGTGCAGCAGCACGCCCAGCGCGAAGGCGTCGGCCCCGGCGTTGGGCATGCCGCCCGAGAAGATCTCGGGGGGCAGGTATTCGCGGGTGACGTTCATGGCGAGCCAGTCGTCGAGGCGCCGCATGGGCACGAAGTCCAACACCACCACCCAGGGATCCCGGGGACCCTTGGTGAGGAAGATGTTCTCCGGCTTGATGTCTCCGTGGAGCATGTTCCGGTCGTGGATGGTCCGCAGGCAGGAGGCGACCTGGGCGCCGACGGACCGGATGAAGAACTCGGACAGTTCCCGGTGTCCTGAGATGTGCCGCGCCAGGCTCTCCCCCTCCAGGAGGTCCATCACCCAGTAGGGCCCGAGCTCGGGGTCTTCCCCAAAGTCCAGGGTCCGGACCAGGTGCGGGTGCGTGAACTGCAGTCCGAAGCGGGCGCCGGCGAGGAAGTGCTGGACCTGGTCAGGCTGCAGCGGGCCCTCCTTGCGCAGGAGGATCTTCACGGCCACACTCCGGTGCTCGGCGGTGTCCTCGGCCTCGAACACGGCGGAGAGGCCGCCGGTCCCGGCCAGCCGGACGAGCCGGTACCGGTTCTGCAGGGTGCGGGGAATCTCGAAGATCGGGTTCATGGGAGCACCGTCCTCAGGGTCAACTGCCCCAGCCTATCCTTTTTTCGAAGACAACAATAGTGCGTTCTTGGGGTGCCCCTTCCCGGGGAGGAGAGGGGCAGCACCAGACAGAACGTCACGTAGCCCGGGAAGGAGCGCTCCAACATCGCGCGGGTCCGCTCGGTGGGCGGTCCCCGCCCGATCCAGGCCACGTTGGGGTTGCACAGGATGTCCGCGTCCAGGGCGCGGACATGGGACCAGGAGGCCTGCTTGAGGTGGCCCGGTTTGGAGAAGGATCCCGTCTTCACCTTCATCCGGGCGACCGTCGGGTCGGTCAGGCCGAAGGTGTCCACCACGCGTCCGACGCGGCTCTCGAAGGCGAGGGCGCCAGCGCCCCCGACGACCATGACGACGCGGCGGCGCACGGCCTCGGGGATGAGCCGTCGCAGGGCTCGCCCCACCTGCTCCCGGTCCCGGGCGAAGTGCACCATGCCCGCTACGCTCTCCATCATGAATTGGGTGCGTTCGGAGGCCAGGGAGGCGCGGGAGAAGCGCCAGGAGGCGAGGCCGACGGTCGAGACGAACCCGGCGCACGCGAGGGTGGCCAGGGGCCAGGCGATCCGGGGCCGGCCGGTCTTCTCCGCGAGCCAGAGCGACCAGGCGGCGATCCCCGCGGCGAGGCACGTCAGGAAGAGGGGCCAGGCCGGCGCGAAGAACCGGAACTGGGCCATGAAATCCCCCCCCGAGCGCACGATGTGGATACCCAGCAGCAGGAACAGGCCCGCCGCCAGGACGAAGAGCCGGCGTGCGCCCGGGAGGCGCTCCCCGGTGCCGGGCAGGGCGATCCCCGCAAAGAGCGGGAGGGTCCAGTACAGGTGATAGGTGGTGAAGAAGGCGTGGGCGTAGGCGCGCCCGTGGCGGAACAGGAAGCCGGGGTCGATCCCGGAGACCTTCGTGTGGTACGTCATGGGCAGCCACTGGCCGTAGATCAGGCGTCGCCAGAGGAAATGGGCGCCCACGATCCCGGAAAAGAGCAGCAGACCGGTCGCCGGGCGGGTCAGGGCCCGCAGGGAGAACCGTCCGGTCACGTTCGATCGTTCGTCCATCCAGGCGGCCAGCAAATGCCAGCCGAGCGCGGCCGCGCCGAGGAACACGCCCTCGGGGCGGGTGAGCGCGCAGGCGGCCCAAAGCAAGCCGGCCTTCCAGGATCGTCCCGCCGCGTGCGGTCGCCCGGCGGCCGTCGGGCGGCCTGCTTGCCAGGTGGCCAGGGTGGCCGCGGTCAGGAGTGCGGCGAAGAGCATGGTCTCCATGCCGGTGGAGACCCAGAAGGCGAACGGACCGAAGGTGACGGATGACAGCAGGACGCCGGAGACGAGGGTCAGGTGCAGGCCGCGCGCCGGCTCCGGGGCGAGCCGCCGGACGAGGCCGGCCAGGGAGACGAGGGTCCAGCCCGCGGCGAGGGCGGAGAGGACCCAGGCGGTGGCCGGCAGGGGGAAGGAGAGCCGGTGGGCGCCGGCCAGCAGGACCACCCAGAGGAAGTTCGAGTACCCCTCCACCGCTTCGCCCGGGTTGTACTCGGGGACGCCGTGGCGGGCCAGGTTGACGGCGTACCGGAAGGAGATGTAGGCGTCGTCGCAGGTGAACCAGGTCAGGAAGGTGGTGTGGACCAGCAGCAGGGCGGCCGCGGCCGCCAGGAGGAGCCAAACCGGGAGGACCGCGTCGGTCCCGTCCGGGTGCGGGAGCCGTCCTCTCCAGATGGTGATGAACTCCCGGAGGTCTCTCAAGGTCACTTGTTGTGGGAGCAGACCCGGTTGCGGCCGGAGTGTTTGGCTTCGTAGAGGGCGCGATCGGCGGCCTCCACCAGCTCCTGGGGAGAGCCGATCAGGGGATCGGGGAGGCTGGCGATCCCGATGCTGACGGTCACGGTGAGGTGCTGTCCCTCGTACAGGAACGGCCGGTTGGCGATGTTCATGCGCAGCCGGTCGGCCAAAATGAGGGCGTTCTCATGTGGTATGCCGCGGGTGATGAGGGCGAACTCCTCGCCGCCGTAACGGGCGAACACGTCCTCGGAGCGGATCGAACCCGTCACGCGGCGCGCCATTTCCACGAGCACGGCGTCCCCGCACAGGTGCCCGTAGGTGTCGTTGAAGCGCTTGAAGTGGTCCAGGTCGAACATGAAGAGCGTGACAGGAAAATGGTGCCGCAGTGCGTAGGCGAACTCGGCTTCGAGCCGCTCGACGAAGTACCTCTTGTTGTAGGTCTTGGTCAGGCCGTCGCGGAGGGCGGACTCGAACATCTGGCGCTGGAAGTTTTCCTCGACGTTGTCGTGGTAGGTGAACTTGAGGATCGAGGTGGAGCCGACCTGGATCTTGTCGCCGTCGCGCAACAGGCGCCGAGTGACGCGCTCACTGTTGATGTAGGTGCCGTTGGTGCTGTTGAGGTCCTCGAGCATCACCTCGCCGCCGGGCAGCGCGATGAGCCGGCAGTGGGAGCGGCTGATCCCGTCGTCGATGAGCACAATCTGATTGAGGTGGCCTCGGCCGATGACCATCTCCTCGTTGTCGATGCGGAACATCTGGCCGACGTTGCTGCCGGCGATGATGATCAGGCAGGCGTAGTTCTTCTTCTGAGGACTCTGCAGGTTTGTGATGTTGACGATCTTGGTGCTTTCGGAAATGTCTTCTCCGGACACGAGGTCCTCCTGCGGTGGACGGAAAGGGGCTTAAACGCTTTCCGGTGGGCGAATCCTATTCCATTTTATTAGCATGTGCAAGCCCCGAACCGGCGGATCTCATCATTCGGCGTCCGCGGCCGATCCGGTTGAAGAGATCACCACGTCCGAGGGGTTTTTTAGCACGAGGTGGAGGATCTCCTGCGTCGCACGTTGGACCTCCAGGGCACCCGGAAATACAAATTATGCAATAATATCAATTAGTTTCTTGATGACAGGGGTAATCCTCCTCCTGGGGGGGCGATTTCGTGGGGTACCCAAGAAATGTCTTGACAAGCGGGAGTCGCTTACTTATAAAGCTGAGTCGCACGCTTTCGTGTGGACGCGGTCCCTCGCTGGCGTAGCTCAACCGGCAGAGCAGCTGATTTGTAATCAGCAGGTTGCGGGTTCAAGTCCCATCGCCAGCTCTGACCGCCACCTCAAATTCCCCGGGTTTGAGTGAAGCGGTTGCCGAGGAACGGAGGAAGTTCCGTTCCGCCTTGTTTTTGGTGGGGTTCCCGAGCGGTCAAAGGGAGCAGACTGTAAATCTGCCGCCGAACGGCTTCGGTGGTTCGAATCCACCCCCCACCACAGCCTTCCGTGACGCCGCGGTCTGGAAGGTGGGCGTTTGCGGGAATAGCTCAGTTGGCAGAGCATCAGCCTTCCAAGCTGAGGGTCGCGGGTTCGATTCCCGTTTCCCGCTCCAGTTCTCGCGCCGGCCATGCCCACATAGCTCAGTCGGCAGAGCACCTCCTTGGTAAGGAGGAGGCCATCGGTTCAAATCCGATTGTGGGCTCAGACGGTCTTTTCAAGAACCCGGCCTTTGGGCCATTTTTTGGAGGAGTTTGTAATGGCAAAAGAAAAATTCGTTCGCGACAAACCGCATGTGAACATCGGCACCATCGGCCACATCGACCATGGCAAGACCACCCTGACGGCTGCCATCACCAAGTATCTGGCCACCAAGGGCAACGCCAAGTTCGTGCCGTTCGACGAGATCGACAAGGCCCCCGAGGAGCGCGAGCGCGGTATCACGATCAACACCGCCCACGTCGAGTACCAGACCGAGAAGCGTCACTATGCCCACGTGGACTGCCCGGGGCACGCCGACTACATCAAGAACATGATCACCGGCGCCGCGCAGATGGACGGGGCGATCCTCGTCGTCTCCGCTCCCGACGGCCCGATGCCGCAGACCCGTGAGCACGTGCTGCTGGCCCGCCAGGTCAACGTCCCCTACATCGTCGTCTTCCTGAACAAGGTCGACATCATGGCCGAGGAGGACGCGGAACTGATCGACCTCGTCGAGATGGAAGTGCGCGAGCTGCTCTCGAAGTACAACTTCCCCGGCGATGACCTGCCGATCGTGCGCGGCTCCGCCCTCAAGGCCCTCGAGGCCGCCGCCCCCGGCAAGGAGACCGAGTGCATCCAGGCCCTCATGGATGCCTGCGACAAGTACGTGCCCGAGCCCGAGCGCGCCATCGACCGCGCGTTCCTGATGCCCATCGAGGACGTGTTCACGATCACCGGTCGCGGCACCGTCGTCACCGGACGCATCGAGTCCGGCATCATCCACACCAACGACCCCGTCGAGCTCGTCGGCATCCGCGACACGACCAAGACGGTCGTCACCGGCGTCGAGATGTTCCGCAAGATCCTCGACGAGGGTATGGCGGGCGACAACGCCGGCCTGCTGCTCCGCGGCGTCAAGCGTGAAGAGGTCGAGCGCGGCCAGGTCGTGGCCAAGCCCGGCTCCATCACCCCGCACAAGAAGTTCAAGGCTGAGGTGTACGTCCTGAAAAAGGAAGAGGGCGGCCGCCACACCCCGTTCAAGAACAACTACCGTCCGCAGTTCTACTTCCGCACCACCGACGTCACGGGCACCGTGCAGTTGATGGAAGGCGTCGAGATGTGCATGCCGGGCGACAACACCCAGATGTTCGTCGAGTTGCACGTCCCCGTCGCCGCCGCCAAGGGCCTGCGCTTCGCCATTCGCGAGGGCGGCCGCACGGTCGGCTCCGGCGTCGTCACGGAAATCGTTGAGTAAGAAGGTGTGCCATGGGTAACCGCACGATGATCAATTTGGAATGCACCGAGTGCAAAAACCGGAACTACACGACCACGAAGAACAAGCGGACTACCCCCGATAAGTTGGAGTTCAAAAAATATTGTCCCTTTGATCGGAAACACACGACCCATCGCGAGAGCAAGTAGTTCTTTCGTAAGGGTCGGGTGTGGTGAGTGTGCAACGGGCGGCGGGTGAGAGTCTTCTCACCCGCCGTTTCGTTGTCTTTCGGAGAGCTTGCACGGAGGACCCCTTCCGTGTAGGGCAGTAGCTCTAATGGTAGAGCGGCGGTCTCCAAAACCGTAGGTTGGGGGTTCGAGTCCCTCCTGCCCTGCCACTTTCTCGTGTCCTGCCTGTGAGGTTTTGAAATGGGCGACAGAAAATACATTCATCTGGTTTTCCTGGTGCTGGTACTGGCCACCTCCTGGGTGGCGGTCAAGTCGATCGACCTGGTGTGGTCCATGTTTGCCCGTCCGGACAAACTGTGGCCGGATCTGATCGGCCTGGGCATCGGTATCCTCGTGGTCGGCTTTTACTGGCTCAAGCAGGAGAGCTTCGACTGGGTGGGCGCCATCATCCACGAGCTCAAGCGCGTGACCTGGCCCACCAAACAGGAGACCTCCAGCGCGACCATCGTGGTGATCGTCACGGTGATCATCGCTGCCTTCCTCATGGGTATCTTCGACTGGTTCTGGGCTTTCGTGACGGATTACATCCTGTCCGCGTAGGAAGAGGCGTGTCATGGCGATGAAATGGTACGTGGTTCACACTTACGCCCAGGCGGAAGAAGCCGTGAAGGCGTCGTTGGAGGAACGGTACAACGCCGCGAAGAAAGCCCATCTCTTCGGCGAGATCCTGATCCCCATCGAGCGCGTCATCGACATGAAGAACGGCGAGAAGCGCACCTCGACGCGCAAGTTCTTCAACGGTTACATCTTCGTCCAGATGGAGATGTGCGAGGAGGCCTGGCACCTGGTCAAGGACACCCCCAAGGTGACCGGCTTCCTCGGCGGATCCAACCCGACCCCGCTCCCGGAGCGCGAGATCGACGCCGTGCGGGCCCAGGTCCATGAGGGTACCACCAAGCCCAAGCCGAAGATCCAGTTTGCCGACGGCGAGCGCGTCCGGGTGATCGACGGCCCCTTCAACAACTTCCAGGGCATCATCGAAGAGGTGAAGCCCGAGAAACAGAAACTCAAGGTCCTGGTCACGATCTTCGGCCGCGCCACCCCGGTGGAGCTGGACTTCACCCAGGTCGAGAAGAATTGACGGATCCCAAGGGATCCGGCCGGCATCCGGCTGGATCCGCAGGATCTGCTGGAACCTGCATAAACAGCTTGAATTTTGGATCGTTTTGTTGTAAAAACCCCACCGGCGCGTTGAGGGCGCCAGGTGAGGATTTGAGATTTTCTCAATCATTTTAACAGGTTACGATTGGTGAGATTGGTGATCCCATGAAAAAACTGACGGGTCAGATCAAGTTGCAGTTACCGGCCGGAAAGGCGACCCCCGCCCCCCCCGTGGGACCGGCCCTGGGCCAGCACGGCGTGAACATCATGGAGTTCTGCAAGCAGTTCAACGCTAAGACGCAGAAGGAAGACGGGATGATCATTCCCGTGGTGATCTCCGTGTTCTCGGATCGCTCCTTCACCTTCATCCTCAAGACCCCCCCGGCGTCGATCCTGCTGCTCAAGGCCATCGGCGCGAAGGGCGGATCCGGTGAGCCCAACAAGAAGAAGATCGGCAAGGTCACCTGGAAGCAGATCCAGGACATCGCCGCCCTGAAGCTGCCCGATCTCAACACCACGGACCTGCAGGCCGCCATGCGCACCGTCGCCGGCACGGCCAAGTCCATGGGGATCGACGTGGTCGACTGACGGCATTTCTCACATACCACCTGTGAGTAGAGGCGCCCGAGGCGCCAGGTGGGAGGCTGATCATGGCCGAAAAGGAGGATTTATGGCGAATCTAGGGAAGAAGTACAAAAACGCACTCAAAGTCTACGACCGCACCAAACGCTACACTGTGGACGAGGCCGCCGGCCTCGTCGAAAAACTCAGCACCACCAAGTTCGATGGCACGGTGGAACTGGCCGTCAGGCTGGGCGTCAATCCGCGGCACGCGGATCAGATGGTCCGCGGCGCGGTGGTTCTGCCCCACGGCACCGGCAAGACGGTCCGTGTCCTGGTCTTCACCAAGGGCGACAAGGTCCAGGAAGCCCTGTCCGCCGGCGCCGACTTCGCGGGCGCCGAGGAGCTCGTCGAGAAGATCCAGAAGGAAAACTGGCTCGAGTTCGACAAGACCATCGCCACGCCGGACGTCATGCCCCTGGTCGGCCGCATCGGCCGCATCCTCGGCACGCGCGGCCTGATGCCGAACCCCAAGGTCGGCACGGTCACCTACGACGTCGAGAAGACCGTCAAGGAGCTCAAGGGCGGCCGCGTGGAGTTCCGCGTGGAGAAGGCCGGCATCGTGCACCTGGGCATCGGCAAGGTCTCCTTCGGCCAGCAGAAGATCAAGGAGAACATGATCTCCGTGATCGAGATGCTCCTGAAGCTCAAGCCCGCCTCCGCCAAGGGCACTTACATCAAGAGCGTGACCCTCGGCGCCACCATGGGTCCCGGCATCAAACTGGACGTGCATCAACTGCTCGCCCTGCTGACGGCCTAATAAGGGGTGTGAAATGAACCGCGTACAAAAATCTGAACACATCCGATACTACGAAAAGGTCCTCAAGGACGCCCAGTCCCTGGTGTTCGTCGAGTTCGCCGGCCTGAAGGTGGAAGAGATCAACAAGATCCGTCGCGAGTTCCGCGCCGCCAACTGCGAGTACAAGGTCATCAAGAACACCCTGCTCGAGCATGCCAGCCAGGGCACCGCCGCCCAGGTGATCAAGCCGACGCTGGCCGGACCGCTCGCGATCCTGTTCTCCCGGGAAGATCCCGCGGCTCCGGCGCGCATCGCGCTGAAGCTCTCCAAGGAGTACGACAAGTTCAAGATCCACTCGGGCTACATCGATGGCGCGCTGCTGGACAAGAACGGCGTCACCCAGCTCTCGAGCATGCCGTCCAAGAACGAGCTGCGCGCGAAACTGCTGGCCACGTTCCTGGCGGCCCCGCAGAAGATGCTGCGTCTGCTGCAGGCGGCGCCGTCCCGCATGCTGATGGTGCTCGACGCCCGGAAGCGTTCCATGGAGTCCGCCGGTGGCGGTGAAGGTTAACAGTCATTCGTAGAGGTTTTATTAACTCTATTTCTCGTTTCGAGTCCAACTGGAGGAAAAAATGTCAGTATCTAAAGAGCAAGTTGTGGAATTCCTGAGCAAGATGACCGTGATGGAGATGGCCAACCTCGTGAAAGAGCTCGAGGAACTCTGGGGCGTCGAAGCCGCTCCGGCCGTCGTCGCTGGCGCTGCCGCCCCGGCCGCCGGTGGCGCCGCCCCGGCTGCCGCCGCCGAAGAGGAGAAGACCGAGTTCGACGTGGTGATCGAGGACGTCGGCGCCAAGAAGATCGAAGTGATCAAGGCGATCCGCGAGATCACCAGCCTGGGCCTGAAGGAAGCCAAGGAGATGGCCGAGAACAACCAGGTCGTGAAGACGGGCGTGTCCAAGGACGAGGCCGCTTCCATCGCCAAGAAGTTGGAAGAAGCTGGCGCCAAGGTGAAAGTGAAGTAACCACTCTCCTGTAAACCCAAACAGGAGTGGTACAAGTTGATGGTCAGAGTTGGATAAGGTATCCGGCGTGAAGGATCGTCCTTCCGCCGGGTACCTTTTTTCTCTTTTCAGGAGAAATGGATGTCCTCACTGATTCAAAAATACACGCGCATCCGTAGAAGCTTCGGCAAGATCGAAAGCCTGGTCAGCCTCCCCAACCTAATAGCCTTCCAGAAAAAATCGTACGAGGATTTCCTGCAGATGGACATTAGTCCGGAGCAGCGGAAGGAGATGGGGCTCCAGGCCGTCTTCAAGAGCATCTTCCCGATCACGGATTACCAGGGAGTGTGCTCGCTCGAGTTCGTGAAATATCACATCGAGCCGCCGAAGTACGACGTGGACGAGTGCCGGCAGCGTGGTCTGAACTACGAGGCCACCGTCCGCGTGACCATCCGCCTGATCATCTGGGACCGCCCCGCCTCCGACGAGGACGAGACGGCCGACCAGGGGGTCCGCGAGATTCGCGACTTCAAGGAGGAGGAGGTCTTCTTCGGGACGATCCCCCTGATCACGGACTACGGCACCTTCCTGATCAACGGAGTGGAGCGCGTGGTGGTGAGCCAACTGCACCGCAGCCCGGGCGTGTTCTTCGATCACGACAAGGGCAAGGCTCACGCCTCGAAGAAACTGCTCTATTCGGCGCGCGTGATCCCGGCGCGGGGCTCCTGGCTCGACTTCGAGTTCGACGCCAAGGACACCCTCTACGTTCGCATCGACCGCCGCAAGAAGATGCACGCGTCGGTGCTGCTGCGGGCCCTGGGCATGTCGACCCAGGAGATCCTGAACGAGTACTATTTCACCGAGAAGCTCTCTCCGCTGGAGGACGGGGCCTGGAAGAAGGAAGTGGATCTCTCCCTGTTCGAGGGTTTCTCCTTCCCCATGGACCTGATCAACCCGGACGACCGGAACCGGGTGCTCGTCCCCCGCAAGAAGAAACTGAACAAGAAGATCATCCGGGACGCCAAGAAGGCCGGCGGCGACGCCCAACTGGTCTTCGACGCCTACCTGCTGGGCAAGGACGGCTTCGTGGGCAAGGTCATCGCCGAGGACGTGTTCGACCCGTCCACCGGCGAAGTCATCGCCTCCTGCAACCAGCCCGTCACCAAGGACATGCTCAAGAAGATTCGCGAGGCGCGGATCAAGTCCTTCAAGGTCTTCTACATCGACAACCGTCACGTGCACGACTACATGCGCCAGACGGTGACCGCCGACAAGGTGGAGACCCCTGACGAGGCGTTGCTCGAGATCTACAAGCGGATGCGGCCGGGCGAGCCGCCCACCCTGGACACGGCGCGGCGCTTCTTCGACGGCCTGTTCTTCGATCCTTCGCGGTACGACCTGTCCCGTGTGGGCCGCATGAAGATCAACCTGAAGTTCAAGTACGAGACCCAGGAGTCCCGCACGATCCTGACCACCCAGGACATCGTGGAGACCATCCGGTTCCTGCTCAAGTTGCGCGAGAACGAGGGCATGATCGACGACATCGATCACCTCGGGAACCGCCGCATCCGTGCGGTGGGCGAGCTGCTCGAGATCCAGTACCGCTCGGGCCTCGAGCGCCTCAAGCGCGCGGTCCGCGAGCGCATGGCCACCTCCGGGGAGATGGAGACCTCCATGCCCCATGACCTGATCAACTCCCGCCCAGTGGCGAGCGCGGTCCGCGAATACTTCGCTTCGAGCCAGTTGAGCCAGTTCATGGACCAGACCAACCCGCTCTCCGAGATCACCCACAAGCGGCGCCTGTCCGCCCTGGGGCCCGGCGGTCTGACCCGCGAGCGTGCCGGCTTCGACGTCCGCGACGTCCATCCGACGCACTACGGGCGCATCTGCCCCATCGAGACGCCCGAGGGTCCGAACATCGGCCTCATTGCCTCGCTGGCCTCCCATGCTCGCATCAACGACTACGGCTTCATCGAGACGCCGTACCGCAAGGTCGAGAACCGGCACGCCCTCAAGGGCCCCGAAAGCATCCGCTATTACACCGCCCTCGAGGAGGAGGACGCCCGGATCTCCGAGGCCACGCTCCCCTGCGACGAGGCCGGCCTGATCCAGCCCAACATCGTGTCCGTGCGGCACAAGGGCGAGGTCACGAACGTGCTCTCCTCCGAGATCGACCTCATGGACGTGGCGCCCGAGCAGCTCGTGTCGGTGGCCGCCTCCCTGATCCCGTTCCTAGAGCACGACGACGCGAACCGCGCCCTGATGGGCGCGAACATGCAGCGCCAGGCCGTGCCCTTGCTGAACCCGCGCTCGCCGCTGATCGCCACCCAAATGGAGCCCAACATCGCCCGCGACTCCGGCGTGACGATGGTGGCCCGCCGCTCCGGTACCGTGGTCATGGTCGACGGCGCCCGCATCGTGGTCAAGCCCGACTCCGATCCGTCCAGTTTTGACCCCATGTCGGTCAAGCCGGACATCTACAACTTGGTGAAGTTCCGCCGCACCAACCAGAGCACCTGTTACAACCAGAAGCCCATCGTCGAGGTGGGCGACCGCGTGAAGACCGGCGACGTCATCGCCGACGGCCCCTCAACCGAAATGGGCGAGCTCGCCCTCGGGCAGAACGTGGTCGTGGCCTTCATGCCCTGGTCCGGCTACAACTTCGAGGACTCCATCCTCATCAACGAGCGCCTGGTCCGCGAGGACGTGTTCACCTCGATCCACATCGAGGAGTACGAGTGCGACGCCAAGGAGACCAAGCTCGGCGCTGAGGAGATCACGCGCGACATCCCGAACGTCTCCGAGGAGGCCCTCAAGGATCTCGACGAGAGCGGCATCGTGCGCATCGGCGCCGAGGTCAAGTCCGGCGACATCCTCGTGGGCAAAGTCACCCCGAAGGGGGAGACCCAGCTCACACCCGAGGAGAAGTTGCTCAAGGCGATCTTCGGCGAGAAGGCCGGCGACGTGAAGGACTCCTCCCTGCGCGTGCCCCCGGGCGTCCAGGGTATCGTCATCGCCGCGCAGATCTTCTCCCGTCGCAATCAGGAGAAGGACAAGCGGGCCCGTGAGATCGAGGAGAGCCTGAAGGAGAGCCTGCTGACCGACCAGATGGACGAGATCCGCATCCTCTCCGACTCGTTCTACTCCCGCATGAAGAAGCTCCTCCTGGGCCAGGTCACCTCCGCGCGCCTCATCGACGACAACAACAAGGTGCTGCTGCCCAAGGGCCAGACCCTCGAGGGGCACATCGTCGACAAGGTGCCCCGGCGCTACTGGTCGGAGATCCAGATCAAGGACTCCAACGGCATCGTCGAGAACAAGCTCGAGAGCCTCGCCAAGGCCCTCAACGACAGCATCCTCGAGATCGAGACCGCCTACCGCGAGAAGATTGCCCGCCTGACCAAGACCGACGACCTGGGCACCGGCGTGCTCAAGAAGGTCAAGGTCTATGTGGCGATCAAGCGCAAGCTCTCCGTGGGCGACAAGATGGCCGGACGGCACGGCAACAAGGGCGTCGTGTCCCGCATCCTGCCCTCCGAGGACATGCCCTACATGGCCGACGGCACCCCCGTCGACATCGTGCTGAACCCGCTGGGCGTGCCCTCCCGCATGAACGTGGGTCAGATCCTCGAAACCCACCTCGGCCTGGCCGCCAAGGAGCTCGGCCGCCAGATCCACGACTACGTGCAGCGCACCGCGTGGCACCCCGAGGTCGTCCGCGGCCAGATGAAAAAGCTCTTCCCTTCCAACCGGGCACAGAAGTTCATCGCGCGCCTGTCCGAGTCCGACCTCCACAAGTGGGCGGACAAGTGCCGCGAGGGTCTGCACATCTTCACGCCCGTGTTTGAGGGCGCCAACGAGGAAGAGATCAAGGCCTTCCTGAAGATGGCCGGCCAGGACGTGTCCGGCCAGCTCGTGCTCTTCGATGGCCGTACCGGCGAGGCCTTCCATCGCCCGGTGACCGTGGGCGTGATGTACATGCTCAAGCTCCACCACCTGGTCGACGACAAGATCCATGCCCGCTCCACGGGCCCCTATGCCCTGGTCACCCAGCAGCCCCTGGGCGGCAAGGCGCAGTTCGGCGGCCAGCGGCTCGGCGAGATGGAGGTGTGGGCCATCGAGGCGTACGGTGCCGCCTACTCCCTGCAGGAGTTCCTGACGGTGAAGTCCGACGACGTCACGGGTCGCACGCGGATGTTCGAGGCCATCGTGAAGGGGACCAACACCCTGCAGTCGGGCCTGCCCGAGTCCTTCAACGTCCTGTTGAAGGAGCTGCAGAGCCTGTGCCTCAATATGGAAACGATCGGTGACGACACGCGTACTGCGAGCCGCGAAGGTCTCTGACCGCGGTTCGCCGGTGGCCGGGCGGTGACGTCCGGCGGTTCTTTGAGTTCCTCTATTCCTGTCGAGGTCATACCCGATGAAAGATCTTTTCAGTTTTTTCGATCCCACTCAGGAAACCCGCGACTTCAACGCCATCAAGATCAAGCTGGCCAGCCCCGAGGACATTCTGGAATGGTCCCACGGTGAGGTGAAGAAGCCAGAGACCATCAACTACCGGACCTTCAAGCCCGAGCGCGACGGCCTCTTCTGCGCCAAGATCTTCGGGCCCGTGAAGGACTACGAGTGCAACTGCGGCAAGTACAAGCGCATGAAGCACCGCGGCGTCGTCTGCGAGAAGTGCGGCGTCGAGGTCATCTCCTCCAAGGTGCGCCGCGAGCGCCTCGGCCACATCGAGCTCGCCTCCCCCGTGGCCCACATCTGGTTCCTGCGCAGCCTGCCCTCGCGCATCGGCAACATCCTGGACATCGGCCTCAAGCAGCTCGAGAGCATCCTCTACTGCGAGGCCTACATCGTCACGGATCCCCTGGGCAGCCACCTGTCCAAGGGCGACGTCCTGAAGGAGCGCGAGTTCCAGGATCTCGAGGACCAGTACGGCGTCGGCTACGTCAAGGCCGAGACCGGCGGCGAGGCCATCTACGAGCTGCTCTCCCAGGTTGACATCTCCACCATGGCGATGGAGCTGCGCGAGGAGATCCGAGACGAGAAGAACGACACCCGACGCAAGAAGCTGGCCAAGCGTCTGAAGACTGTCAACGCCTTCCGCGAGTCCAAGAACAAGCCCGAGTGGATGATGGTAAAGATCCTGCCCGTGCTGCCCCCGGACCTTCGTCCCCTGGTGCCGCTCGATGGCGGCCGCTTCGCTACCTCGGACCTGAACGACCTCTACCGCCGCGTGATCAACCGGAACAACCGCCTGAAGAAGCTCATCGAGCTCACAGCGCCCTCCATCATCATCCGCAACGAGAAGCGGATGCTCCAGGAGGCCGTGGACGCCCTGTTCGACAACGGGCGGCGCAACAAGAGCGTGACCGGCACCAACAAGCGCCCGCTGAAGTCCCTCTCCGACATGCTCAAGGGCAAGCAGGGCCGGTTCCGCCAGAACCTGCTGGGCAAGCGAGTCGACTACTCCGGCCGCTCGGTCATCGTGGTCGGACCCGAGCTGCGCCTGCACCAGTGCGGCCTGCCCAAGAAGATGGCCCTCGAGCTCTTCAAACCCTTCATCTACCACGAACTCCAGAAGCAGGGCCACGCCAACACCATCAAGATGTCCAAGAAGATGGTGGAGACCGAGCAGGAGGTGATCTGGGACATCCTCGACAAGGTCATCAAGGAGCACCCGGTCCTCCTGAACCGCGCGCCCACGCTGCACCGGCTCGGCATCCAGGCCTTCGAACCCGTGCTCATCGAGGGCAAGGCCATCCAGTTGCACCCGCTGGTCTGCACGGCCTTCAACGCGGACTTCGACGGCGACCAGATGGCCGTCCACGTGCCGCTGAGCGTCGAGGCCCAGATGGAGGCCCGCGTCCTGATGATGTCGACCAACAACATCCTCGGGCCGGCCCACGGCAAGCCGATCATCATCCCCACCCAGGACATCGTCCTCGGGCTTTTCTACGTGACCACCGAGCGTCCGATCGCCAGGGGCATGTACCGCGACAGCCTGCCCGGCGTGCCCTTCGTTGGCCGCTACGCCAGTATCAACGAGGTGCGCATGGCCCACGACCAGGGCATGCTGGACCTCCACGCGCCGATCCACGTCCGCATGCACACCTGGGACGAGGAAGGCAACCGCGTCGAGAAGGTCATCCGCACCACCTGCGGCCGCGTCCTCGTGTACGAGCTGCTGCCGTCGGGCATGCCCTTCGAACTGGTCAACCAGGTGCTCACCAAGAAGAAGTTGGGTGCGCTCATCGACCGATGCTACCGGATCAAGGGCGACAAGGCCACGGTCCTTCTGGCCGACGCCCTGCGCACCTTCGGGTACAAGTACTCGACCATCGCCGGCATCTCCGTCTCCGTCGACGACCTGCACATCCCGTCGAAGAAGAAGACGCTGCTGGCCCAGGCCGAGGCCGAGCTCGAGACCATCACGCAGCAGGAGAGCGAGGGCTACATCACGGCCGGCGAGAAGCACAACAAGATCGTCGACCTGTGGTCCAACGTCGCGCAGGCCATCGCCGAGGAGATGATGGCCGAGATCGCCAAGGAGACCATGCTCGACCCGATCACGGGCAAGCACATCGAGACGAACACGCTGAACCCGATCTGGATCATGTCCGAGTCCGGCGCGCGCGGCTCCGCCCAGCAGTTGCGCCAGCTCGCCGGCATGCGCGGCCTGATGGCCAAGCCCAGCGGCGAAATCATCGAGACGCCCATCACCACGAACTTCCGCGAGGGCCTCTCGGTCCACCAGTACTTCATCTCCACCCACGGCGCGCGCAAGGGCCTCGCCGACACCGCGCTCAAGACGGCCAACTCCGGCTACCTGACCCGCCGCCTCGTCGACGTGGCGCAGGACGCCATCGTCGCCGAATACGACTGCGGCACCGGCAAGGGCATCGAACTGACCAAGCTCAGCGACGGCGGCCGCACCATCGAGGAGCTCTCCGAGCGTCTGCTCGGCCGCGTCGTCCTCGAGGACGTGTACGATCCGTATACCGATGAGATCATTGCGTTTTCCAACGAGGAGATCACCGAGGAGAAGGCCGAGCGCATCAAGCAGGCGGGCATCGACCGCGTGAAGATCCGCTCGGTGCTGACCTGCGAGTCCAAGCGCGGCGTGTGCGTGCTCTGCTACGGGCGCGATCTCGCCCGCGGCCACATGGTGCAGGTCGGCGAGGCCGTCGGCACCATCGCCGCCCAGTCCATCGGCGAGCCCGGCACCCAGCTCACGATGCGCACGTTCCACATCGGCGGCGCCGCCCAGCTCAAGGGCGAGCAGTCCTTCATCGAGGCGCAGACCAAGGGCATCGTCCGTCTGGAGCGCTGTCGCAAGGCCCCGCGCATCGATCCCGAGACCGGTGCGTCCGACGGCAGCATCGTGCTCAACCGCAACGGCCTGCTGATCATCCTCGACGAGGCCGGCCGTGAGAAGGAGAACCACAACCTGATCTACGGCGCACGCCTCCTCGTGGAGGACGGCGACGCCGTGAAGCCGGGGGACAAGCTCTCCCTGTGGGATCCGTACTCCGAGACCTTCCTCGCCGAGGTGGACGGCGTCGTCACCTACCAGGATCTCGAGGAGAACATCACCATCTCCGAGAAGATCGACGAGGACACCGGCTTGTCCCAGAAGATGGTCATCGAGACCAAGGACTCCAACCTGCGTCCCCGCATCCTGCTCACCGACGAGAAGGGGCGGACCATCACCGTGCCCCACACCGGCCAGCCCGCCGAGATCCGCCTGCCTTCCAAGAGCTACGTGCTCGCCGAGAACGGCAAGCGCGTCTCCCAGGGCGAGATCATCGCCAAGCTGCCCATCGAGACGGCCAAGAAGACCAAGGACATCACGGGCGGCCTGCCGCGCGTCGTCGAGCTCTTCGAGGCGCGCAAGCCCAAGGAACACGCCATCATCTCCGAGATCGACGGCGTGGTGAGCCTGGGCCCTGATCTGAAGAACAAGCAGCGCGTGGTGATCACCCCGCCCAAGGGCGAGCCCCGCGAGTACTCGGTGCCCAAGATGAAGCACGTCAAGGTGCGCGAGGGCGAGTTCGTCCACTCCGGCGATGCCCTCATGGAAGGCCCGCCCAACCCGCACGACATTCTCAAGGTCTCCGGCATCGAGAAGCTGGCCCAGTACCTCACCGAGGAGGTCCAGCAGGTCTACCGCGTCCAGGGCGTCTCCATCAACGACAAGCACATCGAGATGATCGTTCGTCAGATGCTGCGCAAGGTCCGCGTGCTCGAGCCCAACGACACCAACTTCCTGATCGACGAGGCCGTCGACAAAACCATCTTCGAGGTCGAGAACCGCAGAGTGATGGCCGAGGGCAAAATCCCCGCCACCGCCGAGCCGCTGTTGCTGGGCATCACCAAGGCGTCACTCTCCACCGAGAGTTTCCTGTCCGCGTCCTCCTTCCAGGAGACCACGCGCGTGCTCACCGAGGCCTCCATCTGGGGCCGCGTAGATCACCTCAAAGGACTCAAGGAGAACGTCATCATCGGCCGCCTGCTGCCCGCGGGCACCGGCTTCAGGGCGTATCATAAATTGACTCAGATCCGGGAGGAGGCCACCGAGATCGAGACGGTGGACGAGCGCGACGAGTATGCGGAGATCTGATCGATCCTGGTTCGTGCCGGATAAAAAATGATCGCTCTTTTTCCGAAAACCCCCGTCAAACCTGGAGTTTTTTTTGGAATTAACAACTTGACACGGTGATTGCGTTCCCTATAATACACCGCGTTTTTGTGGAAGGCCGTGTGGTTTTCCCGCAGCCTGAAAGAGAAAGTGTGCGATGCCGACCATCAATCAGTTAGTCCGGAAAAGAAGAGAGAACAAGGTCGAAAAGAGCGGCGCCCCCGCGCTGAAGTCCTGCCCCCAGAAGCGCGGCGTGTGCGTGCGCGTCTACACCACGACGCCCAAGAAGCCCAACTCGGCGCTTCGCAAGGTCGCCCGCGTCCGTCTGACCAATGGCATGGAAGTGACCTCCTACATCCCCGGCGAGAGCCACAACCTGCAGGAGCACTCCGTGGTCCTGATCCGTGGCGGCCGCGTGAAGGACCTCCCGGGCGTCCGCTATCACATCATCCGTGGCACCCTGGACACGGCCGGCGTCAACGGTCGCCGTCAGGGTCGCAGCAAGTACGGCGCAAAGCGTCCCAAGAAATAAAGAGGTATTTCGATGTCCCGCAAAGGTCGTGCCCATATCCGCAAGCTCATCCCCGATCCGAAATACACGGACGCCACGATGGACATGCGCCAACTGATCAGCAAGTTCATCAACCAGGTCATGTACGACGGCAAGAAGAGCACCTCCGAGACGATCGTGTACGGTGCCCTCGAGATCATCGCCGAGCGCCGGAAGGAAGATCCCCTGAAGGTCTTCGAGAAGGCCATGGCCAACGTCCGCCCCAAGGTCGAGGTCAAGTCACGCCGCGTGGGCGGCTCCACCTACCAGGTCCCCGTCGAGGTCTCCACGCGGCGCGCGAACGCCCTGGCCATGCGCTGGCTGATCGGCTATTCGCGCAAGCGCTCCGAGCACAACATGTTCGAGCGCCTGGCCGGCGAGTTGCTCGAGGCCGCCGAGAACAAGGGCACCTCCGTGAAGAAGCGCGAGGACACGCACAAGATGGCCGATGCCAACAAGGCATTCGCCCATTATCGCTGGTAGTCGATCTTTTTTCAGGTTTTCCGTTCCTGGACATCCATTCGTCCAGGGGGTTCGGAACCACAAACCGTAAGGCGCGAGAGCGAACCGACGGACGTGAATGGACGGTGTTTTGTGTTTTCCCAGGATGATGTAGCATGAGCGAGCCGACCGGAAAGAAAGCAGCCGCGAAGAACAAGGCCGCCGGCCTGCGCGACGTCGCCATCGAGAAGGTGCGTAACATCGGCATCATGGCGCACATCGACGCGGGCAAAACGACGGTCACCGAGCGCGTGCTCTTCTACACCGGCATGACCCACCGGCTCGGGGAGGTCCACGAGGGCACCGCCACCATGGACTGGATGGAGCAGGAGCAGGAGCGTGGGATCACCATCACCTCAGCCGCCACCACCTGCTACTGGAACGAACACCGCATCAACATCATCGACACCCCCGGCCACGTGGACTTCACCATCGAGGTGGAGCGTTCCATGCGCGTGCTGGACGGCGCCTGAGATCGGAAGAGCGTCGTGTAGGGAAAGAGTGTAGATCTCGGTG
>CALKWH010000406.1 GCA_938004375.1 uncultured Pseudomonadota bacterium
GCATACGAGTTCGTATTCGGTGACTGGAGTTCAGACGTGTTCTCTTCCGATCTATGATCGCGGTCGCCATAGACCGTGGTGGCGATGAAGCAGTAATCGCCGTCCGCCGCGCCGCCGCTTTGCCGATAGTGCTCGGCGAAGTCGGTGGTGGGCACGGGCGTGGCGTCGACGACCTCGGAGAGCGGGCTCGCGTTCCGGTACTCGTCCACGGCCACCACCGCCACGCTGTAGACCTTGCCGTTCTCGAGGCCGGTGATGCGTACGGACGAGGCCGTGCTGGCCACCGAGGCACAGACATAACAAGAATGGGCGCGCCCCCCCGAGACGAGCGCGCCGTCCGGACAGGACTCGCCCTCCTCGGTGGCGCCCAGGGTGAGCACCTTCTGGCAGACGTCCTCGGTGTCGATCCAGTCCGCGCGATCGGCCGAGGCGATGGAGGCCGGCGCGCCCGCATCGGCGCAAAGCACGTCGTAGTATTCGATGCCCTCCTCGGTCACGGCGTCGATGCTCCAACTGACGCTGACGGAACCCTCGCCGCCGACGACCCGGACGTCCTGGGGGGCGGCCGGCGCCTTGGTGTCATAGGAGACTCCCTCGTCGAAGGCGACCGTGCGGTTTTCGAGGTTGGAAAAGACGTAGAACGTGCTCGAGCTCGCCTGAGCCTTGCAGATGCCCTCCCCGGGATCGACCAGGTGGTTCACTGGAATGGGGATGTAGTGGGTCTGATCCTGGAAGGTGTTGATGTTGAGCGCGCCGATCTCGGAGCACTCGGTGAGCGCGACCGCGGTGTTGGCGCAGTCGTTGCCGATGTAGAAGTACACGTCGGTGCCGTCGTAGGCGCCCTGGTATTGCATCTCGAAGTAGTACGAATAGGGATCGTTCTGTTCGGACCACTCGTCGCAGAGGCAGCGCGCCAGGTTCGTGTGCCGGGCGATCAACAGTTCGGTGAGCGCGGTGCCGCCCGCGCTGGGCAGGGTCCCGTAACGGGCCTTGATCGAGAAGGTGCCCCAACCGGATACGGGTATGACGCAGAACACGAGCGACAGGAATAGGAGAAGTGTGCGTTTCATCTGGAACCCCAGGCCTTCTTCGCGCCGTGGAACAACCGGCGGGACCGGACAGGTCTTCCCACATGCCCGGAGAATCGTAGCTTCACCTGTTTACTTCAACTCCGGGCAACTCGCAAGAAGTCCGGCGACCGCCCCTTCACCGAGCACACCCACCCCGCATTGAATGTCAGCTTGAATCCGTCGTCTGCAGTCTGCTAAGGTGGTTCTGTCTTCTCTCTGGCCATCCAACGTTCCCTCGGGAGGTCTTCCATGCTGCGTTCCATCCTCGTCGCCCTGATCGTCCTCATACCTTTATATATAGTGTCGCCGGCCGGAGCCCAGACGCCGGTCTTCGACGCCGACTTCTTCAAGGTCGTGAACGCCGAGCTCAAGGAGAAGCCCCAGCTCGCGGCCTGGGGCGACGTGAAGAACCTGCGGGCGAGCACCTTCTACACCGGGGTCTCCGCCACCCTCGGCGGTATGCTCACCAGCGGGCTCTCGCAGTCGAAGTGCTTCAAGAAGCTCACGATCGCCGATATAGATCACGCCCTGCTGCTCGCCTCCGACCTCGACGGAGGCGCCTCCGAGCGCGGCTACCTCGCTATCACCGGCAACCTGGACGCCACCGTGGTGCTCAAGTGCCTCGCCGCCGAGCAGAGCTGGACGACCACCACCCTGAAGAACTATCCCGCCTACCAGAGCGGCAGCGGGACCGTGAAGTCCTACGTCTACGCCGTGGGCAACGACGCGATCGTCCTCGTCGCCGGCGACTGGGCCAGCAAGATCGATCCCGGCAAGAACGTGCTGGGCGCCGGCAAGCTCGTCGGCTTCGCGAAGGCCCGCGTGATGGCGATCCAACTGGACAAGGCACCCAAGGGTTCGGACTTCAAGTCGATGCAGGGCGAGCTCAAGGCCGGCACCGAGCTGGACTTCTCCGGTTCGGTCACCTTCCTCAAGGAGAGAAAGGCCCTCGAGCTGGAAAAGAACCTCGACGCCCTGAAGAAGCAGGGCACGGGCGCGGGCCTCACCTTCGCCAACACGCTGAAGGTCACGCGCACCAAGACGCGGCTCGACGGCACCATGAAGATGACCTCTCCCGAGTTCGTCGTGGTCATGTCCCTGCTGAACTCGGCGCTCTTCGGCAACCAACCGCCGGCCACGCCGCCGCCGCCCAAGAAGAACAACGCGCAGCCCTGATCCGTCCCGCCTGCCCCGCCAGCCCAAGAATTCCATGATTTCAATCAGACGATGAAGTTCGAACCCCAGGGACCGATGCGCCCAGCCCGCGCCTCGACCGAAGGGTCGAGCCGGCTCATGCCCGGCACCACGAAGCTCAACTCGGGGCCCGGGCCGATCTCGTAGTTGGCCACCGGGTCGTACAGGTCGCCGTCGAGGGTGAAGGGCTCGGGCGTCTCCAGGGTCATACGTATGGTGCCGAGCATCCTGCGGGTCATCTGGGGCATCTGCATGTGGGTGCCCCACCAGAGGAACGGCAGCGCGGCGATGGTCGCCGGGATGCTCGAGTGGGTGAAGAGCACCTCGAAGCGATCCTTCTGCCAGCCTGCCCGCGGGAACAGTTTGAAGTGCAGCGCGATCTCCTCGGTGAAGCTGCAGAACACCGCGCTCGGATCCATCTCGACCTCCGGGGCGCCGTCCATGCTCACCTGCATCTTCATCGGCGCGAGCAGGCGCTGCGCCTTCACCCCGTTGCGCAGCCCCTCCATGATGTAGATGCCCAGCAGCGTGGCCGCATGCCAGTGGGAGGTGCCCCGTGCATAGTGGGCCCTCAGATAGCGTGTCGGGACCCCGACGCCGAAGAAGAAGGCATGATGATCGTTCACGCGGAGGAGGTTGCGCCGGATGATCCGCATGGGGATGTTGTGCTTGTAGCGGGTCAGCGCCAGCAGCATGGTCGCGATGCTGTTGTTGCGGATGCCGAACGAGCGGGGGATCATGTTCTGCGTCCCCGAGGGCAAGAGCAGGAGCGGAGGCAGGGTGTCCGAACCGTACTCCCGGAGCAGTCCCTCGATGGTGCGGTGGATGGTGCCGTCCCCTCCGGAGATGGCGATCATGTCCACGTCGTAGCGCTTGAAGTCCCTGACCGCCTGCCCGACGTCTTCGAGCGAGTAGGTCGAGACGACCTCTCCCCGGCGCCCCACGATGAAGTTGAGGCTGTCCTTCAGAAGGGGGGACATTTTGTTCAGTCGTGCGTTCGCGTTGCTGATCACTCCGATGCCAGGCATGAGATCCTCCGTGACCTGAAAATAGTCGCTTTGCAGATCCGAAACAAGCAAAAAACCGGCCCCCCCACGGGGACGCCGAATTTTCGACTGTCTTGTAACTAATTGATATCATAGATTATTTTCAGGCATGTTTTTTTCATTACCGGGCATTCCGGAGCCCTTCCACGCAAGTCCTCTACCTCCTTGAAAACATGGAAAAAAACTGAAAATACCCGATTGACAATCTTTCTGAATCCCATATTGTCAAATCCATGAGGACGACAAATCCTTTCGGTTTTCGGTGATGCAGTCGCGGCACCTCCACGGATGGAGGAGCTGCCGGCAGAGCGGGTCCAGAGGTTGCACGATGAAGAAGTCCGAACTGATTCAGTTACTCGCCGAGAAGCACGACCAGCCGCGCTCCCGTGTCGAGCACATCGTCAATGCGGTCTTCGACGGAATCACGGAAGGTCTCGTGCACCAGGACCGGGTCGAGATCCGCGGCTTCGGCAGCTTCACCGTCCGCGAGTACAATGGCTATACAGGTCGTAACCCACGTAGTGGATCATCCGTTTTCGTTCAACCCAAGAAACTGCCTTATTTCAAGGTGGGGAAAGAACTGAGGGAAGCTGTGAACAAAGAAACCGAAACCAAAACCGTCAAGACCCCGAAAACCGCCAAAGCCGCCCCGGCCAAGGAGCCCAAGGCTCCCGTGACCAAGGAAGCCAAGGCTCCTGCCGCCAAGGCCGCCCCCGCGAAGAAGGCCCCTGCGAAGAAGGCCGCCCCGGCGAAGAAGGCCGCCCCCGCGAAGAAGGCCCCTGCGAAGAAGGCCGCTCCTGCGAAGAAGGCCGCCCCCGCGAAGAAGGCCGCCCCCGCGAAGAAGGCCGCCCCCGCGAAGAAGGCCGCTCCCGTGAAAAAGGCCCCCGTCGTGAAGAAGGTCGCCCCCGCCAAGGACGTCAAGGCTCCCGTCGCCCCCGAGGCCCCGAAAACCGACGCCCCGAAGAAGGCCCCCTGCAAGAAGTGCTAACTGAACCGCTAGCGCGGCCTCTTTCCTGAGGTCTCCTTCGACATTCTCTTTTTGAAACCAACGGCGCCCTGCCCCGGCCTGTCCAGCGCGTGACGCTGACGGAGTTTTCCGCCGTCGCTCTTCTCGACGAACACCGGCTCGAGGGTCTCCGGGTCCAAGCCGCTGTGGTACATCGCGGCGGCGAGCGTGCCCGGAATGGGGATGAAGTCCTGCACCTGCTCGACCGCGAGTCGATGCTCTCGCAGGAAGTCCGCCGCCGCCGTCATGTCGCGATCCGTGCACCCCGGGTGCGAGGACATCATGTAGGGGACCAGATAGACCTTCGGGGGTCGGAACTGGGTGAACCACTCCAGGAACCGCTCGAACTCCCGTCTGGGCGGCTTGCGCATCCGCCTCAGCACGGAGTCCGAGACGTGCTCCGGGGCGACCTTCAGGTGTCCCCCCGTGTGATGGAGCACGAGCTCGCGGATGTACTCGGGATGCAGGTTGGCCAGATCGAAGCGGATGCCGGAGGCCACGAACACGTGGCGGACCCGCGGCAGCCTGCGCAGCAGCGACCACAAGCCGATGGACGGTCCGGCGTCCGCGCGCAGCTGTGGGCAGACCCGGGGGTACAGGCACGAGGCCCGCGCGCAGCCCCGGCCGCCCGGTGCCCGTGCGCAGGAGGCGCCGTACATGTTGGCGGAGGGACCGCCGACATCGGTGATGGTGCCTGCGAAGTCCGCCGCCTCGGACAGCCGACGGGCCTCGTCCACGATCGACTCGGCCGAGCGCGAGGTGACGATCAGGCCCTGGTGCAACGCCAGGGCGCAGAAGGAGCAGCCGCCGAAGCAACCACGGTGCGTCGTGATCGAGTGACGCACCGTCTCGAGCGCCGGGACGCGCTCCTGGCCATACATGGAGTGGACCCGTCGGGTGAAGGGGAGTCGGTACAGCGCATCGAGCTCTCCGGTCGTGAGCGGCGCAGCGGGCTGCAGGTGCCAGAGGAACCGGCCCTGGTGCGGCTGCACCATCGTCCGCGGGGACGGCGCGGCGAGCTCGGCGAGCAGGTCCCGCGTCATGACCGCGAAGGCGCGCGGATCGGACGAGACCTCCTCGTACGAGGGCAGCAGGAGAAACTCGTCCGCCGGGAGGCGGTCCCGCACCACGACCGTGCCGGCCAGGTACGGTTCCGTCAGGGACGCGCCGCCTCGCAGCGCGGCGACCAGGCCGGCGAGCGCCCGCTCGGCGTTCCCATACACGAGGACATCCGCCCGCGCATCGACAAGGATGCTGCGCCGCACCCGGTCCTCCCAGTAGTCGTAGTGCGCGATGCGGCGCAGGGAGGCCTCCATGCCGCCGATCACCAGCGGCACATCCCGATAGGCGGCGCGCACCAGCCCGGCGTACACGATGACCGCGCGGTTGGGTCGCAGCCCCGCCCGCCCGCCGGGACTGTAGGGATCGTCGCTGCGCTTCTTCCGCGCCGCCGTGTAGTGATGGAGCATGCTGTCGAGGTTGCCCGAGGACACCCCGAAGAACAGGCGGGGACGGCCCAGGATCCGTACCGAGCCGGGATCACGCCAGTCGGGCTGCGCGATCACGCCGACGAGCAGGCCCAGGCTCCCGAGATACCGCGCCACCATGGCCGTCCCGAACGACGGATGATCGACGATCGCATCGCCGCTGACGAGGATGACGTCGAGATAGCAGGCTTCCGCCGAGAAGGCCTCTGGCCCGGACAGCAGCCCGGCGGCCACGAGGTCGGAGGTTCGCGCGATGAGTTCCGTTGGCTTCATGGGTAAAAAAAAAGCCGACCCGGAAATCCGGATCGGCCCAAAAGTAGCGGGGGCAGGATTTGAACCTACGACCTTCGGGTTATGAGCCCGACGAGCTACCAGACTGCTCCACCCCGCAGCACGAGCGTGTTTATAAGGGCCTCCCGGTGGGATGTCAACGATATTTTTGGATTTTTTCGGGTCCAAATTTTTTCCGTTTTTCAGCTTGACAGGTTTTTTCGGTTCCCTTATAAACCGTTCCTGCCGCAAGGAGGCCTCTTCGGAATCCTCCTGACAGGTACCTGAGACCTGGCGGTCGTGCGGGAATAACTCAGTGGTAGAGTGCAACCTTGCCAAGGTTGACGTCGCGGGTTCGAATCCCGTTTCCCGCTCAAATCCCAAATCCTGAAGAACCTGTCCGATGGCTACGGCCTTGTCTCCAAAAAAATGGCTTGCATCGCCACCCGGGCACATGATAGATTGCGCCTTGAAATCCCATGAGAATCCGTGGGTTTTTTGGATCATCATGAAAAGAATCATCCTGTCTTCCCTGTTTCTTTCCCTGTTTGTGCTCCTGAACCCGTCCCTTTGCCTCGCCCAGAAGTCTTCCGAAGGCGAGGGGGGCGACGACGAGGGCTCCGGCCAGGCAAAGCCAAAGCCCAAGGTCTCTCCCGGCACCCACATGGTCATCATCCTGTCCCCGGATGAGTACTGGAAGGATCTGGCCAAGTTCAGTTACAAAACCCTGAAGTCCCTGATTGGCCAGGAAGCCGTCTTCGCCATTCAGATGATGGATGACGCCGAGGATCCCCCCGCCGACGAGTACAAGGCCATCAACGGGAAACCCTACAAGAAAGGCGTCAAACTGTTCAAAGAGCAGGAGTACCCCGACGCCATCAAACAACTCCAGGCCTCCGCCAACGGCTTCGACGCCCTCATCACCAAGTACGGTCTCTCATACCCGCTGCGGCGGCGCATCGTGCTCTCCTACATGTATCTGGGCGCTGCCCAGATGCTCGACGCCCAGACCGAGGAAGCCAAGACCAGCTTCCGCCTCGCCAACTACTGGTTCCCCAATTATCCGCTACCCAAGGCGGCATTCGAGGACGAGACCACCCGGAACCTGTTCAATCAGGCCATCGAGCGCCCCGGCCGCGGGTCGAGCTCCATCATCATCAATTCCACCGTCCCCGGGCACCTCTACCTGAACGGACTGTGGGTGGGCGCCGGCCCCAAGAACATCGAGAAGATCAGCGCCGGAACCCACATCCTGACGTGGGCCCGGCTCGGGTACAAGCCCATCACCGTGAAGTTGGTCGTGCCCGAGAACGACAAGGCCGTGGCCGACTTCACGCCGGTGCCAGCGGCCAACAAAAAAGACCTGGACACCTTCCTCGGAGGGCTCGACTCCCACCTCCGCCAGAAGCCGAACGTCCCCTCCGCCCTCGCCGACTTCGCGGTCAAGGCCCGGGTCGACAACCTCATCGTCTTCCGCGTCACCGCCAACGAGACGGAAATTTCCTGGTACAACTCCAAGGCGGGCGGCTGGCAGAAGCGGGTGCGCCGCCAGGCGGCCGTGCCGGGCTCCATCGCGACGCAGGTCGAGTCGCTGCTGTTTCAGCCCGCGCCGGCTCTCGACCTTGGGGCCGCGTCTACCGACAAGAATAAATGCTACAGCGACGCCGACTGCAGCGACGGCAAGTGCGTGGCCGGGACCTGCCAGGGCTCTGCCCCCCTGTTGAAGCAGTGGTGGTTCTGGACCGCAGTGGGCGTCGGCGTTGCCGCCCTGGGCACCGGCACCTTCTTCCTGATCCAGATGCAGAACCGCCCGATCCTGGAAATCTCCACTCCCTGACCACGCCCACGCCCTTCCCGTTACATTCCATCGTTGCCAAGACCCCCGGCCATGCAGTAGACTGCCTTTTCCGGAGGGCGTCGGGATGAAAAGGACCGTCCCGGCGGTTCGTTTTTCCGGTCGAGGTCCGGACTCCGGAATTACGACAGTCGGATTGAGTCGCCCATGTTCATACTCATCAAGGTGGTCATTCTCTCGTTCCTGGCGCTCGTGGTCTTTTTCGTCCCACTGGGCTCCAGGCCGTTGGCCGGTCACATCCGCGCCATCTGGGCCACCCCGGAGAGCCGGGAACTGAAGAAAGCCCTGACGGATAACGCCCTGATGCTCGAGACCTGGATCGAGTCGCACCGGGCCCTCTCAGGTGAGCCCGTCCCCGCAGGCACGACGGCCATGGAACCGGAGAAACGGGCCATGCCCGTCCCCCCCCGGTCACCGCAGCCAACCCCCGAAAAATCCCAGGCGCAGGCGACCCAGCCCGCAGACGGTCCGCCGGCTGCGGCGATGCGCCGGCCGCCAAAATCCAGAGCTCGGAAACCCCGAGGAGACAATCCATGAAAAAACTCGCCGTCGTGATCCTGGTAACGGCCCTGACTTCCTCCCTGATCACCGTGGTCGCCGCTCGCTTCCTGTTCCCGCAGACGCAAACCGAGGACGCCAGGCCCACCACGCCCCGGCCCCCCGGGTCCACGCCCCAGGTGGGCTCCCCCTTCTCGACGAAGCCCGCCGACACCGGTCCTCGCGCACCGATGGTCGCCGGCCCCGACTTCTCTGGCCTCGTCGAGGCGCTCAAGCCGGCCATCGTGCACATCTCCGCCACCGCCGGCGAGCGAGTTTCCCGCCGCCTGCCGGGCTATCCGGGCGGCCAGGACGACGGTTCCCTGGGCACCGGGATCATCATCCGGGCCGACGGATTGATCGTCACCAACTACCACGTCATCCAGGGCGCCTCCCGCATCCAGGTGAAATTGTCCGATGGCAAACAATACCCTGCCTTTCTCAAGGGGCGCGACGCTCAGACTGACCTAGCCCTCATCCAGATCCGCGCCCAGAACCTCCCGGTCGCCCCACTGGGGGACTCCGACGCCATCCCGGTGGGCGCCTGGGTCGTAGCCGTGGGCAACCCCTTCGGCCTCGAGCACACCACCACTGCCGGCATTCTCTCGGCCAAGAACCGGAAAGAAATCGCTCCGGGTACAAAAAACAATTACTGGAGCCTGCTCCAGACCGACGCAGCCATCAACCCCGGAAACTCCGGCGGGCCGCTGATCAACATGAACGGCGAGGTCATCGGCATCAACACTCTGGTGGACACGCGGGGCCCCGGCATCGGGTACGCAATCCCCTCCAACATCGTCAAGGAGATCATCCCCCACCTCGAGAAGTATGGCTCGGTGGCGAGGTCCTACCTGGGCGTCCACGTGCAGTCCATCACCCCCGAGCTCGCCCAACAATATAAATATCCGCACCCCAAGGGCGCCATCGTCGTCAAACTGGCGCCGGACGGCCCGGCGGCCAAGGCCGGCCTGCGCGAGGGGGACATCATCACGGAGTTCAACGGCAAGCCCATCGAGGACGACAACGACATCGCCTGGGGCGCCTCCATCGCCGGCATCGGCAAGAGCATCGAGATGAAGGTCTTCCGCGACCACAAGTTCAAGACCTTCAGTGTCACCATGGCCAGTCACCCGGGCAACACCGGCGAGCTGCGTCCGCCGAACCCGGCCGTGGCCGCCTCGCCTTTCGGCATCCAGGTGCAGAACGTCTCCGTGGGCATAGGCGCCAACACCAAGGTCATGGTGGTGTCGGTGGAGCCCGACTCCATCGGCGACCGCCACGGCATCAGGCAGGGCGACATCATCCTCAACGTCGGCAAGAGTCCGGTCCGCAACACCCAGGAATACACGCTGGCCCTCCAACGCTACGCCATGGGCCAGAACGTGATGCTCCTGGTGGACTCCCCCAACGCGACCCGCTGGGTCATCCTCCCGATGCAGTGACCGTGATGCGTCACACCTCCTCGCTGCTCGTCTGGACCCTGTTCGCGATCGCCCTGCCGACCGCAACCGTCGCGCAACCCCTCGTGAGGCGGACTGACGCCGGCGGCGGGACCACCCTCGTCGCCCTGGTGCCCGCCGACGGCGGGACCAGCCGCCTCGCCACCTTCGGCATCGACGGCGCGCAGATCGCCTCGTGGCCCCTGCCCTTCGCCGCCGGCGCCCTGTGCCTGCACGCCGGCGGGACCGTGGTCGCCCCCGCCGACGGCGGCCTGGCCCTGGTCGATGCGGCCGGCCAGGTGAAGACCCGCGTGCCGGGCATGGTCTACGACGCCCTGGTCTGCACCGGATCCCATGTCTATGCCGCCGGCCGCACCCTGCGGGTCCACCGCTTCGGGCTGCCCACACTGAAGGACGCCACCACAGTCCTCGAGGCCAACTCCTGGATCACCCGGCTGCTCTCCCCAAAGGAAGGCCTGCTCGCCGCCGCGTCCTGGGACGGTGGGGTATGGCTGCTCTCCCAGGCCGACCGGCAACTCCGCACGCTCCCCGGGAAGGGCTCCCTGCTCGATCTCGCGGTCGGACCGGGGGACACCTGGATCACCCTCTCGGACGAGGGCCAGATCCTCACCCTGCGCGACACCGGGGCGCAGGTCCACCGGTTCAAGGCCTCGGGGGCGCGCAGCCTGGCGGTCGGCGCCTCGGGCACCCTGGCCTTGATCGTCGGCACGAACTCCGTGGTGCTGTATCGCCAGGCCGGCGTGCGCTGGCTCGAGACCCGCCGGCTCAAGCTCGAATCACCCGCTCTGCCCGGCTCCCCCGTGCCCCTGACCGCCGGACGGTGGGCCGTGCTCACCGCCGCAGGACCGTTCCTCTTCGGCGACACGCCCTGACACATGCCGCACCTGCTGTTCGCCTGGTTCCTCGCCGCTTCACCGCCGGCGCCCACCTTTCGCGTGGAGGCCGAGCTCCCGGCACCGGGCCAGCGCCTGCGCGGTGAGCTGGTGCTTCCCGGCTTCTCGGGGACCCGCCAGGACTTCTGGGTCTACCCCAACCGCCTCGAGAAGCCCCCCGCCGGCATCAGCGACATCAGCAAGTTCCGTGTCTTCCCCCGCCGGTTCGATGCGGGCCGCCTGGAGCTCCGCGAGGCGTCCTGCGGCGGACAGAAACTGTCACTCGCCTGGAAGCCGGCCCAAGGCGCCTCCCGCGCCCGGCTGGTGGTCACCAAAGACGATCCCGCCGCCTGCGAACTACGTCTGCGCTTCCAGGTGAAGCTGCCCGTGCGCTACGGCCCGATGGGCTGCATAGACGATCGCTGCGTGCTGGGCGCGCCCTGGTACCCGGTGCCCATCCCTTCGGGACAGGAAGTGGACACGCCCATCTGGCGACACGAGGTTCGGTTGAAGGGCCACGGACGCCGCCCGTTCTTCCTCGCCGGCGTGCAGACGGGCACCGCCCGGGTCGAGGGTCTCGCCCCGTTTTTCCCCGTCATTTTCGGCGAGGGCTACCGCCTCACGTGCCGGCCGCCGGTGTGCCTGTACCACTTCTCACCGCTGCGCAGCGTGACCGACTTCCTCACCGGCAACCGCACCGGAGACCTGCTGGCGCTGGCACGCGACTTCGTGGCCGGCAACTTCCCGGAACAACGGCAGACCGTGGTGCTCATCGAGGCCGAGCTCCGCGAGGAGCTGGCCATGGCGTTGCCCGGCCGCGCCCTGCTGGTGGCCCATCAGGCGCTGCGCATCTTCGATCTGGACTACTTCCAGTCGTTCCACCGGCAGAAACTGGCCCTCACCGTCACCGAGGCGCTCTTCCTCGACCGCATGCTCCCCTTCGAGCGCCCCGACGACCTCGCCTTCGTGCCGCTGTTGTCCGCCCACGCCTTCCTGAGCCGACCGAAGAACGTGGACGGCCTCTTGCGCCCGCTGGAGTGGATCCCGCAGATCGACGTGATGCGCAAGAACCCCCGCATGGAGTTCCAGGACGCCTACCTGCCGGGCCCACACAACGCCGACCGGTTTCGCGATGACTTCCGCCGCTGGAACAACGGGCGCCCCCGCGGCGAGGAAGTCTACCACCGCCTGCTGGACCAGTTCGGCAGCCTCGAGACCCGCGCGATCCTCGATCGCCACCGCGAGGGAAAGCTGGCCTTCCGCCGCCTCCTGGACCGACACGTCGGGGCGTCCATGGAGTGGTTCTTCGAGCGCTGGGTCGACCACCCCCAGCGGGTGAGCCTCTCCCTCGGCCGCGTGCGCCTCACCGGGAGGACCAACGGGCTGTGGCACTACGAGCTGGAGGTGCGCCAGGGCAAAGCGCTGCCCACCACGCTGGAGCTCGAGCTCACCGACGGCGGGGGGGAGAAGACACGCCTGCGCGTCGAGCTCACCGGCACGTCCCACACCGTGCGCGCGAGCCTCGCCCGGCGGCTGGTGCGCGCGGAGCTCGACCCCGACGGACGGCACCTCGAGCCCCCGGGCCGCGGCCCTCTCTATCCCCAGGCCGACAACATCTGGCCCGACCCCGGCTGGCGCTTCATCTTCTCGGGCTTCGAAGCCCTGTTCAACGTCACCGAGTTCTGGTCCCGGCTCGTGGTGGACGTCGACTTCCTGCCGCGTCACAGTCTGCGGCGACGGCTCAACATCCTGTTCAGCCGCACCGAGTACCTCGACGCCGGCCTCGCCCTGGCTCACCTGTTCTACTTCGGGCCGCGGGTTTCGAACACGCGCCTGATTTACCGCTGGGACGCCGGCCTCGAGGCCGCGCGCACCCACCCGCTGGTCTCCCCGGACACCGGCACCGAGACGCGCGCCACCACGACCTCGGCCTTCTCGCGCCTGGTCATCAACGACCGCGAGGACCACATGTTCCCCACCCGGGGAGGCTGGGGTATTCTCGAGGGCCGATACACCTGGTTCTTCCCGGACGACGATACCCTGCGGGACACCCGTCTGTTCCGCCTGACCGGCGTCTACTCACGCTACTTCGGGCTCCCCTGGGGGCTCTCGGCCGCCGCCCAGGCCGGCGCCGGTTTCCTGTGGGGGAGCGTCCACCACGAGGACGAGCTCCTGCACCTGACCGGCCCGGGCATGGTGCAGGGCTATGCCACCGGTCGCTATCCCGGCCGCGCCTACGGCATGGGGGCCGTCGAGTTGCGCCACGTCCTGCTGCCCCGCCTGGACCTGACCCTGGGCGGCCTGGTCTACGTCACCCGCCTCTCGGGAGCACTCTACGCCGGCGCCGGCGTGATCTCGGGGGGGCGCGAGCTCGCCTGGGACGAGGATCCCCGCGCAGCCGCCGGCGCCGGGTTCGCCTTCCGGATCCACGGTCTCTGGTTCGGCCTGTACGAGGCCGTGCTGAACCTCCAGGTGGGCTTCCCGCTGGTGCGCGAACAGGCCGGCCTGGACCCCTACATTTTCTTTGTTTCCCTTGAGCCGACTCTATAAACATCGACTGTTATTTTTTTCTCAAAATATCCCGAAAAATCCCGCCGGATTCTCTTGTGAACCCTTTCACCCGGTGTTATAAAGCTGTCGACCGATATTGTTTCAATTTTCACGTATCGGCCGAACCCTGGAACCCCCCCGAGGAGGATGATGATGTCTGAAACACCGAAAAACGCCGAAATCCTGTCCCGGTACGGCCAAGACCGGGACAATCTCATGCCGATCCTGCATGAGATCAACAACACCCGCGGATACATCTCGGAGCAGGACATGCAGGAGATCGCCTGTCACCTGAACATCAGCGCGACGGACGTCTACGGCACGGCCACCTTCTACTCCTATCTGAACACCGAGCCCAAGGGCAAGTACGTGATCCGCCTTTGCAAGAGCCTGTCCTGCGACATGGCCGGCAAGGAGAAGATCGCCGCCGCCCTCGAGGCCGCCGCGGGCTGCGCTTTCGGCAAGACCAGCGCGGACAACCGCTTCACGCTGGAATACGGCAACTGCATGGGCTGGTGCGATCTGGGCCCCGCCATGCTGGTCAATCACGACGTCCACACCCAACTCACCCCGGACAAGGCGAAAGAGATTCTTTCGCAGTTGAAATAAGGGAGGTTCTTCATGTCCACACCGAGCATTCTGACCAACCTGACCAAGGGTGAAGCGTACAAGAAGGCGATGGCCATGGGCGCCGACGCCGTCATCAAGGAGCTGCAGGCCTCCGAGCTGCGTGGCCGCGGCGGCGCCGGTTTCCCCACCGGCCTGAAGTGGAAATTCACGCGCGAGGCCGCCGGCGACAAGAAGTTCGTGGTGTGCAACGCCGACGAAGGCGAGCTCGGCACGTTCAAGGATCGCAAGCTCCTGCTCGAGCACGCCCACAAGATGTTCGAAGGCATGGCCATCGCCGCCTACGTGCTGGGCGCGAAGGACGCGTACCTCTACCTGCGCTGGGAATACCACTTCATGAAGGCCGACATCGAAAAGGCCATGGCCGAGATGCACGCGCTGTGCCCGGAGGTGCATTTCCACCTCAACTTCGGCGGCGGCGCCTACGTCTGCGGCGAGGAGTCCGCGCTGATCGAGTCCATCGAGGGCAAGCGCGGCGAGCCCCGCAACAAGCCGCCCTATCCGGTGACCTCCGGCCTCTTCGAGTGCCCGACGATCATCAACAACGTCGAGACCTTCTGCTGCATCCCGCACATCCTGCTCGAGGGCGCCGCCGGCTTCGCCTCCGTGGGCACCCCCAAGAGCAAGGGGCCGAAACTGTTCTCCATCTCCGGTGACGTGAAGAAGCCCGGCGTGTACGAGTTCCCCATGGGGATCAGCCTGCGCCGCGTGCTCGCCGCCGTCGAGGCCGAGGACACCCAGTTCGTGCTCGTGGGCGGCTCCGGCGGCCGCATCGCCTGCGCCGAGAAGTGCCTCGATCGCAACCTGTCCTTCGAGGATCTGCCTCCGGGCGGCTCCATCATCGTGCTGGGCAAGAAGCGCAACCTGATCTCCGCGCTGCGGTCCGTCATGGACTTTTTCGTCGAGGAGAGCTGCGGCCAGTGCGTCCCCTGCCGCGAGGGCTGCTACCGCATGCTTCACTTCGTCGAGAAGATGGAGAAGGGCGAGAAGGTCTCCCGCAAGGAGCTCGACCGCTTCCTGGAGCTGGGCACCACCATGCAGACCTCCAGCAAGTGCGGGCTCGGACAGAGCGCGAGCAACGTGTTCGTGTCCATGCTGGACTACTTCGAAAAAGAGATGGTGAAAATCCAAAACTAGCCGGGGCTTCGGCAAGGAGATTCAGTCCATGAGCGATAAATTAATCCAAATCCAGATCAATGGAAAAGAATACGAAGTGCCCGAGGGTTCCACCATTCTCGAGGCCTGCCGCAAGGCCGGCTGGCACGTCCCCACCCTGTGCCACCACGACGACCTGACCATCGCCGGCATCTGCCGCATCTGCGTGGTCGAGGTCGAGGGCTGGCGCACCCTGCAGGCCGCCTGCGCGACGCCGGTGGCCCCGAACATGAAGATTCACACCTACAGCGACAAGGTCCGCCTGGCCCGTCGCAACATCCTCGAGCTCATGCTCGCCGATCACTACGGCGAGTGCTACTCCTGCCTGCGCAACCAGAAGTGCGAGCTGCAGAAGCTGGCCTACGAGTACGGCATCGACGAGTACTACTTCGGGCACAAGACCGAGCGCAAGTGGAAGGTCGACGAGTCCTCCTACTCCGTCGTGCGCGACAAGGACAAGTGCATCCAGTGCAACCGCTGCATCCGCACCTGCGAGGGCATCCAGACCGTCGGCATCTTCGACAAGGTCTTCAAGGGTCACGACTGCACGGTGGACACCTTCTGGAACCACCCGATGCGCGAGACCATCTGCATCAACTGCGGCCAGTGCATCAACCGCTGCCCGACCGCGGCGCTCAAGGAGAAGAACGAGACCGACCTGGTGTGGGAAGCCATCGCCGATCCCACCAAGACCGTCGTGATCCAGACCGCCCCCGCCCCGCGCTCGGCCATCGGCGAGGAGTTCGGCCTGCCCCCGGGCGTGTGCGTGACCAAGAAGCTCAACACCGCGCTGCGCGCCATCGGCTTCGACAAGGTGCTCGACACCAACTTCACCGCCGATCTCACCATCATGGAAGAGGGCACCGAGCTGCTCATGCGCCTGAAGAAGGCGCTCACGGGCGAGGACTGCATCAAGAACGCGACGCTGCCCATGATCACCTCCTGCTCCCCGGGCTGGGTCAAGTTCTGCGAGCACTTCTTCCCCGAGCAGCTGGACCATCTGTCCACCTGCAAGAGCCCGCAGCAGATGTTCGGCGCCCTGATCAAGACCTACGTCGCCGAGAAGATGAACGTGGAGCCCAAGAACATCGTCTCCGTGGCCCTGATGCCCTGCACCGCGAAGAAGTTCGAGTGCAACCGCCCCGAGATGCACGACTCCGGCTTCAAGGACGTGGACTTCGGCCTGACCACCCGTGAGATGGGCCAGATGATCCGCGAGACCGGCATCAAGATCCTGGATCTGCCCGAGTCCGACTTCGACAACCCCATCGGCCACGGCTCCGGCGCGGGCATGATCTTCGGCGCCACCGGCGGCGTCATGGAAGCCGCGCTCCGCACGGCCTACGAGCTCGTCACCGGTCGCCCGGTTCCCTTCAAGGATCTCGACATCGTCCCCGTGCGCGGCATGGATGGCGTGCGCGAGGCCGAGGTGAAGCTCGAGAACGTGAAGCCCGAGTGGAGCTTCCTCGAGGGCGTCACCGCGAAGTTCGCCGTGGCCCACGGCACGGGCAACGCCCGCGTGCTCCTTGACCAGATCAAGGAAGGCAAGTCCCCCTACCACTTCATCGAGATCATGGCCTGCCCCGGCGGCTGCCTCGGTGGCGGCGGCATGCCCATCCCGACCAACCTCGAGGTCCGCAAGGCCCGCGCCAAGGCGATCTACGCCGAGGACCACGCCATGGACATCCGCAAGTCCCACGAGAACAAGCTCGTCATGGAGCTCTACAAGGACTTCCTGGGCGAACCCCTGGGCCACAAGTCCCACAAGCTGCTGCACACGCACTACACCCCGCGCGGCAAGAAGGCCGTGGACCCCAAGGGCAGCGTCTGAGTCCCGGCTGCTGACGATTTCTCCTGCTGAAGTTACACCCTGACAAGAAAACGAAGAATCTGGAGGGATGATCCGGTCACCTTCGTGACCTTCCACTGCTGCCACGGACGCGGCGGGAACACGGACGGACATGGACGGACAAGGACCGGCACGGACCACGGACCGCCGCGCACGGACCACGGACCGGGAGACACGGACCGCGCCCCCTCCTTGGTCCTCCTTGTCACTCCTTGTTCCTGCGGCGTCCGTGTCAGTCCCTGTCCGTCCGTGTCTCTTGACCGTGGTCCGTGGCCGCTCTTCCTCCGTGGTCCTCCGTGGTCACTCCGTTCTCCCACGGTCGCCCGACCGGTCCCCCGGTCACCAAGGTCCCCCGTGCTTCTTGCCCGCACCAGTGGTACAACAGGGCATGGCCCGGATTCCCGCCGCTCTTGCCCTGCTGCTCTTGACCGCCTGCGTCGAACCCGCGGCCCCGCGCAACGGCGCGCCCGTCGCGGGACCTGCCGGGCAGATGAATCCCGCGCCCGCAGTCATGGCGCCCGGCGACGAACCCCCGGCGAAGGCCGCGCCCCAGCCCGTCCCCGCCCCCGCACCATCCCCCCCCAAATCCACCCTGCTCGTCTCCCCCGAGCGCGCGGCGACGATTCTGTGGGCCGACGACGAGCCCGGAAAGAAGACCGCCCTCGCCGGCTGCGCGGGCAAACTCGAAAAGTCGCTGGTGCGGTGCCTGCTCGAGCTGCGCTACGCCGACGACGCCGCGGCCCGGACCCTCGCGCTGGACCTCTACGATCGGGCCGAGGTGGTCGCCGGGCTCGAGGCCGCCTACTCGGCCGAGTTCGGCTACCGCGGCGTGATTCAGATCGTCCCCGAGCGTCCGGTCGGGAAGCTGCGCAAGCACCTGCAGTGGATCCGGGACGGCTTCGCAGCCCTCGACGACGTCTACGCCGCCCTCGAGAAGCGCGCGGGTAAACCCCTGAAGTACCGCTGGAAGGGCCTGGAACTGAAGTTCTACCGCTCAGTGAACCGCAACACGCCCTCGGCCTACGCCAACGCCTGGTACTTCGGTTACAACGTCAACGGCAGCCTGCTGCACTCGGCCGAGGGCGTGCGCGACACCCTGGTGCACGAGATCTTCCACATGAACGACGCCGAGCGCCGCTGGTGGTCCGGCCCCGCCCTGCAAGCGACTTACGACGGGATCCTGGCCCGCTGCCCCATCCCCAAGGGCGGCAAGTGGCCCACGCGCAAGTGCCTGGCCCCCTGGGCGCCGGCGGCCACCACGGTGAAAGGCGGCACCTACTACGCGTTCCAGCCCGGCAACGACGTCCACGAGTATGCCGCGGAGCTGGGCCTGCGCTACTTCCTCGAGCAGCGCGAGGCGCTCGCCGGCCGTCGAATCCCTGCCCCGTTCAAGTGCCAGAACGCCGTGAACGCCGGCTCCTGGGCGCTGCTCGTCACCGAGTTCTACGCCGGCGCCGACGCGGTCCCGGCCTGCAAGTCCCCGCTAAAATAATTCAATTTTCCGGGTTGACAGCCCGCCATTTTGGAGGCATATCCATGTAAGCAAGTGCTTACTAGCTAGCGAGGTTCCCATGACCGAACGACGCAGCACCGAGGAACGAAAGGCCGAGATCGTCCGGGCCGTCATCTCCATCATCGCCAACGACGGCCTCGGTCGCTTCACCACAGCGGGAATCGCGCGGGCTGTCGGCCTGTCCGAGGGCGCCCTGTTCCGTCATTATCCCAGCAAGGAGGCCATCATCCTCGATGTGGCCACCCACCTCGAGCGCACCCTGGCGGCCTCAATCGCACCGCCCTGCGACGATCCGCTGGACGCCCTGCGGTGTTTCTTCACGGAGCGTGTCGCCTTGCTTCGCCGCGAACCCGACCTGGTGCGCATCCTGTTCTCCTCCCAACTGGAACAGGCTTTGGGACCTGAACTGAACGGGAAAATCATCCGCGTCAAACAAGCCTCCATCAAAAAGGTAAGAGATTGTCTCTTGCGGGCCAGGGATAACGGTTTGCTGCGTGACGATCTGCCCACGGACGCGCTTCTGTGGTTCGTCATTGGCATGCTCCAGGCCCTTGTGTCCCAACCGGGAGCGCACCAGGCAGTCGCCTTCCTCATGCCCGATGAAGCACTCTGGCGCGTGATCGAGGCCTTCTTGCGAGGAAAATGAACATGGAACCCCTTCGCTCGACCCCCTTTTTCAGTATGTTCCGAATGTATGCAAGTACTTGCTTGCTTTGTCTGTGGGTGCTCGGGGCCCTTTCTTCCGGCTGCCGGAAATCCAGGGCGGCGGTGACCCCGACCGAAGCGCCGCAGGCCGTGGAGACCACCGCGGTGCGCCAGGGGATCCTGAACCAGGAGATCCGGCTCGTCGGCCAGCTTCATTCCCGGGAGGAGCTCCGCATCGTCGCCCGCACCGCAGGCCGGCTGGAGCGGCTCCCCGTCCCCGAAGGCGCGCGGGCCGAAAAGGGAGACACGCTCGTCGGGCTCGACGCCCCTGAGCTCGGCGCACGCCTGCAGCGGATCCACGGCGAATACGGCAAGGCCCGCATCGACGCGGCTCACATCTGTCGGCAAGCCGAGCAGGACGAGGCTCTGCTGGCTGCGGGAGCGGTGACCGCCCAGAAGGCGGAGACGAGCCAGGAGACCTGCAAGGCTGCCCGCGCCGGGGTCGCCGCGGCCGCGGCGGCCTGGAGGGAGCAGACGATCCTGGCGGGCAAGGTGGTCGAGAAGGCCCCCTTCAGATCGGAAGAGCGTCGTGTAGGGAAAGAGGGTAGATCTCGGTGGTCGGCG
>CALKWH010000407.1 GCA_938004375.1 uncultured Pseudomonadota bacterium
GAGATCGTATTCGGTGACTGGAGTTCAGACGTGTGCTCTTCCGATCTCACTGGCGATGTGGCTCACGCTCTTGAGCAGCAGTAGGGGGGACACCAGCCGCATCAGGTGGCCGGCGCCCTCGTAGTTCGGGAAGATCGCCACCACGAGGTAGGAGAGGAAGTAGAACAGCACCGACATGCCCAGCCCGAAGAACAGCCCCATCTTCTCGGACCGGTAGAAGAGCCTGGAGATGCGCTCGGTGTCCTTCTGGCCGACGAGGTAGGCGATGTCCGTGTTGAGCACGAAGATGTACGCTCCCAGGGCCTGCAGAGGGAATGAGTAGATGTGCATCATCAGGAAGTAATCGGCCGTGTCTCCGCTGCCGGTGAAGGCCTTGACGAATAGGATGTCGACCTTGGTGTAGAGGAACCCGGCGACCATGTTGATGAAGAGCGGGACCGCGTAGACCATCATCTGGCGGCGGTAGGGGGCCAGCGGCGCGCGCTCCCGAGGCCACTTGCGGTACGCTCGCAGCACCTGATGCCCGTAAAACAGGATCGAGGCGGCCATGACCCCGAGCTCGATGAACATGACGATGGTCACCGAGAGCCCGAAGTACCAGAAGGCCCCCACCAGGGCCAACTGGACCAGGTTCAGGGCCGCGCTGCACAGGGTGATGGGCTTGAAGTTCCCGATGCCCTCGAGCACCCCCTGCAGAAACAGGCTGATCCCGGCGAACCCGGCGATGAGCGCCACGGCGAGGGCCACGACCCCGTGCCCGCCGTCGTCCGAGAGGAACCCGGTGATCCACGGGTTCGCGAGGACGGCGAGGACCAGCGCCAGGGCCGAGAAGCCGACCGCCAGGCGCAGGCCGGCGCGCACGAAGCCGACCACGTCGGCGTAGTTCCCGGCCCCGCGGGACCGCGCGATGAACCGCGTGGCGGTCTGGCGCAGCCCGAAGTTGGAGAGCAGTTGGAGCAACTGGGCGACGGTGATGGCCACGCCGTAGACGGTGAACTCGGCCTTGGACAGCGTGGCCGTGTAGATGAACGAGAACAGGGCGGCGAAGCCCCCGCTGGACACCACCTGGCTCAGGCGCCAGAAGGAGTTGATCCAGAGCTTTTTGGACTCGTGTTTGGGTTCCATCTCAGGCGAAGAAGGGCACGCCGGGACCGCCCCAGGGGACGCCCAGGTGCACGCCCAGGGTGGCGGCCAGATCGGCGAAGGTGCGGCGCTCGCCCAGCGGCAGGCCGGGCTCCGGCGCGCGCAGGGCGAGCACGGGGACGTTCTCGCGGCAGTGGTCGGTCCCCGGGAACGTGGGGTCGTTGCCGTGGTCGGCGGTGATCACGACCAGGTCGCCGGACCGCACCAGCTTCTCGAGGCGCGGCAGGAAGGCGTCGAACTCCATGAGCGCCTCGCCATAGCCGCGCCAGTTGTTGCGGTGGCCGTAGAGCATGTCGAAGTCCACGAGGTTGACGAACAGGAGCCCCTCCTCGAAGGTCTCCCACAACTCCAGCGTGCGGGCCATGCCCTCGGCGTTGTTCTCGGTCTTGTGGCTCTTCGTGATCCCGTAGCCGTTGAAGATGTCGTAGATCTTGCCCACGCCCACCACCGGCTGCCCGGCGTCGGCGATGGCGTTGAGGATCGTGGGCGTGGACGGGTTGGCCGAGAAGTCCTTGCGCCGGGAGGTGCGCGAGAACGAGCCCGGGGCGCCCACGAACGGGCGCGCGATGACGCGGCCGATGCGGAAGCGGTCCCCCAGGGCGCGGGCGGCCTTGCACACGCGGTACAACTCCTCGATGGGGACCACATCTTCATGGGCGGCCAGTTGCAGCACGCTGTCCGCGCTCGTGTACAGGATCAGGGAGCCGGTGTCCAGGTGGGCCACGCCCAGCTCGTCGATGATCGCCGTGCCCGAGGCGGCTTTGTTGCCGATGAAGGTGTGCCCGGTGGCCTTCTGGAGTTGGTCCACGAGCTCGGGTGGGAAGCCGTCGGGATAGGTCGTGAACGCTTCGGTGAGGATGAGCCCCGCCATCTCCCAGTGCCCGCATGTGGTGTCCTTGCCCAGGGCGGCGGGCCGCATGGCACCGAAGTACGCGCGGGGCGCGGGGACCGCCGCGTGCTGCGGCAGCGGGTGGATGTTGGCCAGACCCCATGCCGCGAGGTTGGGCAGGGCGAACGGGACCTGGCACTCGGCGAAGGCCTCGGCGATGTGGCCGAGGGTGTCGGCGCCCACGTCGCCGTAGTCGGCGGCGTCGTGCGCTGCGCCGATGCCGACGCTGTCCATGACAATGACCAGAGCGCGCTTTTTCATGGCGTCACCACGTGAACGTCGGGAAGGAGAGCGCGAAGGCCCGGATGTCCGCGACCAGCTTCGCGGTCTCGGCGGGGTCCTTCCACGGGGACTCGTCCTTCTCGAGCTTGCCCGCCTTCATGTTCTTCATGGCGCGGTCCATGAAGTCCGCGACCGTGCCCATGTGGACCTCCTTCATGCCCCGCGTGGTCAGGGAGGGGGTGCCCATGCGGATGCCGTCGGGGAACAGCGGCTTCTGACGGTCCGACGCGTTGGGCACCGTGTTGAAGTTCAGCACGATCCCGACCTCCTCGAGGAGCTCGGCCACGCGCTTGCCGGGGAGCCCGGCGCTCTTGCGCACGTCCAGAAGCAGCAGGTGGTTGTCGGTGCCCCCCGAGATCACGTGGTAGCCCCGACCGGCGAGGTGCCCGGCCAGCGCCTGCGCGTTCTTCACGACCTGGGCGGAGTAGTTGCGGAAGCCCTCGGTCTCGGCCTCGTGCAGCGCGACGGCCACCGCGGCGATGGTCGCGAAGTGCGGGCCGCCCTGAAGGCCGGGAAACACGGCCTTGTCGATGGCCTCGGCGTGCTCGGGCTTCTGGGACAGGATGATCGCGCCGCGGGGCCCGCGCAGGGTCTTGTGCGTGGTGAAGGACACGATGTCGATGTGGGGGAACGGGCTCGGATGCGCGCCGCCGGCGATGAGCCCGGCGATGTGGGACACGTCCGCGAGGCTGATGGCACCGACCTCGCGGGCGATCTCACCGAAGCGCGCGAAGTCGATGACCCGGGGATACGCGGTGTAGCCGCAGACCAGGACGTGGGGCCGGAACTCCAGCGCCAGGCGCCGGATCTCGTCCATGTCCAGCCGGTCCTGCGCGTCGCAGCCGTAGTGCTGGATCTCGAACCACTGGCCGGTGACCGACACCGGGCTGCCGTGGGTCAGGTGGCCGCCGTGATCGAGGCGCATGGCCATGATGCGGCCCTCGAATGGCTTCAGGAACGCGGTGTAGACGCCCAGGTTTGCCGGGGCCCCCGAGAGGGCCTGCACGTTGGCGTACGGGTACCCGAACACGCGGCAGGCGCGCTCGATGGCGAGGCGCTCCACCGCGTCGGTATACTGCTGACCCTGGTAATAACGGCGGCCGGGGTACCCTTCGCCGTACTTGTTCGACAGGGTGGAGGCGAGCGCCGCGCGCACCGCGGGGCTGGCGTAGTTCTCGGACGGGATCATGCGCAGCACGGCGGCCTGGCGCTCGTCCTCGCCCTGGAGGATGGCGGCGACCTGAGGATCGCAGGACTCGACGAGGGAAGAGACGGTTTTTTCGATCATTATGGAAACACCTCCTTCTCGCGCAGCTGTAACAGAAAAGGGCCCCCCTCGTAAAGCTGAACTTGCGCAGGCTCATTATCACCCGTTGTGCAACGTGCGTTATTTTTCACTTGAAAACGTTTGTTCGCGGTGCTATTGACCGTTCCAACGGGATAACGGGCGTTATTGCCCGCAGGTTCAACGACTCTCACCCCTCGGAGGTTTTCATGCGCAAACTCGGATTTCTGGTCCTCTTCCTCGGCTGTTTCGGCTGCGACGACGGCGGCGGCACGTCCAACAACGCCAACAACGTCAACAACGCCAACAACGTCAACAACGTCAACAACATCAACAACACGAACAACATCAACAACACCAACAACGTCAACAACGTCAACAACGTCAACAACCTCAACAACGTCAACAACACGAACAACAACACGCCGGTGTGCGGCAACGCCCTGCGCGAGACGGGCGAGGACTGCGACGGCGCCGACCTGGGCGGCGCGACCTGCGCCACCCTCGGCGGCGGCTTCACCGGCGGGACCCTCGCGTGCACTTCGTCCTGCACCTATGACACGGCCGGTTGCACCGGGTGCGAGGTCACCGAGAACCCGCTCACGCTCGAGACCGTGACCGTGGCCGACGACCTTGCGGGCCCCGCCTTCGTGACCATCGCGGACATGAACGACGACGGCAGGCCCGACCTGGTGGTGTCCTCGTTCGGCACCATCTCGGGCATCACCATGCCCAACGGCACGCTGAAGATCTACACCCAGGGCGCCGACGTCCGCACCTGGGAGCTCGCCGAGACCGTCATCACCGAGGACATGGGCATCAAGTTCCCCAACCGCACCACCATCCACGACGTGGACGACGACGGCGACCCGGACATCCTGGTCCCCGCGGGCTTCCTCGCCTGCACCATGGGCGGCATGGGCGCCCCCTGCGGCGGCCTGATGTGGTTCGAGAACGCCGGCGGTCAGTGGATCCGCCATGACATCGTCGATTCGGGCTCGGCCCTGTTCTACCACCTCGCGACCCTCACCGACCTCGACGGCGACGGGATCCTCGATCTCGTGACCACCGGCGAGGAGAAGGCCGGCTTCATGGGCTCGGACCGCGCGGTGGCGCAGTGGTTCAAGGGCACCGACACCGCCGACCGTTTCGACCCGACCCCCCGCGAGATCGGCGCCGGCATGGGCAGCTTCCCCCGCATGTACGACATCGACGACGACGGGGACCTGGACATCGTGAGCGCCGAGTTCTTCCTGGCGGGCGGCGCCGTGGCCTGGTTCGAGCGCGAGGCGGACCCGGACCCGCAGCACCCCGCCGGCACCTGGACCCGCCACGCCATCAACACCGACATCGGACCCTCCATCGAGGCCCTCATGGTCGCCGATCTCTACGGCGACGGCGTGACCCGCCTGGTCGCCTCGAACCACTCCAACACCACCGCCAACGCAGGCGACCCCGAGGCGGCCATCTACGTGTTCGATCCCCCGGCCCCCGGCCAGGAAGAGAACCTGTGGACGAAGCACCAGATCTCCTGCGGCATCGTCTCGCGCGCCGGCAGCATGTTCGCCCCCCAGGCGGCCCCGGGCATCTTCGGCGTGGGGGACATCGACGGCGACGGCGACCTGGACGTACTGGTGTCCGGCGACGGCGATGACCGCCTCTTCTGGCTCGAACAGGTCTCCGCGGGCACCTTCGCCACCCACGTCATCGAGACCGGCTTCGGCCAGGCCGGCGGCACCTGGATCATCGATCTGGACGGCGACGGCGCCAACGAAATGACTGCGACTTCTTATGAAAACAACGTCCTGAACGTCTACATTGTGACTGGAAGCAAATAATAGCTGCCGTGTGCCCGGACACACCTGGATCGGGGGAATTTGAAAAAACTCCTAAAAAAAAGTGGAAAACGATCCGAACAACAGGTACTTCTTGGACTTCGTTCCGATCCGATCAACCGGCGGACCCGTCGGTGGAACGCCCCTTCCGGCAAGGACGGAAAGAAAAGAATAGCAGCATGCTGACGCTCACCCGCAAACCCGGCCAGGAGATCATCGTCGGAGACAACATCCGCATCATCGTCAAGGAGATCCGCGGCCAGCAGGTGCGCCTGGGCTTCGTGGCCCCCGCCGGCGTGCTGATCACGCGCGGCGAGATGATCCTGCAGGCCGAGGAGGCCGGCGCCAGCCTCGAAGACGAATCGGCCGACGTCCTGAAGCCCGTGGCCTCGGCCGCCCCGCGCCCCGCGCCCCTGGCCGGGACCGCCCGTCCCCTGCCCCCCGCGCCCGGAGCGCCCGGCGCCGGCAGCCTCCCCGGGACCGGCAGCCTCCCAGGGACCGGCGCCCTCACGCTGGACAACCTGTTCCGCCCGGACTCCCCCGTCGGCCGCGCCGCGGCCAACCCCCGGGACCGGCTCGCGGCCCGTACGCCCCGGCTCTCCCGCGGCGCCCGCCGGCCGCCCCAGCTCCTGTGAACCCGACCCGTGAAAAAAATCCCGGTTCCCATGAACCTCGCACTTGACGTCGGGCCGCTTATTGGTATGTTCACTTGCCCGCGCGGGCCCGTCCCCGCATCGGGCGTGCCTTTTCCCCGGGTGTCCCGGGCCGTCGACTGGAGTACGCATGTCCAAGGATGACCAAATCGAGCTCGAAGGCGAAGTCGTGGAAGTGCTGGCCGGAGGCCAGTTTCGCGTGAAGACCGACAACGGGCTGGTGGTGCTCGCGCACCTCGCCGGCAAGATGCGCCGCTACCGCATCCGCGTGGTGCTCGGTGACCGCGTGACCGTGGCCGTGTCGCCCTACGACCCCACCCGCGGGCGGGTCATCTACCGTCCCCGCTAGTCCCCGAGAAACCCCGGTCCACGGCGTGCGACCGACCCCATAGGAGGATTGTATGCAGGAACTTCATGGCAACCCGTTCGGAACCCACCGCGTCCTCGAGCCCCTCGGCGTCCTGCCGCAGCCCGCGCTGCGCATCGACAACGACCTGACCAAGTTGTACGACAACGAGATCCTGTGCGACGTGAAGACCCTCAACGTGGACAGCGCGTCGTTCACGCAGATCGGAAGAGCGTCGTGTAGGGAAAGAGTGTAGATCTCGGTGGT
>CALKWH010000408.1 GCA_938004375.1 uncultured Pseudomonadota bacterium
CCACCGAGATCTACACTCTTTCCCTACACGACGCTCTTCCGATCTTTCTGCAGGGGATCGTGCTCGGTGGCCACGGGGTTCGAGAACTCGACCGCCCAGGAGTAGCCGGGCCGGCAGGGCTCGTTGTTCCAGCCGCAGCGCAGGCGGGTGACCTTCATGGGGCCGTACGTGGTGAAGGAGTGGACCTGGTCCGCGGCGGTCTTGCGCGGTCCCTCGGCGCTGGGGGCACCCTTCTTCAACACGATGGAGTACCCGGTGGACTTCTCCAGGGGCTTTTCGGGCAAAAACACCAGGGTGCGGCCGTCGTTCCAGCCAAGCTTGTGCTTTTTCTGGTATTCGTGGGCGTCGAACTCGGCGCGGGAGAGGAGCTTCCAGGGCACCGGCACGCTGCCGTGCTTCTGCAGCGACAGGAACGGCGCCAGCGCGGCGGGATCGATCTGCTGATCAAAATAGAGGACGATGAGCGTCTCCGGGCGGGCGTGGGTCTCACCGGAGTAGGGGTGCCCGGAACTGATGTTGAGCGCCGGCGTCGAGAACGAGAACTGGGCCGCCTCGGGCAGCGCGGCGCCCAGGGCGCTCTTGGTGCCTTGCGGAATCTTTACGTAATAGTGCGTGGCGAACGGGAAGCGCACCTCGGGCTCGAACGCCAGCAGGGTGGTCCCCAGCCAGCGCCAGCGGCCCTTGATCGCCGGCTCGAGGGTGACCGGGACGGGTTGCTCGCGCATCTGATCCAGGCTCGCCAGGGGCACCATGGGCTGCGAGAAGGCCACCGTCAGCGCGGCGGTGTTGTGGATCTCGCCCGTGGGCTGCACCCGCAGGACCTTGAGCGGGCCGGGATCGGCCACCTTCGGCGGCTCGGGCGGCCGCGGGAACGCCAGGAGCTTCTGGAAGCCGGACGCGGGCGGCTTGGGTCCGGCGCCGTGCTTGAACACCCACGGCAAGTGGGTGTCGGAGACCATCAGTCCGGTGAACGGGTCGGTGGCGCCAGCTCCGGCTGCGCCTTCCTTTCCAGCCACGGCGGGCTTCGAGGGCTTGTCGGTGCCCTTGGGCGTACAGGTGGTGAACGACAGCGCGGCAATCGCGAACAGGCTCCAGACAAATAGGTTCTTCATGAGACACTCCTGCGGGTCCGAATCGATGACGTCTGAGGAAAACACAGGTTCTACGGTTTGTTAAGCGGAATTTCAGTCGACCGCCGCCGTTCGTAGACCCTCGAACCCCGCGCCGTCAGCTTGCATTCCGCCCAGCCGCCCGTATAGTGGTCGCGTCGCGCCCGGACGTGACGCCGGAGGAATTCCCTATGCGTATTGTAGGAATATTTGTCGCGCTCGCCCTCGTCGCCGGATGCAAGACCGAGGTGAAGACCCAGGACCACTGCGGGGACGAGTTCCTCGATCCCGGCGAGGCCTGCGACGGCGCCAACCTGGGCGGGCAGGACTGCGTCTCGCTGGGCCACTACGAGAACGTCGGCGCTCCGGTGTGCACCCCGGCGTGCACGTTCGACACCGCGGCCTGCGGCCCCCGCTGCGGGGACAACACGGTGGACGTGGACCACGGCGAGGTGTGCGACGCCCAGCAATTGACCGGAAACACGTGCGTCACCCTCGGCTTCACCGGCGGGGCGCTCGCTTGCGGGGCCGATTGCCAATATGACATCTCCGGCTGCATCAGCGTGTGCGGCAACGGCGTCGTGGAGCCCGACGAGGGCTGCGACGACGCGGGGACCGCCCCCGCCGACGGCTGCGCCGCGGACTGCACGGTGGAGCCGGGCTGGGACTGCACCGGCTCTCCGTCGGTGTGCGAGATCGTCGAGTGCGGGGACGACGTGGCCGCCGGGGACGAGCCCTGTGACGGCACGGATCTGGCCGGCCAGACCTGCGAGGGGCTGGGGTTCCACGGGGGGGCGCTCGCCTGCCCGCAGGACTGCGGCCTCGACCTGACCGGGTGCGAGGCGGCCGGCCGCTGCGGGGACGGCGCGCGGCAGGCGTCGTACGAGGCCTGCGACGGCGCCGACCTGGGCGACGCCACCTGCGAGACCCTGGGCTGGCACGGCGGCACGGGCCTGCAGCCTTCCTGCCTTGCGGACTGCACCCTCGACGAGTCCGAGTGCGAGCTCAACGGCCGCTGCGGCGACGACGTCCTGCAGTCCGGCTTCGAGGACTGCGACGGTGTGCTTCCTGCGGGCGCCTCCTGCGCCGACGCAGGGTCCTTCGTCGGGACGCCGGCCTGCGGGGTCGACTGCGCCTACGACCTCTCCGGCTGCCACGACGCGGTCGCGCTGGCCGCAGGGGACGTCCACGCCTGCGTCCTGGACGACCTGGGCCGTGCCTTCTGCTGGGGCAGCGGGCGCTTCGGACGCCTGGGCAACGGCGGTACCACGGACAGTCCGATCCCTGTCCCGGTGACCTTGCCCAACGGCGTCACTTTCACCGCGATCTCGGCCAACACGTCCCACACCTGTGCCCTCGATACGACCGGCGTCGCCTGGTGCTGGGGCGGCGGCTACGCCGGACGGCTGGGCAACGGCGCGGTGACCGACCAGACGACGCCCGTCCGGGTGACGATGCCGGCGAACCGCACGTTCACCGCCATCGCCGCGGGGAGCGCCCACACCTGCGCCATCGACGATCTGGGAAACGGCTGGTGCTGGGGGGCCGGCTCGACCGGACAGTTGGGCAACGGCGGCTGGAACGAAGTCAACATCCCGACGCCCGTGGCCATGCCGTCCGCCACCACCTTCACCGCCATCACCGCGGGCTACGGCCACACCTGCGCGGTCACGAACACCACCGCGCTGCGCTGCTGGGGCTACAACAACGTGGGGCAGGTGGGCAACAATCAGTCTGGCACCAACATCCTGACCCCGGCCGGGGTCGTCGCCCCGGGCGTCGGGTTCCGATCGATCGACGCCGGCTACATGACCACCTGCGCGGTGTCCGTCGGCGGCGAGCCGTACTGTTGGGGTCAGAACACCCGCGGTCAGGTCGGCGACGGCACCACCACCAACCGTCTGGTCCCCGTCCCCGTGCTCATGCCCGGCGGTTTTCCGACCCACGTGATCGCCGTCCACGCGATCCACGCCTGCGCCCTCTCGGCCGCGGGCGAGCTCCACTGCTGGGGCGGCGGCGAGGACGGCGAGCTCGGCCTGGGCGGGCTGACGGAGACCCTCGATCCTCAACTCGTGGGCGGTCTGCCCCGGGGCTCGACCGTGGACGCCCGCGACAAGGGCACCTGCGCGCTGACCGGCGAAGGCCAGGTGTGGTGCTGGGGCACCAACGACTTCGGCCAGCTCGGCCTCGGCGGCATCGGCGGGGGGCCGTTCACCGTGCCGATGCCGGTCGAGAGCCCCTGAACGCCAATTGTTCCAACGAAAATTTATTTCTCGATGTTGTAGACGATGGTCACGACGACCTTGGCGACTTTTTTGATCGTGGATTTGTCGTAGACGCCGCCGTACTCGTCGCTGTCCGACGCGCCGCCCTCGGGCAGGATGTAGAACGCGCCCTGCGAGGCCGAGCGCATCACGCCGACCTTGACGCCGTCCTGCTTCACGAACTCCTCGGCGCGCTTGCGGGCGTTGGCGGTGGCCGCGGCGATCAGCGACATCTTCAGGTCTTCGAGGTTGCCCACCAAAAACAGCGGCTGCCCGGCGGAGACGGGGTGCCCCTCGGCCTGCAGCTGCAGGATGTTCTTGCTGGCCAGCACGATCCGCTGCAGGTCGCGGCTCGTCACGGTCAGGCTCTGGGAGCCGTTGAAGCCCTTCTGCTCCTGCTTCTGGCCGCCGTTCTCGAGGTAGACGGTCTCGAAGTTCGGACTGACCTGCTCGGGGCCCTCGGCGATCTGGGCCTTGTCCACGCCCTCGCGCTTCAGGAACGCGTCGACCACGGGGCGCACCGCGCGGATCTTCGCCAGCGCCTCGGCGAAGGTCGCTTCGCGCACCGAGATGGTCACCGTCCACTCGACGCTGTCGGCCACGACGTCCTTGACCGCCAGCCCCTTGACGGTGACCTGCTGCCCCTGCTGCTTGCCGGCCACGGCCTCCTTGGTCTGGGCGCCCAGGATGAACGCCGCCCCGGACATGCCCATGGCGAGCAGCCCGCCGAGCACGGCCATCGCGATGATCGATTTCTTCTCCATGATTGTCACCCTCGTCCTTTCGTTGCACGATTATGAAACGGTGCAAGGCCGCCACGCGCGGGCGACCGCCTCCGACAATGCCGCTACAACGCCCGGGATGTCAAAAAATTCCGTCGCCTCTTTCCCACATGGACTGCGGGAGCTCTGCTCCCGCTTCTTCTTCTTCTTTTTCTTCTTCTTTCTCTTCTTCCGGTTCGTGCTCACCGGTCGTGGCCAAAACGCCACGACCGGCCATTCTCCGTCTGTCTATCGTTTGGTTTTGTTCTTACTTTCTCGCCGAGCGGCGGGGGTAACTATTTGTTTTTATTCTATCTTTTCTTTCCGGGAGAGCATCTCGGAGACTGCAGTCAACTGCAGTCTCATACCCTCTGGTCAGGGGGACGCCGGCCCGGCCATGAGAGCATCTTCCACGCACTGCTCGGGTCAGCCGAGGCCGGAAATCCCCCCGACCGGTCCCACGGTCGCCCGACACCCCCCTGCTTTGCTGCTGCGATGTGCTCAGACTGGCTTCGTCACATCATTCTTCTTGCGGGGATTTTGGAGTGCGGCGACTTGGCGCCGCGTGCTACTTGCATGCAACACAAGGCGTGGTATAAACAACTTCGCGGAGATGAAGCGAACATGCGCCGGAGCCACTTGAAATTGATGGTTGCCCATGCGGTGTTCCTGCTCGGCGCCGGCCTCGCCGCGTGCGAGGATCTGCAGCTCAGGTCGATCTGCGGCGACGGCGTGCTCGACGTCGACCGGGGTGAAATCTACGAGGTCGGCCCCGAGACCTGCTGGCGCAACTGAATTTCCCCATCCCGCTGCAGGAATCGGGGACCGCCGGGCGCGTGCTGCCCCTCACCGACGGCGAGGTCGCGCTGATCCGCCGCTCGGACACCCGCATCTCGTTCACGGTCATCGACGCGACGGGCCAGAGGCGTCACACCATGGGCCTGGAGAACGCCGGCCTCCCCGATCGATCTGATGCCCACGTCCGGCGCGCTCAGCGCAGGATCTTCTCCAACGGCCTGCCCTTGGCCAGCTCGTCGATGAGCTTGTCCAGGATCCGGATCCGGCGCATCAGCGGATCCTCGATCGTCTCCACGCGCACGCCGCAGACCACGCCGGTGACCCGCTCCGAGGCCGGATTCCAGGCAGGCGCCCCATCGAAGAACGTGCGAAGGTCGCTGTGGCGTGCGAGCTGGTCGGCCAGCCCCGCGGGCGTGTATCCCGTCAACCAGCAAACAATCTGGTCGACCTCGGCCCGGGTGCGGTGCTTCCGTTCGGCCTTCTGCACGTACATCGGATAAACCTTGGAAAACGCCATCGAGTAGATTTTGTGTTCGGTCATGTCACAGCCCCAGGTCGTGGAACAGCCGGAATCGCACCGTGTCCGCCAGGCCCTTGCGGCGCGCGGGGTCGGGCCGGCCATCGCCGGTCGCCGGGGAGACCCACCAGGTCGAGTAGATGTAAAGCGGCATGCTCACGGCCGGCGGGAAGGCGCCCAGAAAGTAGGTCGAGGATCCCGTGCGTCCCCGGAACACGACGCGATAGGCGGGCGCCGGTCCGCGGGTGTCGCCCGGGGACCAGCCCGTCGGGGCGAACGCGAAGGACGCGGCGAGGGAGCGCAGGCGGGCGGGATCGCGGATGACGCGGTCCGGTCCGGGCGACGAGAGCGGGGTGACCACGACCGCCGTGAGCGCGGCGGCGTCGGGCGCGGGCGGGCCCACCCGCGCCGGGGTGCGCGAGGCGCAGCCCCACGCCGCGAGAACCAGGGAGAATAGGAGCAGGGTGAATTTGGACATCGGTTTCATGGTTTCCGGAAGTTGGTCCAGTCGCACGCCCGGCGCGTCAGAACGGGACCGGGACCGGGACGTTGCGGTTGGTGGTAGTGTCGTCGCCGAGCTAGATCGGAAGAGCACACGTCTGAACTCCAGTCACCGAATACGA
>CALKWH010000409.1 GCA_938004375.1 uncultured Pseudomonadota bacterium
CGTTCTCTATGTTGTTTTTTTGTTTAATACCACGGCCCCCCCCGAGATCTACCCTCTTTCCCTACACGACGCTCTTCCGATCTCGACGCCGCGGCCACGGCCGACGCCATGACCTACGACGCGTTCCTCGCCCACGTCCGCGGGCTCTTCACGGCCGATCCCCGTCGGGTGGCGCTGCTGTTCGGCGAGAGCCACAACTCCTTCGACGAGCAGGCGATCGCCCTCCAGCTCCTGGCCGATCTCCAGGACGGGGACGCCCCCGTGAGCTGGGACATCACCGGCGTGGGCATGGAGGACAACGGTTCGCCCCTGATCTCCGACGAGGATCTCGCCCTGGTCGGGCTCACCTCCACCGGCATCTCCGGGGATCTGACCAACACTTCCTACTGCAACGCGGCGGTCACCGCCACGGGCGACCTGACCGTCAACGACGACGGCCTCTACGTGCAGTACATGGGCTCGGGCCACGTGACGCAGGAGACCGCGCCCTGGGACATGCACTGGAAGGTCGTCTCCTTCCCCCACGTCGCCGAGTGCCTGCTGCGCGAGAGCCGCAAGTCCGTCACCGTGATCCTGTTCGATCCGTTGGTGTGGCTGGTCCAGACCGACGTCTCCATGCTGTGGCAGCTCAACGACCAGTTCACGGATCGGGACTTCATCACGCAGCACCTGGTCGACGCCCTCGCCGCGTGGGAGACCCACCGGTCCCTGCAGCCCGACGATCCGGCCTACGACGCCCCCCTGATGGGCCAGGTGCGCAACGTGCGCTTCTTCCCCGCCGCCACGCCGGACGTGTTCTTCGCCTTTCTCCCGCGCCCCGGGCGGACCGCCTGGTTCCTGAGCTCCTACCAGGTCCTCTGGAGCGTCCCCGAGATCCAGGACTACTTCTTCACCAACGGCATGGTCCCGGGCAACTGTTCGATCTCCTGGGACATGACCCCCGGCGCCGAGCGCCTGTCTTACTGGTGCACCAAGGACGCCCTCGAGTTCACCGCCACCCTCGACGGCGTCACCTTCGAGCTCCTCGAACACAGCCTGCAGTAGCGGAACCCCACCCCATGCGCGTCGCCGTCCTGATCAAGCAGGTCCCCGACACGGACCAGGTCCGCATGGACGAGGTCACCGGTACCCTCGTGCGCGAGGGCGCGGCCGCCGTGCCCAACCTGCTGGATCTGCACGCGCTGTCCGCGCTGGAGGGCTGGTTCTCCGACGACACCCAGCTCCACGTCACCGCGATCTCCATGGGTCCGCCCGCCGCCGTCCGCGCGCTGCGCGAGGCGCTGGCGATGGGCGCCCACGAGGCCGTCCTGCTCACGGACCGGGCGTTCGCCGGCGCGGACACGTGGGCCACCGCGCTCACCCTCGCCGCCGCCCTGCGCCTCCTGGGGCCGTTCGACCTGGTGTTGTGCGGGGAGAAGGCCACCGACGGAGAGACCGGCCAGGTGGGTCCCGAGACCGCCGTGTTGCTGGGTCTGCCCTTCGCTACCCGGGTCCGGCAGGCGGACCTCGAACCCGCCATCGACGGTACCCGCGCCGTCACGGTGACGCGGGAGCTTGAGGACGGCGGCGACCGCGTGCGCCTCCCCCTGCCCTGCCTGCTCACCGTGACCGCGGCCGCCTGCCCCCTGGGCCTGCCGACCCTGGACGGAAAGAAGCGCGCCCGTCGCGCGACGGTCACGCAGCTCGACGCCGCCGCACTGGGGCTCGCGCCGGTCGAGGTCGGCCTGGCCGGCTCCCCCACCCGCGTCGTGCGCGTCGAGCGGCCCGTGCTGCGACGCCAGACCCGGCGGTATGCGCCCGGCGACGCGGAGGCGGGCCTCGACGACCTGGTGGGCACCCTCGCCCGGCTCGGGCTCCTCCCGTCCGACGACCCAGGTGCGCGATGAGGATTCTGGTGCTGGGCGAGTATTCCCAGGGCACACCGGCGGCCTCCACGATCGAACTGGCGCTGGTGGCCGCGCGGCTGGCCGGGGATCCCCTCGACTGCGCCGTGCTCCTGATCGGCGCCGGTCCGCTGGCCCCGCCGCCGCTGCCGGTGCCGCTGGTCACGGTGGAGCACTCGTCCTGCGCCCGGTTCGAGGCCGGGCTTCACGCCCGCGTGCTCGCCGCCGCCGTGCGGGAGCTCGACCCGGCGATCGTGCTCGCCGCCGCCACCTCGGCCGGGCGCGCCGTGCTGCCCGCCGCGGCCGCCTCGCTGCGCTGCGGGCTGACCGCGGACTGCACCGGCCTGTCCATGGACCCGCTCACCGGAGACCTGCTGCAGGTCCGGCCCGCCTTCGGCGGCAGCGTCATGGCCACCATCGCATCCCCGGGGAGCCGCCCGCAGCTGGCCACCGTGCGCCCCCGGTCCCTCCCGGTGCCGGCGTCCTGGCGCCCGGTGACCGCGTGTCGCCGGCTCGCGCTGCCTGAGTCGACCTTCGACACCCTGGGCGTGACCGCCCTGGACGCCTTTTCCTCTCCCGGGCTGGACCACGCGCTGGAGAGCGCCGACGTGATCGTCGCCGGCGGGAGAGGCCTGCGCAGGTCCGCGGGCTTCGGGATGCTGGGTGAGCTCGCCCGCCTGCTCAATGGCAGCGTGGCAGCCTCCCGGTCGGCCGTCGAGGCGGGCTGGATCGGCCACGAACACCAGGTCGGCCTCTCCGGTCGCGTGGTGTCTCCCAGGCTCTACGTCGCCGTAGGCATCTCGGGGGCCGTCCAGCATCTGGCCGGCATGCGCACGTCCGGTACCGTCGTGGCCATCAACCGGGATCCCCGCGCGCCCATCATGCAGGCCGCCGATCTCGCGCTGGTCGGGGACGCCTGGGTGCTGGTGCCAAACCTGATCGAGCGGCTGCGACGCGGCGGAGGCCTGACGTGACACCGTTCACTCCGCTCTCGCCTGCCCTGCTCGAGGAGTTGATCTCCCTGCTGGGACCGGAGCGCGTCTCCACGGATCCGGAGCGGCGACGGTCCTGCTCCCTCGACGAGATCCCCGCGCGCTTCTGGAAGGAGCCCCACCTGGCCGAGGCGGTCGTGTTTTGCACCACGACGGACGAGGTCAGCCGCCTCATGGCCTTCGCCACCGCCCACCGGGTCCCGGTGACGCCGCGGGGCGCCGGCACCGGTCTTTCCGGCGGCGCGGTGCCGGCGTACGGCGGCATCGTCCTGTCGCTGGAGCGCATGAACCGCATCCTCGAGGTGGACCCCCTGAACATGACCATCACCGTCGAGCCGGGGGTGATCAACTCCGAGATCACCGCCGCCGCCGCCGCGGCCGGCTTCCTCTACGCCGGCGATCCCTGCAGCGGCGACGCCTCGTGCATCGGCGGCAACGTCGCCGAGAACGCCGGCGGAAACAAGGTGATCAAGTACGGCGCCACCGGCGCGAACGTCCTGGCCCTCGAGGCGGTGCTCCCCGACGGCCGCGTCACCCGCTTCGGCGGGAAGCGCCGCAAGGACGTCACCGGCCTGGACTTCGTCCACCTCCTCGCCGGCTCCGAGGGCACCCTGGCGGTGATCACCGGGGTCACCCTGCGGCTGGTGCCCCGCTGCGCCCATGGCGTGGATCTGCTGGCCTGCTTCCCCGACACCGCCTCGGCCGTCGCGTTCGTGCCGCGCATCGTCCGGGAGACCGGCATCCTGCCCTCGGCCCTGGAGTTGATGGACGCAACGGCCCTGGCCCTGGGACAGCGATACCTGGGCACGACCCTCATCTCCGGCCCGGCCGCCATGGCCGGCGCGCATCTGATCATCCAACTGGAGGGGAACCACGAGGACCTGCTCGACACCGAGACCGAGCTCGTGGGCGATCTGGCGCGGGCGGCCGGCGCGCTGGAGGTCTATGTCGCCAGATCGGAAGAGCACACGTCTGAACTCCAGTCACCGAATACGGTCTCGT
>CALKWH010000410.1 GCA_938004375.1 uncultured Pseudomonadota bacterium
ATCGTATTCGGTGACTGGAGTTCAGACGTGTGCTCTTCCGATCTCTCCGGCATCTACCGAGCTGCCGACAGCAAGGGAGCCTATCATATTGAGACTTCCCTGCCGGTTGCGCTATACCAGTTCAGCCCCTTCGATTTTCAATTGGGTGGCAATTTCAGTTACTCCAACGACGCCTCCTTGTTGATACCGGTATCCGTTCTTTCCGGAAACTACAGGGTCATGGGGCGCCCCACTTTGGTTGTGAATAATGGTAACCAGGATTTGAACATCCCAGGAGTTTTAACTGTCGTGGCCACCGCCGACAACACTCAGGTGACGATTGATTCAAAGGCATACTTCGCCGCCGGTGTTGGTGTGGGCTCGCTCGCGCCGGGGGGGACTGTACAGCATGCTTTAAACAAGGGTGACGTGCTTCAACTCGTTACTGTGAACGACCTTTCTTATAACTCCTGCCCCACCGGCCTCGGTTCGGACAGGTCCGGTCCCGACACAAACGCATATCTCTATTGTAATCCCGGCAATGCCTACGATCTGACCGGTTCCAAGATCACGTCAAACAACCCTCTGGCTGTGTGGGCCGGCCACAATTGCGTGTTTATCCCATACAACTACTGGGCTTGTGATCACCTCGAAGATATGATGTTTCCCATTGAGACTTGGGGCAAGCACTTCATGGTCGGTCTGACTCATCCCGTAGAAGCCCACACTGGCGAGACCAACGTCATTCGCGTCCTGGCAGCTGAGAACGGCGTGCAGGTCGCTTTCAATCCCGCCATTGAGAACCCGGCTACCCTCAACGCCGGAGAGTACATCGAATTCATGCCAGAACCGGGTATCCATTTCGAAATCAACGCTACGGGTCCGATTATGGTTGGCAAGTTCACGGTAGGACAGAATTATTGGACCACTAGCTTTGACAAATCGGGTGACCCAGCTTTTAGCCAAGTGGTGCCGGTTGAACAGTACCGCTCCGAGTACACCTTCGCCACCCCGTCCTCATTTACTGTAAATTATGTTAATGTCATCGCTGAGATTCCGGTCAATTCTTCTGAATACATAAGTTGTGATGGTGTTGTAATTGGTACTCAACAGTATATTCCTATCGGTTCAACCGGCTGGGGTGTAGCTCAAATTGACATAACATCGACAGGCAACAATGGGGGGCACATAATCATTGCTCCGAACGCGGCAATAAAATTCGGAATCGAGGTTTATGGTTTCGCCCAATACACATCCTATCTGTACCCAGGGGGCTTAAACTTGGAATATATTAACCCATCCAATTAATCTTGTTCCATTTCCCATGTCTGGGAGTTCCTTCTGGGGAATTTCTTCCACGCCTCTGTTCTACTATATCTCTCAAGTAGGCCCATCCACTGGAATTTTTCACTCCTGCTGGAATCAGAACCGTACTCATTATATTTTATTGACGAATTTCTCGTCTGTCCCGCAACCATCTTCATCTCGGTTCGATAATGGTCCCGGCCGCGACGGAAAAGACCCCATGGAGGGAGCTCCCACGGGCGCGGCAAGGAGCACGAACCGATGGTCCAGCCGTTTCTGTATGAAGCCTCCACGACCTACCTGCTCACCCGAAACACCAGCCAGCGCTGCTTTTTTCTACGGCCCTCGAAGGAGTTGCGCGACGCCGTGCTCTACTGCGTCGCCGACGCTCAGGCCCGCCACCCGGTGGCCATCCATGCTCTGTGCGCGATGTCCAATCATTTGCACGTCGTCTTCACCGACCCCGACGGCCACGCACCCCTCTTCGTGCAGGCGATGAACCAGACCATCGCTCGATACGTCAATTGCAGCCTGGGGCGTTTCGGCGCCATGTGGGAAGGCGGCGCGCGGCCCAACTATTGCGTGCTGCCCGAGAGCGGCGATGCCTTCGACAAAGTCGTTTACACGCTGACCAATCCGGTGAAAGCCGGCCTGGTGCCGCAGCATCACCTCTGGCCCGGCGCCATCACCGACATCGGACAAATCACCAAAGGGAAAATCACCACGAAGCGCCCGCCCCGGTTCTTCGCCAAGACCACGGACCCTACGCTCCTGACCCGCGAGCTGGTGCTCACCCCCGTGCCCGGTGGAGAGAGCATGAGCCAGCAGGATTATGGTCGCTATCTGGCCCAGCGGGTGGCGGAGACCGAGGCGGCCATCGCGGCGGACCGCGAGGCCAAGGGGCAGAAGTGGTTGGGGCGCAAGGGGTGTCTGGCCATCGACCCTTTCGACTCACCGGAGACGAAGTGGACGCCTTTTTCGCGAAACCCCAAAGTGTCCTCGAAGCACGAGGAGTCCCGCAGCGCGTGGATTCATCGGCTGAAGCGATTCGTTTCCCAGTACGGCGAGGCAAAGCGGGCGTTCCGCAAGGGAAACCGCAACGCGCCTTTCCCGGAGGGGACTTTCGCGATGCGCGTCTATCTTGGCGTCGCGACCGTGCCGCTGCTCTGATTTCTGCGATCCGACTGGCGCTGCGAGCGCCTCCTGAACCGCGAAGAAGCCTTTTCGCGATATCCTCAGTGTATCTGCTTCGGTTCTAATTCAAACAGCGCCAATTCAATCGGTCGCTTTTTTCGCGGTTTTCCCCCCATTTCAGGCTCAGGGACCCCCCATTTCACGATGCTTCGCGATAACAGAAGCCGCTACGTTCATTTTACACTTTGCTAAGTAAAAACTGAGGCGTGGTGGGGTTGAACCATGGAGGGGGAGGCTTGACACGGAGGCGGGGGTCGGGTAGTGGAGGGAACTGGAGGTGAAGCATGAGGAAAATCCTGATGATCGTGACTGTGGCGGGGCTCGTGGCCGGGTGCACGCCAGGGGCGCCGAAGTCGCCCATGGGCGGCGAAACTCCCAAAGGGCCGGCGGCGGCGGAGCCGGGGACGGCCCCGGTGACGACGCCGGTGACGACGCCAGTGGCCACCCCGGCGGTGAAGGAGGAGGCGAAGATGGCGAAGCTCGACGCGGCGGTGGTCGATGGCGTGGTCGCGGCCCTGGTGAAGAAGCACGGCGAGCCCGAGCGGGCGCGGGCGGCGCGGGGCGTGGCCCAGGCGGCGGCCCTGTGGGATCCCGCCCGCGATGGCGACACTAGGGCGTTCGAGGCGCTGTGCCTGGCCCGGTACGCGCCCGAGGGGGCGGCCCGTGAGGGGCTCTTCGAGCGCCTGCAGACGAACTTCGAGACCCTCTTCGGCCACAACGCCCGGATCCGCCTGGAGTTGAGCCGCCCCGTGCACCTGGATCTGGGCGAGGTCCTCGAGGTGGACAAGGTGTTCGCCGAGTTCAACCCCGCCGCCCACCTGATGGAGGACCTCTTCGCCAACAAGCTCGCATTCGTGACCGTGCTGAACTTCCCGTGGCGCACGCTGGCCGAGAAGAAGGCCGACGGCGCGAAGTGGAGCCGGCGCGAATGGAGATCGGAAGAGCACACGTCTGAACTCCAGTCACCGAATAC
>CALKWH010000411.1 GCA_938004375.1 uncultured Pseudomonadota bacterium
TGACTGTAGTTCAGACGTGTGCTCTTCCGATCTCCGAGGCCGAGAAGGCGTCGCGCAGGGCCTCGAGGCGGTCGGCCGGGAGCGGTCCGTCGGAGCGGACCGCGAGGTCCAGATCCGAGAAGCGCCGCGCCGTCCCCCGCACACGGGAGCCGAAGGCCCGCACCTCGACCCCGGGCAGGTGGGCCACCAGGATTTGCCGCACGAGCTCGAGGTGACGGGGCTCCAGGTCAATCATTGCGGGCTTCCAGGGCGCGAAGCAGCGTCTCGGCGTCGGCCAGGAAGTCGCGGGCGACCCTGGACACCGAGCCCGCCACCGTTTCGTCGTAGGTGCGGGCCGTGAGGTTGCGGGTCTGTCCATACACGAACCAGGCCTCGGGATCCGTGACCAGACCGGCCCTGGCTCCCTGCCGGAACAGATCCCGCCGCGTGCGTGCCTGCTCCTCGAGCTCGGGCCCCAGGTTCTCCCGCAGCCACCGCTGGATCATCTTCCAACTCTGTTCGTAAGCGACCTCGAAGCCCTGGACGACACCGGCCCGCAGGGTGTTGCGCAGCGCTGCGTCCGGGGTGTCCGCGAAGCGCGCCTCGGTCTCGACGGCCTCGGCGAGCGCGGCGATCGACTTGGCCAGGCTGTCCAGTTGCAGGGGCATGGTTTCCTCCGTCGTTCCTGTGTATACGCCAATTCCGCTGGTCAGACAATGCCCGACTCTCCCCGACTCTCCCCCTTAGGGACTGCGGCGGGCGACCGAAGACGGTCGGGCGACCGTGGGACCGGTCGCTGGACTCGGCAACGGGGGGCTAATCGTCGAAGAATTTGGAGTGCGGAAGCTCTGCTGCCGCGTTTTCCCTTCCCATCATGGACTGCGGTGGCTTGCCACCGCATCTTCTTTCAACTTTTCGATTGCGGTCACCCGCCGGTCGAAGAGGACCAGGGCTGCATCTTTCCCTTGATTTTCTCCAGAAACTATGGAAAATCCGTAACTGTTGGAGAAAAAGCATGTTCAAGGACACCGCAACCATGATCCTCGAGCTCGCCGACTATGCGTCGCCCCATTCCAATCTGACGCGCATGGTCGAGAGCGGCCGCTGGATTCGCGTCCGGCGCGGTCTGTACCTCGATACCGAGGCGCCCGAAGTCTCCCCGCTGAGCCTGGCCGGAATTCTGTACGGTCCGTCGTACGTCTCCTTCGAGTATGCGCTCGCGGCTCACGGTTTGATCCCGGAGAAGGTTCAGACCATCACCTGCGCGAGCTTCCGCAAGAACAAGCACAAGGTCTTCGACACGCCCATCGGCCGCTTCACGTACTCCTGCGTGCCGGAGAAGGCGTACCCCCTTGCCGTGACGCTCGGCGGAGAGGGCGCCTCCGGTTTCCTGATCGCCACGCCCGAGAAGGCGTTGTGTGACCAACTCTACACGCTCGGCGGGGTCTCTTCGCGTCGACAACTGACCCGGCTCCTGTTCGAAGACCTGCGCCTGGAGAGGTCGGACCTTTTGCAGCTCGACCGGCAGGTCATCCTGACCCTGGCGCCGCTGTACCGGCGCGCCAGCCTCGCCATCTTTTCCCAATGGCTCACCCGGGAGGCCGCCGATGCATAGCGCCATCGTCGCTCCGGCCACCTGGCCATGACGCAGGACCTGACCCGCGACCTGCTTCTGGAGCTGCTGCACCAGCGTTTCTCTTCGGTCGACTTCGGTCAGGCCCGCCGTGACGTGCTTCCCTTCCTTCGCGACCCGACAGCCACCGACCTCTGGTCCGGGGAGTTTTTCAACGCCATCACCGCAGACCACCTTCGACTCACCCCGTAGCCTGGCGACCGGGGGCGGTCGGGCGACCGAAGACGGTCGCTTGCAACGGGGGGCTGATCGTCGAAGAACATGGAGTGCTGGCGACCGAAGACGGTCGCACGCTCTGCTTCCACTATTCCCATTCCCTTATCCCGTCTTCTACCACCGCCGGCTTCAGAAGGTGACCCGCGGGTCCTTGCCGGCGCCGGGAGTGCACACGACGAAATCGAACGCGTCGCGCACCTGCGTCACGACCGAAGCGCTCTGGGAGCGCAGCCGCGTCGCGGTGGTGTCCGCGCCGGTCCGAAGCCAGCTCACACCGCCGGGGCCGCAGGCGTCGAGCAGCGGCCGCTCGACGTGCCCGTAAACCGGCGCGTCGGCCGGGACGGTGACGGCCGCGAATCCGACCGGACTGTCGGGCGCGGGGAAGTCCATCTCGGGGACGGTGTCGCCCAGGTGGGTCAGGGCGATCGCCCGGTAGTCCCCTCGCCGCGCCAAATGCAGGCCCATGGGGACGGCGGTCAGTTCGCCCGCGAAGGACACCGGCGTCTTCTGGAGGTGGTTGTCGTGGGCGAGCAGGATCAGTCTCACGTCGGGCGCCGCGACCATCAGGGACGTCACGGCGCGGGCCATGAAGGAGTCGCGCACCGAGGTGTCCCCCTCCAACGACGCGCCGCTGAACAGGCGGTCCATGACCCGCAGCGTCTCCAGGGTGTACTCCACCGAGGCGACCCGCTCGGAGGCCCGCCGGAAGGCCGCACCCTCGGCCCCCACGCCCAGCACGGGCGCCAGCGCCGTCAGCCGATGGCGCAGCCTCAGCGCGCGCGAGAGCGCCTCGTCGCGCAGGCCCGGCTCCAGCTCCCCCCACTTTTGCGACGAGGTCAGGGCCGACTGGCCGTCGACGGACGCGAGCAGGGCGCTCAACGCCTCCACCTCCGGAACCATGGGCGGATCGACGCGCCCGAGCGCCTCGGCCAGGTCCGCCAGGTCCTCGCGCGGGTCCAGCGTGTTGGGCAGGTCGACGCCCACCACCCGCAGGGCGCGGCCCGTCTCGGCGCGCCAGGCCTGGAGCCGGAGCAGCAGCGAGCCATAGAGCGCGCAGGTCAGGGGCCCCGCGGCCTCCTCGAGCGCCCGCGTCCCGGGCGGGGAAGCGAGCCACGCGTCGAGCCGGGCGCCCTGGAGCGCGCCGCACTCCAGGCCGATGGTGTCGAACCCGTGGCGCTCCACCAGATAGCGCACCAGGCTCTCCCGGGCCCGGGAGAACTCGGCGACGAAGTGGGCGCCTTCGCCCACGCCCACGACCTGGGCGGTCGGGGACGACCGGGCGCCGCGCACCACGTCCTCGAGGGGCCCCAGCTCGTCGAGGTCGAGCGCCTCAGGGTTCAGCAGGGTCCGGAACGTGCCGTGGTTCATCGACTCACCTCCGTGGGAAATGTGGCAGCCGCGGTGACTTGGCCGCCCTGACGAAACTATAACGGAAGCTCCCGCCGATGTCAACGCGGCCCAAACGGCCGCGCGCTGCACCGTCGCCGCACCATCACCCTCCCACCATGGACTGCGGTGGCTTGCCGGTCGAAGACGACCGGGCACCGCATTTCTTCTTCCCATATGGACTGCGGCGACCCGGCGCCGCATTTTCTTCCCCCGCCGGCCGACCGGATGCCGGCCGGGCGACCGGGGACCGGTCGCACCGCGGGGCTTCACTCAGATTCCGCATTTTTCTTGGTACGAACTGTCCATGTCTTCCAGCATTTTCCCTGCAACAAACTCCACTTCTTTCCGATAATGGAGCACAAGTGGACCGTGCATCCTGGACATGAGTCCGGTGTTGCTGCTTGACACCAAGGGTATTTGTACTTTAATCGCAAGAAGAAGGACTATCGGTGAATTTCGATGAAATCAACCGTTGAACGATGGATTGAGATGTCCACTTATGATCTGGACACCGCGAAAGCCATGTTCGATTCCGGCAGACACATCTACGTCGTTTTCTGCTGTCAACAAGCACTGGAAAAACTCATCAAAGCCGTTTTTGCCAACAAAATTCAGGAAATGCCTCCCCGAATTCATCACCTGGCGAGATTGTGCGAACTCTCCGACGTGGTACCTGAAGAAAAGGATGTCGATTTTCTCCGGGAGCTCTCTGCATGCTATCTGGAGAGTCGATATCCGGTAGATTGCGTCGATCCTTCGATAGAGATTTCAGAGGACGATTCCAGGAAGATTCTCGAAGAATCGGAAAGAATTTGGAAATGGTTCAGATCGCTGCTTCCCTGAGACGCAGAATACACCGAGTCATTTCGGCTTTGAAAGACCTGTTACCAGTCGAAGACGTGTATCTGTTCGGTTCACAGGCTCAGGGCGAAGCCGATGAGTTCAGCGACATCGATTTGGCCGTATTCTCATCCCAGGTTTCGCACATGAGCCTCACCGAAAGAGCACATGTCGCAGCTACCGTCCAGAAGCAATTCGGCGATGATCTGGACGTGCACTTATTGCCGTATGCCGCAGAGTCTGCCCTGGATCCGGCTAGTTTTTCCGCTTGGGTCAGGCAGCACGGGATTCGCGTCACTGAAAGCAATGAACCCTCGATGGCCGCCATCTTCCACGAAGACGAAAAGGACTACCACTGAACCCGCTGGCTTGAGTCACCCCACTCCCCATTTCCTCCCTGTTTTTATGACTGCGGCTACCCGGGACTGTTCCACCAAGTCCAACGTGTTGGTACCAAGGCCCAGAATCTCCAGGACCAAAGTACCACGACGCAGCCGCTTCTGAAGGCTTCGAAAGTAGTTGGGTTCGGTCTTGGTTCCCTCGCTCACGACCAAAAAGCGTTTGTACTCGGATCGCTCGAAGACTTTTCGTTTGGATTTCTTCCGGTGTTGATTCCAGGGTTTGTCCAAATCCGAGACTTTTTTCGGCCGGGTCATGACCGCTTCTCCAGCAAGCCGCTTTCCACGTCAAGAAAGGGGATGGCGCCGTATCGACCCTGGAGGTAGTTCTTCTGAAAACTGGCGTCGTTGCGGACCTTTTGTCCCTTGGGCAGCTTGAACTCAGCCAGACTGTACAAGTCCGAAGCTCCCTGCGGGCTTTTTTCCATGAACCAAATCTGGTCCCGTCTCAGTCTGCCGTTCTGCAGTAAATGGGTGTCGTGGGTGGCGAAGATCAATTGCGCGTTCTTCGGATTGTGCTCGCGTGAGTGAAACCTCGCCAGGACCGCAGCAGACAGCATCGGGTGAAGTCTGGAGTCCAGTTCGTCGATAACGGCGATCCCGCCTTTCTCCAGGCAGTCCAGGATGACCCCGGCAATCCAGAACAGTTTCCGGGTTCCGGCCGATTCTTCAGTCTTGAAATTCAGCGCGACAGTTCCCACCAGATTGGTGCCGTCGTACACCCCATGAATGCTGTCAAGCAGGGTGAAATTATTCCGATAGTCTTCCTTCTTCTCCCCTGCTTGAAGCATGCCTGGTGTGCTCCCTCCACCGCTGGTTTCCGTGGTCAACTTCGACCGAATACGCAAATCCTGAATTCCAACGTCGCAGGAACGGATGAAATCGACAATCCTGTCACGCCGTTCGGGATCCTGCAGCATTTTCATGGAGTATTCCGAGTAGTCGAAGTCCCAAAGGCCATGCAGCGGCTGGATGTTGCGGAACCATCCCAGCACCCGGTTGGAGATGGCGCCGTTGAACTGCGCGGCCACGGAGAGAAACAGCGCGTCGGGCCTCGTCCGAGGCTCAATCCCTTTTCCTTCGGTGAATTCCCGGCGGTGCACCTGGATGTCGTCGCCTTCCCGGACGAAGAGAGCGATCTCCCCCTTTTTTCGTGATACGAATAACCATTCGGACTGGATTCGGCTTTCATCGTTCTGGAAGCCATAACGGAACGTCTCGTCTTCGAGGACGAAACGGACCTCAAATTGGGAAGGTCGGCCGACGCTTTCGTGATTCAATTTGAAAGGCCGGTGGAACAGTTGGGTGCTCTCCTGCTCCTGGGAGACGGAATTGAGGACCATCCATCTCATGTGCACGATGGCGTCCACCAAGTTTGACTTTCCGCTGGCGTTGGCACCGTAGATGGCGACTGCTTTGAGCAGATTGTATCTGTCGCCGGCGATGACGTTGGTGTCCTGGTGTTCCTTGATGGGCTTGGCAGCGACCAGGCTCAGACATGCCGGATTGAGAATCGACCGATAATTGCTGACCATGAAATCGATCAACATGCCCGTCTCCTTCCGTTTCGCGACGCGGTCTCCATACCCGGAAATTAGCCTGCCTTTGTCATTTGTCAACGAAAATTGCGAATTTCTCACAAAATTGCCATAAATAATTCCATATTACTGGATGTATGGCGGCGGCTTGCGGGACGATGACGACCGGACACACCTCTTCTTCCCCTAAATGGACTGCGGTGGGCGACCGAAGACGGTCGCTTGCCGGTCGAAGACGACCGGGCACCGCATTTCTTCTTCCAATTATGGACTGCGGTGCCTTGGCACCGCATTTCTTCCCCGCTGCGACGTAGTCGCCGCGGGGTTCCCACTCCCCCTCCCACTCCCCCGCCCAAAACTATACTTGACCCTCATCACGTCTGTCCTACTATCACCCCATCGCCGCACCGAGGCGCCCTCAGGAGAAATCCATGCCCGTCCCATCCCGTTCCCCATTCCTCATTCCCCATTCCCTTTTCCCGCTCCTGGCCGCCTTCCTCCTGCTCCTGACGGCCTGCGACGCCGACACCAAGAACGTGGACCCCTGCGGCGACGGCTTCCGTGACCCGGGCGAGGAGTGCGACGGCGCCGACCTGGGCCAGGCCACCTGCGGCACCCTGGGGTTCTACGACCCGTCAGGCGCGCTCGCGTGCCGCGCCGACTGCTCCTTCGACACGTCGGCCTGCGGCGGCCGCTGCGGCGACGGCGTCATCCAGCTCGAGCGCGCAGAGGAGTGCGAGGGCGCCGACCTGGCCGGCAAGACCTGCGAGAACCTCGGCTTCCCCGGCGGCACGCTCGCCTGCGACGCGGCCTGCCACCTCGACCGCGCCGGCTGCGACCCCCTGTGCGGCAACGGCGTGGCCGACCCCATGGAGCCGTGCGACCTGTACGACCTGCGCAACACCACCTGCGAGAGCCTGGGCTACGCCGGCGGGGCCATCTCGTGCGCGGCCGACTGCACCTTCGACGAGTCCGCCTGCATGGGCGTGTGCGGAGACGGCCTCATGGCGCCCGACGAGGCTTGCGAGGGCACCAACACCCGCGGTCTGACCTGCGAGAGCCTTGGCTACGCCGGCGGCGTGCTCGGCTGCACCCACGCCTGCGCGCTCGACACCTCGGCGTGCGAGGGCGGTACCACCTGCGGCGACGGCGCCTTGGACGAGGGCGAGGCCTGCGACACCGACGCCTTGTCCGACACCGATTGCGTTGACCTGGGCTTCATCGGCGGCAAGCTCACCTGCGGCTCGGACTGCCGCTTCAACACCAGCCGCTGCCTGGGCAGCGCCTGCGGCGACGGCCACGCCGACCCCGGCGAGGACTGCGACGCCTCGGATCTGGACGGCGACACCTGCCTCTCCCTGGGCCTGGGCGCCGGCATCCTCGCGTGCGCCTCGGACTGCCGCTTCAACACGGTCGGCTGCACCCCTTGATATGGACTGCGGTGGCCGACCGGTTGCCGGTCGGGCGACCGAAGACGGTCGCTTGGCACCGCATTTCTGGTCTTCATATGGACTGCGGTGGCTTGCCACCGCATCTCAGGTCTTCTATGGACTGCGGCGACCCGGCGCCGCATTTCTTCCCCCGCCGCCAAGCGACCGGCAACCGGTCGCCGGCCGCGGGGTTCCCACTCCCACTATGGACTGCGGTGACTCGGCACCGCAAATTCCCTCTCGCCGCCAAGCGACCGGCAACCGGCCTGCCTGCCGCGGGCGCTCACCTACTGCTTCTCCCGCTCGATGACGATCAACCCCGACAAGTCCTCGGCTCTCATGTTGGTCGTGCCTGCAGCGTGGTCGCCTTTACGACCAACAAGAATAGCGTGCTCCCTGCTTTTTCTCAGCGCGCTAACTACTGGCCGCCGCGGCTGATGACAACCTTGACGGTTTTCAGCACGGTCTTCGCGTCCAGAATCAGCCCCTTGTTTTTCAGATAGTACAAATCGTACTCGAGCTTGTGAGCGGCGTCCTCGACCGACGCGCCATAGGGATAGTTCACCTGGGCCCAGCCAGTGAGCCCCGGCTTCATCAGATGACGCAAAGAGTAGTAGGGGATTTTCTCGGTCAGATCAGTTTCGAACTCGGGGCGTTCGGGGCGAGGGCCCACGAAACTCATGTCACCTTTCAAGATATTGATCAATTGCGGGATCTCGTCCAGGCGGGTCTTCCGTAAAAACCGACCCACCGGTGTTACGCGCGGGTCGTTCTTGGTCGCCCACTGCGCCCCACGCTTTTCGGCATCGATATACATGCTACGGAACTTGTAGATCCGAAACGGCTTTCCGTTGAGCCCCGTGCGAATCTGCGAGTACAGCATCGGGCCCTTGCTGGTACTCCACACCATCAGCGCCGAGATCAACCCCAACGGAATCCCGGGTACCAACAGAATCAACGCCATGACCAAGTCCGCGAACCGCTTCAAGAAGTCTGCGAAAGGACTGCGCGTGTACGTCAGGTTTTGCAGGAACCAGATCTCGTCGGCATTGTAGATTGGAATGAACTGGGCTTCGTCCTCACAAAAACTTGCCACATGCCTCACGCGTATGCCCATCGGGAGCAGTTTGAACAGATCCCGGAAGATCTCATGGAACCAGCCTTCGTTGACGACGACCATCGCAATTTCATGCTTCAGGCAATACTCATTCAACATTTCGGTCTCGCGGTACACGGGGATGCGTGCCGTCTGAACCCATTCTGGCACGCTCTCTTCGGGCCGTTTCAGGATGGCCGCAATATGGAAGCCCATCCAGGGATTTTTCTGGAACGTTTGCATCATTCCCAGGTTCTGCGCATTGGCGCCAATGATGAGCACTCGTATGTCCTTGCCAAAGGCGGCAAAACTGCGCTGCAGCAGGAAACGCCACGCGAAGAAGAACCCGGTGAAGAACAGCCCGGTGATGACCAGGTTCGTTTTTGGGGTGATGACCAGCGATGGCCACGCATAAAAGAATACCATCGCGATGACCATGTTGATGACGAACGCGTAAATATAGTTACGCACGCGCCAGACGCTGGCCAGATCATAGAAGTTCCAGGCGTAGAGGTTCAGGCTCCACGAGAAGAAAATCAGACTGAATGGTGCGAAGTATTGAAGGAAGGTGTCCGAATCCCAGAGGTTCTTCTCGCGCCAAAGCATCATGAGAAACAGCGAAAGGAACATGAAGAACAAGTCCCCGAGTACAAGAAGAAATTTTTTACCGCTGTTTCCCATGAATGTGTCGCAATCCCATTGTTTTGGCGATGCCGCAATCATTCAGCCCCTCCGGACAAGCCGCATCTACCGGAGTTGCGTGGTGAATGGCTATCATAATCGGGGGGATCATTCAAGCAAAGAGCCCACCCGCCTCGCTTGACATGCAACTGGTTTTTCCTGTAACTGTCATGGGTCTCGCGCATCCGACGCAGGCCCAGGGGGATCGCTCACGGCTCATGGATAATTTTATCCCCATTATATTGGTCACCATTCTCTTCACTCCCTTCGCGTGGATGCTGACCCGCCGCTTCGCGCCAATTGAGCGGGATACAATTTTAAAAATTGTTTTCTTTGCACTGTTTGTTCGAATGGGTGTTGCATTTGTCTTCGCCTTGTTCCTGCCTGCGGGTTATTTTGGTGAAGATGCTGTAATGTACATGAATGCAGGAATGAGATTATCTGCACAATGGCAAGACCCGAGCATTCAACTCGCCCAATATTCGTTCCATAATAAAAGTCATATGGTTTATCAATATGTTTGCGGCGGCATTTACTATGTTGTTGGTAACATCACTTATGCACCGGCCTATTTCAACGCTCTGTTTGGGATGATATCACTACTCTTGTTGGCCAACTTACTGCAATCCGTTTTCGCATACCGTATTGTGAGGAATTTCCTGTTGCTCACATGTTTTTTCCCTTCGATCATTCTGTTTCACACCTATCCACTCAAGGACACCTTGGTGTTCCTTTTCGTCACAATTTCACTATACAATTACATGCTTTACATTCAGGGCCGGTCCGCTGTGTACTTGGGTATCGCGTCGGTCATTCTGTTGCCGTTGTACTTTTTGAGGTTCTATTTAGTAATTATGCTGATTGCAATCTACATGCTCGTTATCTTTTTCTTTGCGGGCGAGTTCTCGGCCAAGAAGATCGTCCGGAGCCTGGTCGCCGGGCTCATCATCATCGTTTTTAGTTTCTTTGCTGGCCTTGGGCCGAAAATCGTTGAGGTCACAGAAAAAGAAGCGAATGTTGCACAGTTGAACCAATATCAGACATCAATGAAGTCGGGTCGTGCAGCTACTTTCCAAGGGCAGGAGTACCAGACTGGTTTCGATGTCATCCGCTATTTCCCAATGCGGTTGGTTATGTTCATGTTTGCTCCATTCCCATGGCAGATCACGTCAGCAGCCTCTGCCATGGCCTTCATGGAGATGCCCATTTGGTGGTTGTTGATCCCTTGGTGGATTCGCGGTGCAAAAATAATCTTTCAGCAGAAGCATGTTCGCCTTCTATTACCACTTCTTTTATACACTTTCCTGGTTTCTGCGTTGTTCGCGATAGTCGAAAGTAACATCGGTGCGATGTTCCGGAAAAGGGCGCAGGTCCTTCCGTTCTTCCTTATGTTAGTAGTTATGGGAAGAGCCCTAGAACAAGCTAAACGCTTAGGATTATCTCCAGATATCATTCTGACTCCTGGCCTTAGGAGGCCGTTTCTTGTGGTAGAAAAAACTTAAGCACGATGGATACTTTATTTCAGAACCCCTTTATTAAGGCCAAGAATAATCACATCTCCACCGAGTATTTGCTTGCCCCAGAGCGCCGCTTCAAGGCAGAGTGAGTGTCATTCATGTGCGGCTTCACCGGTTTCTATCAACACAACGCCAGTGAATCGCTCGAGGCGACCATTCGCCCGATGAACGACACCATGCTCCACCGTGGCCCCGACGATAGTGGCGCATGGGTGGATCACCGGGTTGGAATAGCACTTGGCCAACGGCGGCTCTCCATTGTCGACCTCTCCCCGATGGGGCATCAGCCCATGCATTCGGCTTGTGGGCGATATGTCATCGTTTTTAATGGAGAAATCTACAATTACCAGGACGTGCGTGATGAACTCGAAGCGGCTGGCGCCTCGCCCGCGTGGCGGGGAACCTCGGATACCGAGGTGATGCTGGCAGCCTTCGCCCATTTCGGCGTGCATGAGTCTCTAGTTCGGTTCAACGGCATGTTCGCGTTTGCCCTCTGGGACCGTCACGCACACACCCTTACCCTTGGGCGTGATCGGATGGGTAAGAAACCGCTGTACTACGGATACTCCAATGACGCGTTTCTCTTCGGCAGCGAGCTCAAGGCCCTTCTGGCGCATCCAGAATTTTCAGCAGCCATTGACCGGCAGAGCATCGCCCAATTCCTCCGCTACTCTTACATTCCGGGGCCCTACAGTATCTACGAAAATATTCGTAAACTACCGCCGGCTTCGTTTTGCCAGTGGACCATCGACGACCTACAGGGGGGGCGGCTCCCAGCAGTGCAACTCTACTGGGATTTGGCCAAGGTTGCGGAACGCGGTGTTACAAACCCCTTCTCGGGGTCACTCGAAGATGCTCAAGAAGAAGTGGAGCGGCTGCTCCTCGATGCCGTGCGCATTCGCATGATCGCCGACGTACCGCTGGGAGCATTCTTCTCCGGCGGCATAGACTCCAGTTTGGTTGTGGCATTGATGCAGGCGCAGAGCCAACGACCCGTGAGGACCTTCACCATTGGCTTTGATGAGGGCGGTTACGACGAGAGCACCTTCGCGCGCCGCATCGCCGCCCATTTGGGGACCGAACACACTGAGCTTACGGCCACCTATGATCATGCAAAAGCCGTCATCCCAACGCTTTCCCACTTCTACGACGAGCCGTTCGCGGACTCATCACAAATCCCATCGATCCTCGTCAGTCAGCTCACCCGGAAATATGTGACCGTGGCGCTTTCCGGTGATGGTGGTGACGAGGTGTTCGGTGGCTACAACCGACACATCCGCGCCCCTCAAGTTCACCGGTACTTGTCACGGATTCCGCACCTCTTGAGACCGTTGTTACACTACCTGGAGCGACTCGACCCCGCTGCGCTATGGAAGTTGTTGGCATGGATGCAACGTTTTCACCCGGGTTTCTTCGCCCACCGGGAACCTGAACTCAAGTTGGCCAAACTCTTGGGAGTGCTCTCTTCGCAGGACGAAGTGGAACTGTACTACCGTCTCACTTCCATGCACCCACATCCCGAAGTCTTTTGTGATTTCCAGGTGGACCCGGCCCGGGATCCCAATTTCCAACGCACCATTCCGCCAGGATTTAGCTTCCTTCAGGCTATGCAACTCTGGGACATGCAGACCTACCTGCCAGATGACATTCTGGTTAAAGTAGACCGCGCAACTATGTCGGCCGCGCTCGAGAGCCGCGCACCACTCCTGGACTATCGGGTGGTTGAGTTCTCCTGGTCCCTTCCTGATGCATGGAAGGTTCAGGGCGGGCAGGGGAAGGTTCTATTGCGGCGCGTTCTGGAAAAGTACGTCCCGCGGGAATTGACGGACCGCCCGAAGTCGGGCTTTGCTATCCCGCTGCAGAAATGGTCTCATCAATCTGACGTGTATGTCGAAGGTGAACAGCGCCATCGCCAGGAGAATTTTGAAAGGGTTGGATTGAAAGCTGCCAACTTGGGCAAAGTCCTTAGTCATTGCACTTCCAGCGGTTCCTCTAGTTTCAACTGGAACCTCTATATCTTGGATCAATTTTTGGAATACAGCCAATGAAAATCGCATACGTGATTAATAGTATGGGATCTGGTGGTGCCGAACGGCTGATTCTGGACCTCTGCAAGGAATATGGGAAGAAGGGGTTATATCCCGATGTGATCACGTTGACCGATCGGGATGATGTGTACACTCCCGAACTTCTAGTTCTTGGTATTCGTGTAATCAATCTATCACATCGAACCTCCTTGTACAGCCCATTTTTTTTAGCCGCGCTGGTCAATGTGTTATCCAGTTATGATATTGTTCATGTCCACCTGTTTCCGGCGCAGTACTGGGTGGCAATGGCCGGCAGGCTATTGCCTAATTTAAAAATAGTCGTGACAGAGCACAGCACTTTCAACGAGAGGCGCAAAGGAAGTTTTTTTTGGATCGAAAGAACGGTTTACTCACGATACCAGAAGATTGTGTGCATTTCCCAGCAGGTTTTGTTCGCTTCAGTAAACTGGCTTCCATTTTTTAAAGAAAAGTTCACTTTAATTCATAATGGGATTGATATTGATCGTTTCAGAAGAACGGTGCGGATTTCTCGACGCACACTTGAATGGACAGATTCTGATATAATTGTTGTTATGCTTGCGCGATTGACGCCTGAAAAGGACCATGAGACTCTACTTCGTGCAATTAGTCTTCTTCCAAAAGATTACAAATTGTTATTGCTGGGTGAAGGTACAACGAAGGAATTGCTTGCGACACGATGCAAAGAACTTGGTATTCAACGCCAAGTGAGTTTTCTGGGCTTTCGGAGCGACGCTCCTGAAATACTTAAAACTTGTGATGTCTCAGTTCTTTCAACCAATTGGGAAGGATTCGGATTAGTTGCAATCGAGAGTATGGCAGCAGGTGTACCTTTTATCGGATCGGATATCCCAGTTCTTAGGGAAGTGGCTGGTGAAGCGGGCATATTCTTTGAAAAAGGGAACCCAGAGGACCTTGCGTGCAAAATAAGAAAGGTCTGCACTGATCAGCGTTTTCGCGCCCAATATCTTGAAAAGTCAGATCAACAATGTGAAAGATTCAGTATCCAGAAAACGGCAGAAAAACATCTCGAACTTTATCATAAATTAACGTGAGATTGGAAAAATATATGAAAAGAGTAATCATGCTTCTTCCAAGTCTAAACAATGGCGGAATGGAGCGAGTCGCGGCGGCATTATCGACAGAGTTTTCTAAAAATTATGATTTATCCACCATTAGCCTTTATCCTTCGAAAAATGATTTTGGAATCCAGGGAAAGATCTATTGCATTGATATTCCTCTGCAGAATTCTCTTTTAAAGAAAGTAGAAATGACTGCAGCAAGAATTTTAAAATACAGAGCACTCAAGCAGAGAATTCAGCCTGATGTTGTTCTATCTTTTGGGGAGATCGCCAATTTCGTAAGCATTTTAAGTGGAGGATTTGAGCGGAAAATCATTACCGTTCATAGTATAAAGTCCGTTGAGAACCTTCCTGAAGGATTCAAGGGACAATTGACGGACGCTTTCATGAAGGTTCTTTATCGACAACAGAAAAATATAGTTTGCGTTTCGCAGAGTTCCAAGGACGACTTGATCGCCAGTTATCACATTTCAACAGAAAATATCGAGGTCATTCCAAACCCGAATGACATTCATAAGATTCAATGTCTTTCAGAAGAGTCCATCGATGATTTCCCCTCTTCCAACGGTAAAATTTGCCTGATTTCCATTGGCCGGCTGATCACAATCAAAGCTTTTCATCGAATCATTCGTGTCGTCTCCGAATTAGAAAAGGAAAATCCCGGTAAATTTCAACTACTGATTATTGGGGATGGTCCCGAGAGGTCAAACCTTGAACAGTTGGTAAGAGAAAAGAGACTAGAAAAAGTCGTCTTTCTAATGGGACAGAAAAGGAACCCCTTTCCTTATCTACGAAAATCGGATCTGTTTGTATTGACTTCAGATGTGGAGGGATTTGGGATGGTCTTGGTGGAAAGTCTTACATGTGGTGTTCCGGTGATCAGTACAGACTGTGTTTCCGCGGTAAGAGACATTTTGCAGATATCATCCGACAGTGATGTAGGCGCAGGGGGAGTTGTTATTCCGATGTTCAATCAAGATCTTGAATACACTAAAGATTTGAATCCTATTGAACTGTTGCTTAAAAACCGAATTTTGGAAATAAGTCAAGGAATGTATGGCAGGTTTCCGCATTTAAGAGAAAATATAGAGAGATTCAGTGCATCGGAAGTCTCCAAGAAATACATGAGGATCGTAGATGCTCTCTAAGTTGTTTAGTTTTTTCAAGGACAAAACAAATCAATATTTTCCATCACTCAGGAAAAACACTTCAGTCAGAAGATTTCGAAATAGTCTGCGTTTCCGAGCGATGCTAGAAAACAAGTTGAAAATGAGACAATTGGATAACGCCTCATTTTTTGATTTACAGAAGCTTTCACGAGATATCCCATTATACACGACGGAATATTTTAATCAAAATTGCTTTTTTGGGAATCATCTCGCCGCAAAAAAAGCACTAGGAGTTTCATTAAGTAGTCCCGTTCGGGGATATGTTGAGCACGGTATTTATTTCGGTCAGGATATACTTCTCACAGATCATGAAGTGAACGGGTTCGAACGATATATTACTTTTAGCGACTACAGAAAAGAGTGTCTAATGAGGGCTGGCGTCCGGCCTGAGAAAATTCAGGTTATAGGCCCGTATATTATTCATGCAACGCCTTCGTTGATGCCAAATCAAGTAAAAAAGCTTCAAGAAGAATTTGGTAAAGTACTTTTAGTCATCCCTTCACATTCACATGAATTGATGCATACAGATTTTCATGAAGATTCTTTTATAAATGAAGTGCTAAAAATTAAAGAATCAATTGGATTTACTAATATTTTTGTCTGCATGTTTTTTGTTGATATTCAAAAAAACAGACACGTTGAATACCAAAAACAAGGCTTCACCATTGTTACCGCTGGGCATAGGCATGATTCAAGGTTTTTGGGAAGACTGCGCTCAATCATAGATATTTCCAGTTCCACAATGTCTAACAGTCTTGGTACACATGTTGGTTATTGTGTTGCACTCGGAAAACCCCATTATATCTGGCAACAGAGCATTGAATACATGCGACCTTCTGGAGAAAAGCAACAGAGATTTTCAACACATGAAATCGAAAAGCAATATTTGAAAGAAGAGGCGGAAGTTATCAAGGTTTTTTCAAATTACTCTGAAACCATCACGCCCGAGCAACTCGAAGTTGTTCACAAATACTGGGGGCCGTTCTAATGCACATCACGCTGGTCACCGGATCTGACGGTTTCATTGGCAGCCATCTCGTCGAGGCGCTCGTGGCGCGGGGCGAGATGGTGCGCGCGTTCGTGTACTACAACTCGTTCAACTCTTGGGGCTGGCTCGACACGCTGCCCAAGGAGACGCTGGCGAAGCTCGAGGTGTTCGCAGGGGACATTCGTGATCCCAACGGCGTGCGCAAGGCGATGCAAGGCGTTGACACGGTCTATCACCTGGCGGCGCTGATCGCGATCCCTTTCAGTTACCACAGCCCGGACAGTTACGTTGACACCAACATCAAGGGCACGCTCAACGTGCTGCAAGCCGCTCGCGACCTGGGCACGCGTCGCGTGATGGTCACGTCCACGTCCGAGGTCTACGGCACTGCGCGCTACGTGCCCATCGACGAGGCCCACCCGTACCAGGGGCAGTCGCCATACTCGGCGACCAAGATCGGCGCCGACCGCCTCGCGGAGAGCTTCTTCCGCAGCTTCCAGCTGCCGGTGACCATCGTGCGGCCCTTCAATACCTATGGCCCAAGGCAGAGCGCACGGGCTGTGATCCCGACGATCATCACCCAGCTGCTCGCCGGCCGCGACGAGATCCACCTTGGGGCACTGTCGCCCACGCGGGACTTCCTGTTCGTGAAGGACACCGTCGCCGGGTTCCTGGCCATCGCCGATTCGCCCGACACCATCGGTGAGGAGATCAACATCGCCACACAGACCGAAATCTCCATTGGTGATCTGGCCGCCGAGCTGGTGCGGCAGATCCGCCCGGAGGCGAAGATCGTGTGCGAGGCCGAACGCCTGCGGCCTGCCAACAGCGAGGTCGAGCGCCTGTTGGGCGCCAACGCGAAGATCTGCAGGCTCACGGGCTGGGCACCAAAGGTCTCGCTGCCGGAGGGGCTGGGCATCACCATCGAGTGGCTGAAAAAGAATCTGGAAAAGTACAAGGTGGACGTTTACAATCTTTAGCCATGCCGAAATTCATCCCCCTCTCCGTTCCCAACCTGCGCGGCAACGAGCTGGCCTACGTCACCGAGGCCATCGAGGCCGAGTGGGTGTCCACGGGCGGCTCCTTCATCAACCGCCTCGAGCGCGAGTTGGCCGCCTACCTGGGAATGGCGCAGGCAGTGGCCTGCCAGAGCGGCACCGCGGGCCTGCACCTGGCGCTGCAGTTGTGCGGCGTGGGGGCAGGGCAGGAGGTCCTGGTCCCGACGCTGACGTTCATCGCGGCAGTCAACCCCGTGCGCTACTGCGGCGCCGAGCCCGTGTTCCTCGACTGCGACGACTCGTTCTGCATTGACCCGGTCAAGCTCGACACGTTCTGCGCCGCCTGCGACCGCGCGGCGGACGGCTCCCTGATCAATCCCGCCACGAAGAAACCGATCACCGCGCTGGTGGTCGTGCACGTGTTCGGCAACGCAGCCGACCTCGAGCGCATCATGGACACCGCTGCGCGCTACCGGCTGAAGGTCGTCGAGGACGCCACAGAAGCCCTAGGCACGCGTTACGAAACGGGCCGCTATACTGGCCGCTTCTGTGGCACCATCGGTGATTTCGGAGTGTTCTCGTTCAATGGCAACAAGATTGTCACCACAGGCGGCGGCGGCGCCATGGTGAGTACCCACCCGGAACTCCTCGCCAAGGCCAAGTACCTCTCGACGCAGGCCAAGGATGACGAACTGTACTTCGTGCACGGCGAGGTCGGCTACAACTACCGCATGACCAACCTGCAGGCGGCCGTGGGCGTGGCCCAGCTCGAGCAGCTCGAGACGTTCATTGGGACGAAGCGTCGCAATTTCGAACTGTACCGGGAGCTGGTCGCATCATTGCCAGGGATCCAACTGTCGCCTTTCCGCGAGAGCACACGCCCCAACTATTGGTTCTACTCGCTTATTATTGATGCTGCGGTGTCGGGTATCGACCGCGATGGACTCATGCACGCGTTGCATGCGGCTAATATACAGAGCCGACCGGTGTGGAAGCTCAACCACGAACAGGCGCCCTATCGCAACAACCAGCTGCACGACGCGACCCGTGCGGGCGAGTTCTGGCGAACGGTGCTCAACGTCCCCTGCTCGACGAACCTATCCGAGGACGACGTGGGCACCGTGGTGGCAGCCATAGCTACTGCCATGAAAGGGCTCGCATGACCATGCCTCTCTCCGACCTCGTCATCGACCCCGGCGCGACGATCCACCAGGCCATGCAGCAACTGGATCGCGGCGGGCGCCGCATCCTGCTGATCCTCGAGCCGGACGGCCGGCTCGAGGGCGTGCTCACCGACGGCGACATCCGGCGGTTCATTCTGAAGAACGGCGACCTGCGGGCCTCCATCACCGAGGTCTTCACCCGGCAGCCGATCACGCTGCCCGTCGCCGAACGGCACCGCGCCTCCGAGGTCATGCTCGAGCGCCGTATCGATGCGATCCCCCTGGTGGACACAGAGGGGAGAGTCACCGACGTCGTCTTCTGGAACACGCTCTCCGGCGAGCACCCCGCGGCCGCGGAGTCTGCACCGCTGGCGCTCCCCGTGGTCATCATGGCTGGCGGGCAGGGCTCCCGGCTGTACCCGTACACCAAGATTCTTCCCAAGCCGCTGATCCCCATCGGGGACACCCCCATCGTCGAACGCATCCTTGACGAGTTCCACCGCTTCGGCTGTGACGAGTTCTTCCTCACGGTGAACTACAAGAAGAACATGATCAAGAGCTACTTCGGCGAACTCGACGCCCCCTACCGCGTGCACTTCGTCGAGGAACCGCGCCCCACCGGCACCGGCGGCAGCCTGGCCCTGGTGCGCGAGCAACTGGACCGGACCTTCATCGTGTCCAACTGCGACATCCTGATCAAGGCTGACTACGCCGCCATCGTCGTGCACCACCGCGAGGCGGGCAACGCCGTGACTCTGGTGACCTCGGTGAAGCACTTCCGCATCCCCTACGGCGTGGTTCACCTCAACGACAGGGGCGGGATCGGGCGCTTCGAGGAGAAGCCTGAGTCCGTCCATCTCGTGAACACCGGCATGTACGTCATGGAGCCGGTCGTCTTCGAGCGACTACCGCCGCGGGAGTTCTTCCACCTGCCCGAGCTGGTCGAGGCTTGTATGCAGGCCGGTCTCCGAGTGGGCGTGTTCCCGGTGAGCGAAGACGCGTGGATGGACATGGGCCAGTTCGACGAGATGGACAAGATGATGACCCGCCTGGAGACGACCCCATGAGCCAATCACTGAAGGATCTTTATATTATGGGCACTGGCGGCTTTGCCCGGGAAATCGCATGGCTGGTCGAGGACATCAACCGACATGCGCCATCCTGGAACTTGCGGGGCTACATCGATGAAATGCGTCTGGATGCCGTCGGTCAATTATTCTATGGGTATCCTCTGCTGGGGGGCTACAAGTACCTCGAAACCGCATCGCCGGGGAGCATCGTCATTGCCATCGGTAATGGAAAAATTCGCAAAAAGATCGTTGAAGAATTAGCCGGAAAATATCCATTCGCCACGCTAATACATCCGACCGTTCTTCAGTCCAGTACAGTTGTATTCGGTGATGGTTGCATGATCTGTGCGGGAAACATCTTCACCACCGATGTTCACGTGGGGAAACATGTCATCGTCAATCTGACTTGCACTGTCGGACACGGGGCTATTTTGAACGACTATTGCACTGTACTTCCTGGCACTAACCTCTCGGGTGAGGTAAAGATCGGCGAATGCTCAACGATTGGGACTGGATGTGCCATCATCGAAAATGTTGTGATTGGAAACCACACGATGATTGGCGCGGGAGCCGTCGTGGTCAAGGACATTCCCCCCCATTGCACAGCGGTCGGATGCCCCGCCAAACCCATCAAGACTTCAGAGGCTTCCCATGGAAACACCTGAGGTACATATTATTGGTTCCGGTGTCATGGGAACCGGTATTGCAAGGCTGCACCTCAACCTCGGCAGGAATACCTGGATTTTCGTCCGGGATGATCGCGAACATGCCAGCTTAGTCGCCAGCATTCAGACTGCCTACCGGAAAAATGAAAAGAGGATAGGAGTCTCGTGGGAGACATATTGCAGCAAACTGAGAGTCAGTAATGTGCTTGAAGATTTGCGTGATGCCAAATTCGTCCTTGAGGCAGTCACCGAGGACATGGACATCAAAAAGGCGGTCTACCAGGAAATAGTCCCTTACATTCGCCCTGAGGCGCTTATTGCGACGAACACGTCTTCCTTGTCCATCACAGAACTGGCAGGCTGTGTACCGGATAGTCGTCGCTTTCTGGGAATACATTTCTTCAACCCTGCGACCAGCATGAAGCTTGTTGAGTTGGTCAAGGGGATGGCTACGAGTCATGAGACGGTGGCGCAGGCTGTGGATATTGTTCGGTCTCTGGGAAAAGAACCAGTCTTTGTCGAAGAGAGCCCGGGGTTCATCGTCAACCGGTTGCTCATTCCTATGATTAACGAGGCTGTTGGCATTCTTTCGGAGAACTTGGCCAGCCGGGACGACATTGATAAAGCCATGGTGCTGGGGACAAACCACCCAATGGGACCACTTCGCTTGGCCGATTTGATTGGGAACGATGTAGTTTTAAAGGTCATGGAGATTCTTCACCAGGAGACTGGCGATCCCAAGTACCGGGCTCACCCTCTTCTTAGGAAATACGTTCGTTCGAATTGGTTGGGCAGGAAGACCCGGAAGGGTTTCTATGACTACGAATGAGAGATCGCATGCCTGAATCCCGGATCGCCGTCATTCCCGCACGGGGCGGCTCCAAGCGCGTCCCCGGCAAGAACATACGCCCGCTCGGCGGTGTCCCGCTCATTGGTCGCGCCATCGAAGCTGCGCGAGAAAGCGGCCTGTTCGAGCGGATCGTGGTCAGTACCGACGTTCAGGACATCGCTGACCTGGCACTCCGGTTCGGCGCCGAGGTGCCTTTCCTGCGGGACTCCTCGCTGGCCGACGACCACACCCCGGTCTCCCAGGTGACCATTGATGTACTGTCGCGCCTGGATCCGGACGGGACCCGCTACCGTGCAGTCTGCCAGCTCATGCCCAACTGCCCTCTCCGTGACGCAGCGGACCTCCATCAGAGCTGGGAGAACTTCGAACGCACCGGCGCCCAGAGCCAGATTTCGGTTTACCTCAGTGGCTGGAGCAACCCTTGGTGGACCTTTCGGATGAACGGCGAGTCCGTTCTTGAACCCCTGTTCCCCGAGGCGATGAAACAACGTAGTCAGGATCTCGAGGAACTGTACTTCCCCACGGGAGCCGTGTGGTGGGCCCAACCTGTCGCTCTGCGCAGCTCGGGCACATTCCATATGCCTGGCAGGACCGGCTGGGTCATGGACTGGAAACACGCGATGGACATCGACACCGAGGAGGACTGGCAGTTCGCGGAGCTGCTCTTCCAGATGGGGGCTCAACAATCGTGAGCTCCCGACTTCCGCTCGCGCTCTTCACCGTCGTCTATCCGGGTTCGCTTCGTTTCTTCCGGGCCTGGCATGAATCCGTCGCACTTCAGAGCGACCAGGCTTTCGACCTTTGGATTGGGCTCGACGGTGTCTCCCCGGAGGAGCTTGAACTTCTGGCCAACGGCTCCCTCCGCTCGCAGTGGATCCACATCCGTGCCGGTGAGGATCCGGTTCAACTGAGGTGGCGGTCCATCGTCGGCATACGGGAGCAATACGACGCCGTTATCTTCACCGACAGCGACGACATTCTGGAGCCCGGACGAGTCGCCGCTGCCCGGGAGGGCTTGCGCACCGCCGACGTAGTGGGTTGCGCCATGCGAATCATTGACGAGGACGGTGCTGACGCCGGCCGCATCGCCACCTGCCCTCCGGGATTGGGGTTCGATGGCTTTCTGTCCACGAGCAACATCTTCGGACTCTCCAACACCGCCTATTCGCGAAGAGCGCTCTCCCTGCTTGACGCACCACCGCCAGGCTGTGTCCTGATGGACTGGTTCCTGGTCACCCAGGTCTGGGGAGCCGGCCTGCCAATCGCTTTCGGCCAGAGCGTGGGGATGCGGTATCGCCAGTATGGTCGGAACATCGCCCGCATCGTCCCTCCCTTCACCCCAGAGCAGATCGTGACGGCGTCTGAGCTCGTCGGGCGGCATTACGTCCTACTGGAGAACTACCAAGGGCGGTTCCGTCCTGAGGTGCGACGCAGGCTGCAGGAGGCCGCGACCTCGCTTGAGCACTTCCAGTCGCGGGTAGTAGCTGATCCGCCCGTATTAAAAGAATATTGTCACACCATCTCCGCCCTCGACCACGCTTGGATGTGGTGGGAGATGGTCAATTATCCCTGGGAAAGGTGAAGAAACCATGGAATGGACGAACACGCACGCCGTGCTGGCAGGAAAAGAGCTCGGCCCCGGTCTGCCCCCCTACGTCATCGCAGAGGTCGGCGCCAACCACAATGGCGACATGGGCCTGTGCCGCAGGCTCATCGACGAAGCCAAATCCTCCGGTGCCGATGCGGTAAAGTTCCAGTCTTGGACCGACAAGTCGCTCATCGCCAGAAGCGAGTACGAGCGGAACACGAGCTACTCCGACAAGAAGAAACACTTTGGCAGCCTCGAGGAAATGGTTAAGGCATATCAACTGACCGAGGAGATGCATTTTCAGGCGGCCGAGTATTGCTCCAGGGTGGGCATCACGTTTTGCTCGAGTGCTTTCTCCGACGCCGAGGTCGACCTCCTCGACCGCATCGGGGTGCCCTTCCATAAGGTCGCCTCCATGGACATCAACAACCTGGACCTGATCGCGAAGATGGCGGCCTCGGGAAAACCGGTCCTGTTGTCGACGGGCATGAGCACGCTCGGTGAAATCGAGCGCGCGGTGGAGTACCTGCTCTCCTGCGGGAACGCCCGAATCCTCTTGCTCCATTGCGTGTCGATATATCCGCCGCGGCCGGAGATCGTGAGGCTGCGGAACATCCCGATGTTGCGCGACACTTTCGCACTGCCGGTCGGGTTCAGTGATCACACCTTCGGGGTGGCCTGTGCCATTGGCGCAACCAGCTTGGGCGCCTGCTGCATCGAGAAACACTTCACGCTCGATAAGGAGATGGCAGGCTGGGACCATGCCATTTCAGCGGATCCATCCGAGATGCGGTTGCTGGTGGATGGCACGGCCGAGGTCGCGCTGAGCCTGGGAGACGCGCGTCGTATCGTGAGCCCGGATGAAATCGAGAAGGCGAAGAAGTTCCGTCGCTCCATCGTGGTCACCCGGGACCTGCCAGCGGGGCATGTGCTGACTCGCGAGGACCTGGCCTTCAAACGCCCGGGTACCGGGATCGCGCCTGATCTGGTCGATTTTGTTGTGGGCCGGACCCTCAGGCGGAACTTGGGTGAAGACGATTTACTGTCCTGGGAGGAATTCTAAAACCCTCGTCGCTCCCGAATCGAGACCATCGTGGGATTCTTCGCGCACCTTTCCAACTTGTCGAAAGTGGATCTCGTCTACCACGGCAAAAATTATCTCGTGGGCGGATTCATGACTCAGGGGCTTGCATTCGTCTCAATCCCCATCCTGACGAGGCTTCTGGACCCGGACGATTACGGGGTTCTCAGCGTTTTCACGGCTTTCGTCGCGGTGTTTTCAATCCTGCTGGGGCTCAATTTCCACGGCGCGGTCAGCCGGAAATACTACGAAAAAGACGGGACCTTCGGCCCGTTCCTGTTCACCTCCCACCAGTTCATACGACTGGCCGGCCTGGGAGGACTCCTTATTTTTGGATTCGTAGTCGCTCCACTTGGGGAATTTTTCGAAGTGCCATGGATCGTGGTACTCGCCGGACTCATGGTGTCCTATTTCACCATCACCTTCAACATCTACCTAGCCTATCTCCAGGCGAGCCTCCAGAGCCGACGGTACGCCTGGTTTTCGTTTGCTCAAGCCTTGGGCATTCTGGTTCTCGGTATCACGATGATCTTGTGCATGGACAACAATCGTTATCTCGGGAAAATCGCAGCACAGACGATCGTGGGCGCCTTCTTTGCTGTCCTGGCCTGGAGGCAACTACGCAAGGTCTGGACTCGCCAATGGGACTGGCGGTATGTCCGATACGCACTGCAACTGGGGATTCCCCTGATCCCTCATACTTTGTCTACATTCATTCTGGCTAGCTCGGACAGGATAATAATCAACCAACTCGAGACTTCATGGAAGACAGGTTTGTACTCGCTGGCCTATGCCGTTGGTTCGCTAATTCTAGTTTTCATCACGGCTGCAAATAATGCTTGGGTTCCCATCTTCTTCCAACATCTCAATGCTGGAGAACATGCAAGCATCCAGAAAAAGAGTGACGCCTACGCGATTCTCGTCGTTACACTGGCCTTCCTGATTTCGCTGTTCTCCAAAGAAGTGGTAATGGTGTTAGCCAGCCCTGCATACTTTGAGGCGTTAGCTCTTGTGCCAGTCATAACACTGGGGTCTGTATTTATTTTTCTTTACCAAATGTGTGTGAACTACACCTTCTACCTCAAACGCAACATCTGGATCTCCGTGAATACGCTGATCTGTGGTAGTCTTAACATTGCGCTAAACTATTTGTTTATTCCGCGCCGTGGCTACCAAGCTGCAGCTTGGACAACGCTGGCAAGTTTTATTTTGTTATTCATTTTAAATTATATTACGGCCAGGAGGTTGATGGCGGGAAAGGTAATGGGTTTTGTGTTCAAATTCGTCATTCTTATTCTATCAATATTGCTTTATGTTATATATTTTTCTTCTAATTCAAGTGATTTGGTGTGGTGGAAGGATTTTTGCATTCGAGTTTTATTTTTCATTTTGTTTTTAATTTTACTATTTATTATTTGGCGGAAAAATATTAGAAGCAACCGGAATAGTGGCGTAAATATCTAGCGAGAAATGTAGCTCATCTTCTCTTTAAGCATGTTATACCGGTTTTTGTCTCGGTGGTTAAAAACTTTTGCGGGGTGGCCTCCAGCAATTGCACAAGCGGGAATATCAGAAACAACCACACTACCGGCCTGAATGATTGCTCCCTCACCAATTTCTACGCCTGGTAGGATCGTCACTCGCTGTCCGACCCAAACATTATCATTAATTGTGGTCTTCTTTATAATATTAACTTCGTCGAAGGGAAGTTTGTCTCCTTCGTAATTGTGGTTCTGCGTGATTATTATGCAGTCGGGAGCAAAATGAATATTGCTGCCGATAAAAACCTCTCCTTCTCCAATTATTTGCAGGCCATTGAAACTAACGTTGTCGCCAATTGAAGTATTTGAATTTACTGTTGTTTTGTTATTGACTCTTATATACGCGCCGCATGACTTTGCGGTCTGTCGCATTTTCAAGAGATAAAGTTTCATATGTTGCCTGTGAAGTATAATATGTGCTTTTGTAATTAAAGAGAAAAACATGAGCCATTCTCGATTCGTGTGTTATGTAAATTAACTACTGATGTCATTACGGATGCATATCGTGACTGTATTGAGTTGACATAACTTTCGTAAGAATGCATTTACCCGAGTTAAGAAGCAAGATATTTTTTGCGTTTTCAGTGAAGTGGGTGTGCATTCCAGTTATCATGAGGTGTTCCATTCCATCGGGAAAATATCTACTTGTTCGGCAAACGTGATGAGGAAGACTCAGATGCATGACTCGCGAGGTTATTGCACCTCTTCCGGCTACGCCGGCCTGCCGCAAATGCTGGGCAGTCAAGATCCGTGTATGAACCGCGAAAAACGGTTTAATTTCCGGGGGTTTTGGTTTATTGGCACGCCAACGTGGATTGCGGGGAGCGCAGTTCGGTTTTGTTGTGGGCGGTGGGTGGGTATAAGCGGCCTGTAAGCGTTTTGTGGGAGGGGAAAACGGTTTTTTGTGGGCGCTCGGGGTTTATTAAACGTGCGGATCGATTTTTTTGGCGGCCCGGATGGGTTTTGCGTGAGGGAAAACCGGTTTTTTTGTGGGCTGTGGGGATTTATAGGCATCGTTTTGGCAATTTATTTGAACCCAAATCGGGTTTTGTATGGGCGAAGAGGTTTTATAAGGAGATCTCAGGCCTCGGGAGTGGGCTCCGGAGCCGGGTCATCGGTGCGGTTGCGGCGGTAAGCAGCCGGCCCGAGGTGATTGAAACGGAAGTAGCGGGCTCGTTCGGGGATCAGGCCCGCACGGACGGCGGCGCGGCCGGCTTCGTTGAAATCGCGAATAATCACGTAGATTTTGCCGTCGAGAATGTCGATCTCGGCGGTGTCGTCGGTGGGTTTGACCTTGGCGTTGTTGGCATCGCCGAAGACGGTGACGAGGCGGGCGACGAGGGCGTCGGCCTCGGAGATGCGAGCGGCTACCGGGATCGCAGGGGAGAGCAGGCTTCCCTTGCTCTGGAGCAGGGTCTTGAGTTGGCGGATGGATTCGGCGAGCTCGGGGTCCTCGTCGGCGCGGGCCTCGTTGAGGGCGCGGGCGACGTCGGCGTCGATGCGGGCAAGGTGGGAGAACGCCGCGCGGACCTTGTACAGCCAGGTCCAGCCATCATCGATGGCGGCGTTACGGGTGTCCAGCGAGGCGCCCTTGGCGAGCACCGACTGGGAGCGGTCGTGGATGAGCGTGCGGTGCTGCTCGAGCAGAGCGACGAATGTGGCGAGCTCGTCGGGCCCGAAGCCGAAGTCGGTCATCACATCGAGGAACTCCTGCCAGCGGGGGACCGTGTCTTGGCCCTCCTGCTGCACGGCCGTGGAGCCGTAGCGGGAGCCGATGAGGCGGTAACGGATGGCATCGTAAACGGACAGGGTTTTCATGTTCGTCGCTGCTCCTTTCTGAGAGCGTGGCAGGCGTGGTGCGCTACCGGGTTGTTCTCGGTTCGCGCGGCCCGTTGGTGGGCTTGCGCGGTGCCGTGATGTGGTGTGTTGCCCGTGTCGTCGGGACGGAACGGGTGGTCGCCCTATAGTACGGTACGGATCTTATGTCAACAGTAAATATGAGATCGTAGGAAATATGAGAAAGCGATTGATTATATTGACTGTATGTCGAATGGACCTGGTTTGTGGAGCGCAGATGACTGCCAGGTGTGGACGAGAGCCAGATTGGGTACACGGCCGCGGAGAGTTACTGCAGTCCATGTTGGGAAGGCCCCCGGCGGGGGCTGCGCCCCGGCCGGGAAGAAGATGCGGTCCCAGGTGACCGCAGTCCATATGGGATTGGGAATCCCCCGGCGATGCGACCGGTCTCCGGTAGCCCGGCCGGGGGGGGGAAGATGCTAAAGCAGAGCGCCCGACCGGCATCCGGTCGGCTCGCACTCCATATGGGAGAAAAATGTGGGGTGGGGGTTGATTTCGGACAGATGAGTCCTATTTTAACGACACTGTGCTATGGAGGTGCGTCATGCGGTACGCCTGGATTAGTTGGATGCTGGCGATGGTGGGAATTTTGGGCTGTGGCGAGGTGAAGGACCAGGTTGTGCCAGCGGCGACGGACCATGCGGGCGCAGCGCAGTGGAAGTCGCAGGTGCCGTGGCCGGCGGTCAGGGATGAGGCGGGGCTGGACGAGGTCGTGTGGGTGCCGACAAAGACGGGCGGTAGCGCGGCTCGTGTGGCTTTTGATGGAGAAAATTATCTTTCTGTTTGGCAGGATGCTCGGACAGGAGTCAGCAGCGTCTATGGAATGAGGTTCAGAGAAGACGGGACAGTACTTGACCCGATCGGCTTTCCAGTCAGCGTGCGTGCGACTTCAAGCACCTCTCCGGTGGTCAGTTTCAATGGACAAGATTTTCTGGTTGTTTGGCTGGACGCCCGCAATCAGGGTTCAGATGTTTATGGTGCACGAGTGAGTCGTGGCGGTGAAGTCATGGACCCGGATGGTATCGGTATTCAGACCCAAGGGTATCCGAAATACGGACCAACATTATCTTCGAATGGGGTCGATTACATGGTCGCTTGGCGATATGTCCATCCCACTGATTTGGGATTGTACGTGATGCGGGTTTCAGCACAGGGCGTGCCCCTGGATCCGGTGGGAAATTTGGTATCGGCGGGCCAGAATTATTGGCCATACATTACTTGGGCTGGTACCCACTTTCTCATCACCTACAACGATCACAGAGTCGGGACGCATGTATCCGCTGCGAGGGTCGGACCAAATGCGACTGTTTTGGACCCCGGCGGTTTCCAGATGTCATGGTCGCTTCCTTACGAAGCTTTTACCGGGGTCGCAAGCGATGGAGTGAACAGCCTGGGTGTCTACTATTACTACCAGTACAATTTTGGCAACCAGATACGAGGCGTGCGAATTGATTCTGATGGCAATTTATTGGAATCGTCCCACCTCCACCTTGGAGCGCCTTTCAAACCGGTGAACCAGGTTGTTCAAGAGCCCGGAGTTACCTTCGTCGATGGCAACTACCTCGTTGTCTACAACGACTACCGCAACGGTGCGGACCATGAGCTCTATCTCAACGCGGTGCTGCCCGACGGGACCGTGGTGCATCCGGGGGGCGTGCGGTTGCTGGAGGCGCCGGGGAACCAGATGCAGCCCAAGATCGCCGGCGGCAACGACACCGCGCTGGTGGTGTGGCAGGACTCGCGCCGCAACCTCAACGACGCGATGGCGATGCTGGTTACCTCGGACGGGACGCCCATCGGTGAGCCCTTCTACCTCAACGTCGCCGGGAACGCGCAGTACCGGCCCAAGGTGGCGGTGGGGGAGGCGGCCGACGGCAGCCCGCAGAAGCTGGTGCTGTGGCAGGACGAGCGCGGCGTCGATCTGGACCTGTACGCGGGGCGGCTGGACGAGGACGGGCAGTCGCTGGACGCGACGGCGGTGGCGGTGGCGGTGGTGCCCGGGACGCAGGCGCCCGGGGGCGTGGCGTGGTCGGGGGGGGCGTACTGGGTGACGTGGGAGGATCTGCGCGACGGGGACGCGGACGTGTACCTGGCGCGGGTGACGCCCGAGGGGGCCCTGGTGGACGCGGTGGGCGGCTTTGGGGCGGCCGGCGGCGTCGGGGACCAGGGGGCGCCTGCGGTGGCCGCCGACGGGGACGCCGGTGACGGCGTCGGGGGCGCGTGGGTGGCGTACACCGATGACGCCGGCGGCGAGAGCGCGGTGAAGCTGGTGAACGTCGCCGGTGACGGCAGCGTGGGCGCGCCGGTGGCGGTGTCGGACGCGGCGCGGCCGGGGTTCGCGCCCGCGGTGGCCCGCGGCGACGGCGGGGTGTTCGTTGCGTGGCACGGGTTCGACGGGCTCACGCAGCAGGTCGAGGGCGCGTTCGTGGCCGACGACGGCGCGATCCTGTGGGGACCGCAGGTGCTGTCGCCCTCGCAGAGCGTGCAACTTAGGCCCACGGTGGCGTGGGACGGCTCGGGGTTCCTGGTGGCCTGGGAGGACAACCGCGACCGCGTGTACAACGTGGTCGGCGTGGTGGTGAACGACGAGGGCGGCGTGAGCCCGGCGGTGGTGCTGGGGGCGGCCGAGCGCAACCAGTTCGGGCCGTCGGCGGCGTTCGACGGCGAGCGGTTCGTGGTGGTGTGGGAGGAGGCGACGGACACGGGGTCGGACGTGCGCGCGCAGCGGGTGGACGCGACCGGGGCGGTCGTGGACGCGCAGGCGGCGGTGATCACGCAGGGGGCCTCGCCCGAGCGGGCGCCGCAGGTGGTGGCCGACGGCCCGCGGCAGGTGACCGTGGTGTACTCGCGGCCGGTGGTGGAGCATCCGTACGGGGCCTCGCGGGTGCGGGTGCGCCAGGTGGCGTACAACCGCGCGCCGGTGGCGTCGGTGCAGTCCATCGTGACCCTCGAGGACACGCCCGCGCCGGCCGACCTGGCGGCCTTCGACGCCGACGGCGACGCGCTGACCTACGCGGTCGTGACGCCGCCGGTCGCGGGGGTGCTGTCGGGCACGGCGCCCGCGCTGACGTACACGCCCGCGCCCGGCTTCGTGGGCGAGGATGCGTTCACCTGCCGCGTGAGCGACGGCTACGACACCGTCGAGCAGCCCGTGCGCGTGCTGGTGCTGGCGCAGGCCGAGCGTCCGGTGGCCCACGGGGACGCGGTGGAGACGCCCGAGGACACGCCCGTGGACGTGCGGCTGGTCGGGGATGTGGCCGCGGGGGCCCAGGCGGTGTTCACCATCGTGGACGCCCCCGCCCACGGCCTGTTCAAGGGCACGGCGCCCGACCTGCAGTACAACCCCGACGCCGACTGGCACGGGGAGGACTTCTTCACGTTCCGGGTGGGCGACGGCGTGCGCGAGTCGGATCTGGCGGTGGTGCGCCTGGTGGTGACGCCGGTGAACGACGCGCCGGTGGCGCTGGCGCAGGACGTGACGACCGGCCTGGAAGAGGCGCTGCCGGTGCTGCTCGCGGGCGAGGACGTGGACGGCGACGCACTGACCTTCGAGGTGCGCGCGCGGCCGTCCCACGGCACGCTCACGGGGGTGCCGCCCCTGGTGCGCTACCGGCCGGCGAAGCACTTCGTGGGCGAGGACGCGTTCTCGTTCACGGTGAGCGACGGCGAGCTCACGTCCGAGCCGGCGATCGTGCGCGTGACCGTGGACGGGACACTGCACCGGGAGCTGGACGGGGACGGAGGGCTGTTCGGGTGCACGGCCGCGCCGGGGGTGCGGGGCGGCGGCGGCGGGGGTGGGAAGAAGCGGTGGCAAGCCACCGCAGTCCATAGTGAGAGATGGAATGGGAGGTACCTGGCGCTGGTGCTGATCGGGTTGGGGCTGGTGGTCGCGCGCCGGCGGCGGAGGTAGGAGAGGTGGGGAGAGCCCGGCGGGGGCTGCGCCCCGGCCGGGAAGACGATGCGGTCCCAGGTGACCGCAGTCCATAGGGGGAGGGGACCGGCGGTGGAAAGAAGGTGCTGGAGCAGGTCCGGCGGTTTGGGGGGTTCAGGCGGGCTGAAGGTCGGCGATGAGGGTCTCGGGGTCGATGTCCTGCTCGT
>CALKWH010000412.1 GCA_938004375.1 uncultured Pseudomonadota bacterium
ACCACCGAGATCTACACTCTTTCCCTACACGACGCTCTTCCGATCTTCTCCAAGTGCAAATAGCCCGGCCCGCGACCAGGAATTCGAGCGGCATCGACCAAACGGCTAGGACTTTTCCGGGGCCGGCTCCTGCGAGGCACGCCGGGAGAGCAACCGATAGCCCCAGATTCCCAGCGGAATGCCGTAAACGGTCAGTATCAGCAGGGCGATCTGGATGGTGAGGCTGCCGCGTACGAGCCGGCCGGCGATCTGGTTGACGGCCACCGTCACGACGAGCCCGAGGACGAGCGCCAAGGTCATCGAGAAGGCGACAATATAGGTTATTTGATAGCCGGACTCAGGCAGGACCTTGAACCAAAGTATGGGGTTGGAGAGCAGAAAAAGGCCGGCGAGGGTCATGACCCAGAGATGGTATTTCAGTTCAGAGCGATCCATGGCGACTCCTTTCTTTCAATGGTTGGAAACTAATCCAACCAGGGTGCGGACGCAAGCGCCGTGTCCCCTGCGGGAGGGAAAAAAATCCGCTTGACGATTTCACTTGTTATGCTACGAAGGATGAGCCGGGGCCTGGTTTGGCGCCGGGTTCGTTTTGACAACCGAAGACTAATGGGAGGAGTCGACATGTACAAATTTTTCACCGTTTTCATTTGCTGCTGGGTCGCGTTCGCGCTCACCGCCTGCGACGACGACGGGAAGAAGACCGCCAACAACGATAACACGAACAATCTGAACAACGTCGTGCAATGCGATCCGGCGTGCGAAGGCTGGGAGGAATGCGTGGACGGCGCCTGTGAGGTGATGGAGGGTGCCTGCAGCGAGACGGCCGACTGTCCTTCGCCCGCCCAGACCTGCATCGTGGATCAACACATTTGCCAGGTGCTGTGCGACCCCGGATGCCCGCTCTTCGCCACCTGCGAGGACGTGGAGGGCGTGGCCACCTGTGTCACCGCCCACTTCGTGCAATGGCGGCACCGGGAGGTCACCATCGTGGATCCGGTGGTCAACGGCACGTCCCTGAACCTGCCCGTGGACGGCGTCGCCTATGCGACCATGGGCGGGAGCCAGGCGATCACCTCCTACGGCCGCGACCTCGACGATCCCGGCGTCGCCTATCTGTGGCACGTGAACCTGCACACCGGCGAGCACACGAAGAAGACCCTCACCGGCGTGCTGCCCCCGGCGGACATGAACTTCTGCGGCGGCGAGGATTGGTGCCAGTTCCTCGGCTTCGAGTTCGTCGACACCCGCGGCTACTGGCTGGTGACCGGCCCCCGGGCGGAGTCCCTGCTGCGCATCGACGCCTCCACCTACGAGACCACGCTCGTGGCGACCTCGGGGGACCGCCCCGGCGACAGTTCCATTTCGTACACCCATGTTTTCGATTCGGTCGCGCGCAAGTTGTACGTCTTCGGCCACCTCGCCCCGGCCGGGTTCTCGAGCACGCTGTACACGTTGGACCTGGTCACCGGCGTGTGGACGGCCACCGCGCTGGAGGTCCCGCAGACCTACGACAACTGCCTGGTGGTCGACACCGACAATGGGCTGCTCTCTAGCTTCGGCGGACGCGTCACTTTCGACGGCGGCCAGACCTCGGCCCCCACCGACGCCTACTACGTCATCGATCCGATCGACGGCAGCGTCACGCCGGGCACGATGCCCGAAGAAATCGGCGCCAGACAAGCGCTTTCCTGCGCTTGGACGAACAACTTCGCCTACCCGGGCGACGGCGGGATTTACCTTTTCGGTGGAGCCGTCTTGAACGACCATTACAATGAGGCATTAAACGTCTATTACAATGACACCTGGTACTTCGAGCCGGCTGCGAATCAATGGACCCGGGTGCTCGCCCAGACCGATCCCGGCGACCTGGAGCCCGCCGACGAGTATGGCTACCAGGCGTTCGTGGGGGACCCGGAGCAGCCCAACTTCGGTCGCCACCGCGGCGTCATGAGCGAGGCGGGCTCCTTCTGCGGCTTCCTGGTCATCGGCGAGGTGCCGATCTTCACCCACGCCCAGGCCTACACGCTGGGCGTCGACGCCCTGTGCATGGGGAAATGATTCGAAACGACAAAGCGGGGACCGATTTTCCGGGAGGGGCTCTGTTCGATTTCGATTTCGATTTCGATTTCGATTTGTCGGAATTACTTGGAGCAGAGGGGAGCGGCCTGGGCGATCAGCGCGTCGATGGCGGGGTCTTTCAGTTCGTTCTTGGTCACGAACTCGTAGATGTCCTTGACCTGGAACTTGCAGAAGTCCTTCATGTCGGGCACGTGCTTCTCGAGAATGATCTTGCCGTGCTTCACGAAGCAGGCCTGGATCAGTTCCTTCTTCTTCGTCTTGGCGAACTCGGTGCCCAGTTTGTCGTAGTCGGCGATGGTGCTGGCCATGCAGCGGAACGACAGGGTGTCCTTGCCCTCTTTGATGGCCTTGTCGATGTCCTTGAGCGCGGCGGCGGTGTCGACCTGCAGGTCGATTTCCTGGCAGACGAGCTCGGCGGCCTTCTCTTTTTCCGGGCTGATCTTCTTGCCGACGTCCTTCAGGTCATAGCACAGGCTGAAGTCGGCCTTCTCGGCCGTCTTCACTAGGTCCTGAGCCTTTTTCATGAGCTCGTCGTACAGTTTCGGGCCCAGGTCGGCGCACTTTTTCTTCGACTCGTCCGAGAGGTCTTCCTTGTAGATGTCGCAGGTCATCATGGCCTCTTTGATTTTGTTCTTGGCCAGATCCTCGTCCAGTTTCTTCTGGGCGCGGGCGGCCGACTTGGCCTTCTTGGCCGTGTCGACGCACTTCTTGAACTCACCGCAGTCGGACTTGGCCGAGCAGGCGATCTCGTCCTTGGCCTCGTCCTTCATCGCGTTGCACATTTTGATGAAGGCGCTCTTCTTGATCTCGATCTTGTCGCACTTGTCCAGCCGCTTGTAGAGCAGCTCGCAACTGGGCTTGCCTTCCCCACAGCCGGCGGCCGGAACCAGGAACAGGCCCATCGTTAAAACAGTCAGCAGTTTTCCACGGGTTGTCATGACTTTCATACTCCTCTTCGATTCACGGTTATGGCAGCGAAACGGAGCCACGCTCCTTTGTTTCGTCACCGAGTTGACCCGGGTTTATCATTGAGGTGACGCCCTGTCAATCCAGTGATTTTTTCCATTACCCCGTTCCTGGCCCTCACCTTGCCCGGGCTTGACAACACCGGTCATCCACGTACACTCGAAACGCGGTCGAAGCGTGGAAGATCGGCCGTCGGAGGTGTGCATGCGGTGCGCGGCTATGGCCACCTGGGTGGCCGTTATTTTATGTCTAACCCCAACCGTCGCGGGCGCTGCCGGGCTCACCTGCCCGGAGCCCCGGGGGGACCAGGAGTGGAACAAGGCCGAGGGACGCCGCTACTTCAGCCTGGGGAACACGATGTTCAAGGCGAAGCGCTACGAGGAAGCCGTGGCCGCGTTCGAGTGCGTGCTGCGCCTCGTCCCGTATTCCATGAACACGCGGCACCGGCTGGCCGAGAGCTACGAACTGGCGGGGGATCTGGTCACCGCCCGGGAGCAGTACGAGTTGGCCCTGGCCGACGACAGCCCGGAGACCGAAGCCCTGCGCCCGGGCATGAAGGCCAAGGTGGCCGAGCTCGAGCGACGCATCGCCCGCGGGGAGTCGCGGCCCCTGGGCTCGGGCGACGATGGCGGTTTCCACGACGCCCCCCCGCGACCTGCGGGGCCCACGGTCGGCCCGGGTCCCCGGCCGCCCCGGACGCCGGTCCAGATCCGCCCGGGCCTCAACGAAGACTTCCCCGCCCTGCGCCACCGCGTCGAGTTCAACCTGGGGCTGGCCTCCAGCGCCTCGGCCGCGGCGACAACGTCCGGCGGGTATTTCTGGCGCCAGACCGCCCGCGTGTCCTGGGGCGCGAACTTCGGCGGCCTGGGCTTCGGCCTGACCTCGGCGTCGGGGACGGCCCTGACCGGCCAGGGCTACTTCCTGCTGCCGGGCGCTGAGTGGATGTACATGCAATACGGAGGGCTCATCCACGTAACGGTGGGCGGAGGCCTGGGCTACGTGTTCGCCCGGCTCGAGAACCCCGAGAAGGTCAAGGCCAACGCCCACTCTGGGATTGGTTCTCTATACTTTGCCATGGACTATCGCTTCACCGCCCATTTTTCTTTGCGCCTCGCCATACGTTTTCACTTTTTTCTGGGGATGACCGGCCCCAACGACGAGACCGTGGACCGCTCCACCACTGGAATCTACGAGCTCGGGATTCAATACCGCTTCTGACGGTTTTCTGTCGATTCGTGGCGGAGTGGAAGTCCCGAAATCGAAATCGAAATCGAAATTGAAATCCGTGCACCAGCAGATCGGAAGAGCGTCGTGTAGGGAAAGAGTGTAGATCTCGGGTGTCGCC
>CALKWH010000413.1 GCA_938004375.1 uncultured Pseudomonadota bacterium
ACGCACATACGACCTCCATCCCGTCGGTACTGTCTAAGCGACGCGCCTGTGCTCCATCGACGATGATCCGGACAACGGCGGGTTCGTCTTCGGCGGGTCCCTTGACGTGGGCCTTCGGCTCCGCTGATACCCTCTTCGATTTCGAATCACACCCAGCTTGAGTTTCATTCTTCATTGACGTATTTTATCCAAAGTTGGCCACCATGCGACCCGTGCTCTTCGTCATCCCCCTGCTGTTCCTGCTCCTGCCGCGCCCGGTGGCGGCCATGGAGCCCGCCGCCTGCGAACCGTACGGCGTGCCCTTCTCGCCCGGCGCCTTCCCCGGGCACCGGCCGGTGCGCGTCAGCGTCGACGGCGGGTGGCTCGAGCTCTTCAGCCTGGGCCGGCGCGTGGGCTCCGTGCGCCTGGGCTTCACGCCGAGGCGCGCGACCGTCCACGGCTCAACCGTCGTGATCCTGGGCCCGGAGCTGGGGCTGACCCTCGTGGACCTCGCCGACCTCGCCGCGCCCCGGATCGCCGCCCGCCTGGCCGCGGACCTCCCCGTGGACGGCTACCGCGTGGAGGACGGCCGGCTCTATCCGACCCTGGGCGGCCGACCCCTGTGCGCGGACAGCGTTCACCAATCGGACCTGCAGGCGCGCTCGGAAGCCATGGCCCGAATCCGTCCCCACGGGATCGTCGAGCTCGGCCTCGGCCTGGGGGTCGGCGGCTACCTGCACAGCGGGTTCATCGGCGCGGGGCTCCAGCTCCGCCTGCTCCGCCAGTTCGGGCCGGGTCACTACCTCGGCCTGATGCTCGAGGGGACCGCCGCCTCCGGATCCGAACACGGCTGGATGACGTCCTTCTCCGCCTTCGGGTATCGCTACCTGGGGCGTCACTTCTTCGCCGACGTCGCGCCGGTGCTCGCCCGCGCCGAGGGGTGCACGAGCACGCCTGCCACCGTGGACGACTGCGAGGGGACCGACAAGGACTGGGTCCCCATGCTCAAGCTCCGGGGCGGCTGGATGATCCGCTGGGGGCGCGGGCTCGTGGGGCTCGCCGCCGAGGTGCAGGCGGGGCAGGCATTTTTCATGGGCGTGAACCTCTCGTTCGGCTTTGGTTGGGGAAGCGGAGGCGGCCGATGACCCTGTCCGCCCTCGCCTGGCTCCTGTTCACCACCTGCGCCGGCGACGACTGCCTGCCGTTCGAGTGGGTGCCCGACGACGCCTGCCGCCCAGGGCGGCGCGCGGCCCTGACGGTCGCGGATCCCGACACCGGTGGCGCGCTCCCGGACTGGACGCTGCGCGCCACCAAGACAGCCGTGTTCGTGCTGCGCGACACACGGGCCGGCGACCGCCGCGGCCCACGCGCGGCCCACCGGATCCCGAAGCCCGCTGGCACCCTCCACGCTCGCCAGTACGGACCCTGGCTCGTCTTCCTGCGCGGCGGGCGCGGCCTCGAGGTCCACGATCTGAGGAGCTCGCCGCCGACGCTGACCCACCGGTACCGGTTCGGCCCCCCGGTCGACGGCGCCCGCATTGAAGGTTCGAAGCTGATCTTCACCTCGGGGGGACGCGCCCTGTGCCGCCGCCCCCAGGCCGAGGTCCCCATCTCGAACACGCCGCTGCATCGGCCCCCGGATCCCCACGCCGGCCGGCTCGTCCTCGAGGCCGCCGTCCTCTCCGGCGCCGGCCTGCACCTGCCCTTCGACGAATCACCCGGGGTCTCGTTCCCCGTCCGGGCACGCCTCTTCGTCCGGCTCCCCTGGGAGCGTCACCTGATCGGGGTCGGCCTCGACGTCGAGATGTCCAAGCGTTGGGGTACCCTATTCTTTTTGGGGTATCGCCATGAATTGAGCGACGCCTGGTTCGCCGACCTGCTGCTGGGGCTCGCCGATCGCATCGAGTCGGAGCCGCCGCCCGACAACGCGCGCACCGACAACTGGCCCCTCCTGGGCGCGCGGCTGGGCTGGGTCCATCGCTTCGGCCCCCTGCGCGTGGGCTTCACGATGACCGCCGGCGCCTGCGAGGAGCTGGTCAGCCTCTCCGCCCAGGTCTTCCTGGGCCTGCGCCTGTTCTGACCCCCGCCGCCGCTCCGCTCCCCCCTCTCCCGCGCCCGGAATTCCGCGTACAATCACACCCGTTTCATTTTTCGCTTGATCAATGCGCCACGTACGTTACTATGCCGGCGCACTTTCCCAGGGAGGCGATATGTCATCCGAATCTCTCAACGAAGTCATCGAAAAACTGAAGCGTGAGGGCATCGAGGCCGCGAAGGTCGAGGGCGACCGCATCAAGCAGAAGGCCGAGGCCGACGCCGAGACCATCGAGATCGAGGCCCGCGCCAAGGCCAAGGCCATCGTGAACCAGGCCGAGGCCGAGGCGAAGAAGCAGCGCGACCAGCTCCAGGTCGAGATGGAGCGCGCCGCCAAGATCGCGCTCGCCGCGTTCAAGACCTCCGTCGAGAAGGCGATGGTGGTGCCGGCCGTCGATGAGTCCCTGGCCGCCCTGCTGGGCCAGCCGGCGCACCTCGAGAAGGTGATCGCCGAGATGATCAAGGGGTTCGCTGCGAACAACCTCAAGGGCGCCGACCTCGACGTGATCCTGCCCGAGAACCTGAAGGACCAGCTGGGTGCCGCGTTCGCCGCCAAGATGAAGCTCATGACCGCCGGCGGCGCCGTGAACGTCCAGTTCGACGACAACCTGCGCTTCGGCTTCAAGATCGGTCCGGGGGGCGAGGGCTTCGTCTTCGACCTCACCGACGAGGGCCTTCGCGAGATGTTCGTGAAGTTCGTGTCCCCGAAATTCCGGAGCCTGTTCTTCGGCTCCAACTAAAAGAGGGTGCGCGCGTGAACTACTACCGACTCGTCACCGCCCTGCCCCCGCTGCCCGACGGCTTCGGGCCGCTGGCCGTGCCCCTGCCCGAGGTGGTCGCCCAGATCCTCGACGAGGTCGAGGGCGCCGACGCCGAGCTGGTCCACGCCCTGCTGTGGTTCATCGACACGCAGAACGCCGAGGCCGTGCTCCTGAAGAAGGCGCACTTCGATCCGCGGGGCACCGTCACCCTGGAGCAGCTCGAGACCCGCCAGGGGCTGCCCGCCTTCCTCGACGAGCTCCTGCGCTCCGAGGAGAGCCTGCAGCCCGCCCAGCAGGTCTCCCGCCTCTGGAACGCCTACTTCGCGCAGCTCAACGCCATCGCCGAGCGCCTCGGCAACCGCTTCCTCTCCGAGTTCGTCGAGCTCGAGACCGGGCTGCGCAACGCCGTCGCCCGCGTCCGCGCCGACCAGATGAGCGTGGATCCCGACCTGGCGCAGGTGCACGGCGGAGAGGGCGCCGGCCTCTACCAGGCGCTGGTGCTGCGGGCCGCCGAGGCCCCCGACCCCGAAGCGCGGGAGCGCCTGCTCGACCGCGAGCGGGTGGCCCTGTACCAGGAGCTCGAGGGGATCGACCCGTTCTCCATCGACGCCATCCTGTCCTATCTCTCCGCCGCGCTGGTGCTCGACGCCTGGCGCGTGACCGAGGCAACCGACCCTGAAACCATGCTGGAGGTGTTCGCTTGATCGATTCCTCTCTGACAACCGGACATGTGGTAGGCATCAACGGCAACATGATGGCCGTCGAGGTCGACACGGGTAGTGTAGTGCAGAACGAAGTGGCCTTCGTGAAACTGCCGGACTCGAAGCTCAAGGCCGAGGTCATCAAGGTCATCGGCAAGAAGTGCTTCCTGCAGGTCTTCGAGGACACCACCGGCATCTCGGTGGGCATGCCCGTCGAGTTCACGGGGAACATGCTCGCCGTCGAGCTGGGACCGGGCCTGCTGGGGCAGATCTACGACGGCCTGCAGAACCCGCTGACCCTGCTCGAGAACAAGCAGCAGTTCTTCCTCCAGCGCGGCCAGTACAAGGAGCCCATCGACCGCTCGAAGAAGTGGGACTGGAAGCCCCTGGTGGCCGTGGGCGACCGCGTGCGCGCCGGCCAGTGGATCGGCGAGGTGCCCGAGAAGTTCATCACCCACCGCGTCCTGACCCCCCTGGGCATGCACGGCACGGCGGTGGTGAAGAAGATCCTCCCTGAGGGCGCCTACCCCATCACCGAGAAGGTGGCCGAGCTCGACGTCAACGGGAAGACCGTGACGCTCACGATGTCGCAGGAGTGGCCCGTCAAGAAGGCCATCAAGGCGTACAAGGAGCGCATCTACCCCGAGGAGCTGCTCATCACGCGCCAGCGCATCATCGACACCCTGTTCCCCATCAGCCGCGGCGGCACCTCGTGCATCCCCGGCCCCTTCGGCGCGGGCAAGACGGTGCTCCAGCACCTGATCTCCAAGTTCTCCAGCGTCGACCTGGTCATCGTGGTGGCCTGCGGCGAGCGCGCGGGCGAGGTCGTCGAGCTCATCCACGAGTTCCCCGAGATGAAGGATCCCAAGACCGGCGGCTCGCTGATGGACCGCACGATCATCATCTGCAACACGTCCTCCATGCCCGTCGCCGCCCGCGAGGCGTCGGTGTACACGGGCATCACGCTGGGCGAGTACTACCGGCAGATGGGCCTGGACGTCCTGGTGCTGGCCGACTCCACCTCCCGGTGGGCGCAGGCCATGCGCGAGATGTCGGGGCGCCTCGAGGAGATCCCCGGCGAGGAGGCGTTCCCCGCCTACCTCGAGAGCCGCATCGCCGGCCTCTACGAGCGCGCCGGCCTGGTCCAGCTCCACAACGACAAGCACGGCGCGGTCACCCTGATCGGCACGGTCTCCCCGGCCGGCGGCAACTTCGAGGAGCCGGTCACCCAGGCGACCCTCAAGGTCGTGGGCGCCTTCCTCGGGCTCTCCCGCAAGCGCTCGGACGAGCGCAAGTTCCCGGCCATCGACCCGCTGGACTCCTACTCGCTGTACATCGACCAGATGGCCGACTCGCTGAACAAGAACCTGGACCGCGAGTGGACCAAGATGGTCCACGAGGCCGAGGAGCTCCTGCGCCGCGGCGCCGAGATCGGCAAGATGATGACCGTCGTCGGCGAGGAGGGCATCTCCATCGACGACCTGGTGGCCTACCTCAAGAGCGAGATGCTCGACTTCACCTACCTGCAGCAGAACGCCTTCGACGACATCGACTGCGCCGCCACCATCGAGCGCCAGGTCGCCGACTTCAAGCTGCTGTACAAGGCGCTCAAGACGCCGTTCTCGTTCGAGACCAAGCCCGAGGCCCGCAAGTTCTTCGTCGCCCTCCAGGACAACTTCTACCAGAAGAACTATGCCGCCGAGAGCTCCCCCGAGTACGCCAAATTCGTCAGTAAGATCGAAGAAATCATCGTCTCCGGAGGTGGTCGCCTTGTTTAAGGAATACACGAAAATCACCAACATCATCGGCGACATCATCGAGCTCTCGGCCGAGGGCGTCACCTACCGCGAGCTCGCCGCGATCACCAACCACAACGGGGACACCTCGCTCGCGCAGGTCATCCGCATCGACGGCTCCAAGGTCTCCCTGCAGGTCTTCGCCGGCGCCAAGGGCATGTCGAACCGCGCCTCGGTGCGCTTTCTGGGCCACCCCATGCGCGTGCCCTACTCCGAGGACCTGCTCGGCCGCATCTTCTCCGGCTCCGGGAAGCCCATCGACGGCAAGCCCGAGATCGCCAACGCCGCCGAGACCGACATCGGCGGCCCGTCGGTCAACCCGGTCAAGCGCGTCGTGCCCCGCAACTTCATCGAGACCCGCATCCCGATGATCGACATCTTCAACCCCCTCGTCGAGAGCCAGAAGCTGCCGATCTTCTCGACCCCGGGCGAGCCCTTCAACGAGCTGCTCGCGCGCATCGCGCTGCAGGCCAAGGCCGACATCGTCATCCTCGGCGGCATCGGCCTTAAGTTCGACGAGTACATCGGCTTTCGACGCAAGTTCGAGGAGGGCGGCATCATGGACCGCACGGTCATGTTCGTGCACACCGCCGCCGACCCCGTGGTCGAGCGCCTCCTGGTGCCCGACATGGCCCTGGCGGTGGCCGAGCAGTTCGGCATCGCCGGCAAGCGCGTGCTCGTGCTGCTCACCGACATGACCGCCTTCGCCGACGCCCTCAAGGAGATCAGCGTCGCCATGGAGCAGGTCCCGTCGAACCTGGGCTACCCGGGCTCGCTCTACTCCGACCTCGCGTCCCGCTACGAAAAGGCCGTCGACTTCGAGGGCGCCGGCTCCATCACCGTCCTCGCGGTCACGACCATGCCCGGCGGCGACGTCACCCACCCGGTGCCCGACAACACGGGCTACATCACCGAGGGCCAGTACTACCTGGTCAACGGCATGATCAACCCGTTCGGCTCCCTCTCCCGCCTGAAGCAGCTGGTCATCGGCAAGGTCACCCGCGACGACCACGGCGCGGTCATGAACGCCATGATCCGTCTGTACGCCAAGGCGCTCGAGTCCAAGAAGAAGATCTCCATGGGCTTCGAGAAGACCGAGACCGACGAGAAGTACCTGCGCTACGCGGACCTCTTCGAGGAGCGTTTCATGGATCTGCGCGTGGACATCCCGCTCAACGACGCGCTGGATCTGGGCTGGAAGACCATGGCCGAGTGCTTCGACCGCTTCGAGATCGGCGTGAAGAAGGAAGTCGTCGACGCCCGTTGGCCCAAGGGAGCGTAACCCATGGCGGAGAAGATCAAGCTCAACAAGAACAGCCTCCGGGATCAGAACCAGTCCCTGAAGTTGTACCTTGAGTTCCTGCCGACCCTCGAGCTTCGCAAGCAGCAGCTCCAGAGCGAGGTCGCCGCCGCCCAGAAGGAGCTCGACCGGGCCCAGGCCCGCTCCGAGGCCCTCCTCGACGACGCCCGGGAGTGGAAGGCCCGCCTGTCCACCGTGCTGCCGCTGGTGCGCGACCTGCTCAAGGTTGACGTGGTCTCGGTGCACACCGCCAACGTGGCCGGCGTGCGCGTGCCCGTCTTCGATCGCGTGCTGTTCAAGCGCGGCGCGTACAGCCTGGCCGCCACGCCCTGGATCCTCGACGCCGCCATGGTCTTCTTCGAGAAGGCCATCGCCGCCCGCGAGCAGATCCGGGTGCTGCGCGAGAAGCACGCGCTGCTCTCGCAGGAGCTCGTGAAGACCACCCAGCGCATCAACCTGTACGAGAAGGTCCTGATCCCGCAGACCCGCGAGAACATCCGCAAGATCAAGGTCTACCTGGGCGACCAGCAGACCGCCGCGGTGTGCCGCGCCAAGATCGCGAAGAACAAGATCGTGGTCAAGGCGGCAGGAGGCCAGTCATGAGTCTCGTCAAGATGAAGAAGGTCTCGTTCGTCGGTCCGCTGCCGCGCCGGGACGAGACCGTCGTCGCGATCGAGCGCCTGGGCGTGGTGCACGTCCACGACCTGGCCGAGCAGGCCGCCGAACCCCCCGCCGAGCTCACCGCCGAGGCCGCCCGCGCCGCCCGCGTCGTCGAGACCCTGCAGAAGGTGTACGACGGCTGCGCCGAGAAGCCCCACCAGCACGCGGACGGGGAGCTCCACGATCTCCTGACCCATTACGACCACGTGACCCAGAAGAAGAACCAGTGGGAGCAGGAGCTCGCCGCCCTCGAGAAGGAGCTGCGCACGGTGCAGCCCTGGGGGCAGTTCGAGCTCAAGGACGTGCGCGCCCTCGAGGAGCGCGGGATCTTCCTGCGCCTGTACCACGCCACCTCCAAGGAGCTGGCCAAGACCGGCACCGCCCCACTCGCGGACGCGTTCTGGCACAGCGTGATCCCCCTGCCCGGTGCCAAGGACCGCGGCATCGTCGCCTTCTTCCGCGGCCAGCCCCCCGAGGACGTGCCCTACGAGAAGGTGAGCTTCCCGCCCCGCTCGGTGCACGAGCTCGAGAAGGCGATCACCCACCACAACGTCGACCTGGAAAAGGCCCGCGCGAACCTCGTCGAGCTCGCTGGCTTTCTCCCGGTGTTCCGTCGCTACCTGGCCGATGCCCAGGGTCGCCTGGGGCGCGCCCGGGTGCGCGGCGGCCTCCTCGAGGACGGCCCTGTGTTCGCGGTGGGCGGCTTCGCCCCGACCGCTCAGATCGAAAAGATCGAGGCGGCCTTCGCCGGCACCACCACCGCCGTCCTCGTCGAGGAGCCCGGCCCCGAGGACGACGTCCCCATCGCGTTCCACAACCACTGGATGATCGCCCCCTTCGAGGCTCTCATCAAGATGTTCAACCTGCCCACGTACCGGGAGCCCGATCCCACGATCTTCGTCGCCCCCTTCATGGGCGTTTTCTTCGGGTTCTGCATGGGCGACGGCGCCTACGGCCTGATGCTGTTCCTGCTGGCCACCTTCCTGGCCGTGAAGAACAAGGCCAACCAGGCGGCCCTGCCCTTTTTCCGGCTGCTCCAGATCCTGGGCCTGTCCACCCTGGTGATCGGCCTGCTCCTTGGCTCGGTGTTCGGCGTCCAGCTGCCCACCCTGAAGGCACTGGCGCCCATGAAGGACCTCTTCCCCCTGGCCCCCTTCGCGGCCGACCCCGGAAAGTTCTTCGGGCTCGCGCTCAAGTTCGGCGTGGCGCAACTGATGGTCGGCTTCCTGATCAAGCTGGTACTGTCGCTCAAGCGCGGCGAGCTCCAGACGATGCTTTGCACCATCGGCTGGATGATCCTGCTCGTGGCCGGCTATCTGGGCATCGGCATGAACCGGCTCGACACCGTCACCTTCAGCCTGGGCGGAGTCGCGGTGGCGCTGCTGTTCTTCTTCTCGAACCCCAGCCCCTCGGTGGCCAAGCGCCTGGGCGGCGGCGCGTGGGCGCTGTACAACGTCTTTGGCCTGTTCGGCGACGTCATGAGCTACGCGCGCATCTTCGGCCTGGGCATGAGCTCGGGCATCATCGCCATGGTCATCAACCAGATGGCCATGGGCATGCTCGGCCCGCGCCCGAGCCTGGGCTGGATCTTCGCGCCCGTCCTCTTGGTGTTCGGGCACACGTTCAACTTCGCGATGGCGATCATCGGCAGCCTGGTCCACAGCGCGCGCCTGAACTTCCTGGAATACTACGGGAAGTTCTTCGACGGCGGCGGCAAGGCCTACGCGCCGTTCGGAGCGCAGAAACAATAACCCGTGGGCCGCCCCACAGCGGCCCGGAAAAGGAGTTTTCAGACCATGAGCCTCTCCATCATCAGCTTGTCCTCCACCGTCCTGGCCCAGGCAGCCGACCTCGGCACCACCATCGGCATCGCCAACTTCAGTTGGAGCCAGTTCCTGGGCTTCCTGGGGCTGGGCCTTCTGGGCCTGGGCCTCTCGGGCTCCGCCATCGGGCTGGCCATCGCGGGCTCCGCCGTCGCCGGCATGCGCCCCGAGCGCCGCAACCTGGGCCTGGTGGTCTCCGTGCTCCCCGGCACCCAGGGCCTGTACTCCTTCGCCGTGGGCTTTTTGTGCATGAATAAACTGACGGCCACGGCCCCCGAGGCGATGTACCTCAAGGTCTTTGCCGCCGGCACCATCACCGGCATCGCCTGCCTGGTCTCGGGCTGGTACCAGGGCGTGGTCTGCGCCGCGGGCATCAAGAGCATCAACCAGGACAAGATGGGCGTGGGCAACGCGCTGCTTTTGGCCGTCTTCCCCGAGTTTTACGCCATCCTCTCCTTCGCCTTCGCCATGCTCTTGATCCGGTAGCACGGCCCAGCCCTCTCCGCGGAAACAGAATCCCCAGGATTCGACCTGACATCCTCTCGCGCGCGCTTTTCCCCGGTTCACCGAGCCAGGTTACGATTTCGATTTCGATTTCGATTTCGACTTGGACTTGGACTTGGACTTGAAGAGATTCTACGAAGGCCCTGCCTGACACCGTCACCTGACGGCTCGGAATCGGAGGGGGATCTGCGGGGGGATCACCGCGATCAATTCAACTTGGGGAGCTCACGCTTAATGGTGTCGACCACGTGATGGCCGTTCGAGTCCTTGTCCTTGGCGGCCTCCAGGGCCTTGCTCAGCCCTTCGAGCGCCGCCTTGTTCTTCTCCTTCACGCCCTTGCGGCCTTCCTTCTCCGACGCCAGCCCGAGCTCCACGATGGCCTTCGCCGCGCCGGTCCGGGCCATCCAGTTCGCGTTCGGATCCTTGGCCAGATCGAGCAGGGCGCGGACCACCGGCTCCTCCTTGTACCAGGCAGGAACCCGCTTCGTGTCCTTGTCCACCTCCTCCTTGGGGATCCGGCCGAAGTCGTCCATCTCGGTCCAGGGCGGACGCTCCTCGGTGCGGGGCTTGTCGCCCAGCCGCTTGAGGGAGAGTTGATAGGCCTTCTGGCTCGGCTTCTCGAGGAACACGTACGCGTTCCACATGTCCACGAGACCGGCGAAACAGGCGGAGTACAGCTTCTCTTCCTTCGCGTCCTTGGTGTACTTGTCGTACAGGGGGACCACCTTCTCGTCCCAGTGCTGGTACATGCACTTGCAGACGGCCGCCCGGACCTCGAGGGAGGCGTCCTTCTCGAGCATCTCGATGAGCCGATCGAGGAAGCCGGCGATGCCCTTGTTGGCGCTGGCGAGGTAGGTCGCCGCGTGGGCGCGCACGGCCTCGTTCTCGTGGGTGGAGGCGCTCTTGATCAGCCACTCGGCGATCTCGGGGTACTTGCGGGCCGACGTCCCGAGGGTGGCGACCATGGACTTGAGCACGGGGAGCTCCTTCTCGGTCGCGACGGCCTTGAGCAGCGGCGCCACCGCCGTCTGGTCCAGCCCGTTCCACCAGCCGCTGGCGATGTGGTTCACCGCCTCGAAGCGGATCACGGCGTTCTCGTGGGTGAGCCACTTCAAGCCCAGCTCCAGCTTCTTGGGATAGATCAGTTTCTGGGCGTCCTCGACCTTGAGGGCCTCCTCCATGGCCTTGCGCTGCGGACACTGCCAGTCGACCCCGCTCTCGGTGAGCTTGCAGGCCGCCAGATCCATGACGAGCTTCGTGTACGCCTCCACCGAGAGCGGCCCCGCCGCGGGCGCGGGCGCGGCCATGTCGGCCGCCATGCCGGTGCCGTCGGCGGTCATGGCACCCATCTCGGCGTCCATGGCGCCCATCTCGGCGGTCATGGCGCCCATGTCGGGGCCCATGTCGGCGCCGGTCTTGTCCTTCTTGTCGGCGCCTTTCTTACAGGCGGCGAGGCCCAGGCCGACGCCCACCGTGAGCACCACCACGAACAACCACTTCAACTTCGTTTTCATCTTTTCATCTCCTTGTTGGGTGAAATCCTTCGGTTCGAACTCCTCGAACGAACATGTCCTGAAACACAAGCCGTTACCACGCAGTCAAGCCTCGAAACGATGGGATAAACTATCAGGTCGCGAAGTCCGTTGTCAAGCCCGACCACGACCCGTGAAAAGAAGCCCACCGGCTTCATGGATTGAATACTTTGCTTTTGGATTTTTTTGATGGATTTTTCTACGTCAGGTCATTCGAGTCGATAATATTCGCACCTTTGCTCTCATAATATTTCAGCATTTCGTCAATTTTTCGTTTATCATAACTTGTGATGCAATCCGACAAGACGTGAACGCGATAATTTTCTTTGCACATGTTGTAACAGGTCGATTTGACACAGGCGATTGCATCCGCTCCGGTGATGTAGAATTCACCAATTCCATTTTTACTGATGAAGTCTGCAAATTCCGGACAAGTCAAGGCGTTGCCTTTGGATTTGGTAAATATATTTTGGGAAACCATTTTCAAGTCCGGGACCAATTCGGCCCCAGGGGTATCCGGCTTGAAAGTCCTGGTGCCTGGAGACAGATTTTCATGTCTGATATACACGACATGTACTTTGTCACGCACCGCCCAATCAATGGCCTTGTTGATATTCCCAATGATTTCCTTGTAGTTTTTGGTAATGTCATTTTGAATGTCGATGATGACCAAGGCCATTGTCTGCATCGGGATTCCTCCAGGAAAGCTACCGAAGAAGCGCTCTACACGTGTGAAAATCTTTCATACATCGAAAAGTAGGCAAGAAAATACAAGCATGAAAAAATAATCAATGAAATCAATGCAAACAAATAGGAACGGGGGACCAGGCGGGGGCTCTTCCAAAGACTGCCGATGGAAAAGATCCCGCCGAAGACGAGCCCGAACAGCCCTCCCAGGAAAAAGTAGATGACCCCGCCCACACCCAATCCCGGCAGGATGTTCATGGCCAGCAGGAAAAAGGGAACCAGCAGCCCGAAGAAGACGACCGACAGGGCGGTCATGATGAATATCAGGAACAGCCGGATCGCCAACCTGATGCTCTTGTTTTCCAACGGTGTTTTTCCGGCATCTTCGTCGGTTTCCATCAGGCTGTTCTTTCTTGCCTCTCCCCGGCGGGGAAGAATCCGGACGGGCACGGCGATCCCCACCGGGTCCGAACGGGATGGCTTCGGAGATCGCTTGAATCTATGGCAGGACGCAGGCCGAATCAAGCCCGCCGTAGCCGGGGTGAACCCGCGACCACCCACGGCGTCGTCTGGGAGTACCCGCCGCCGGAACATGGAGTGACAAGGAGACCACCGCGTCCGTGGTCCCGGTCCGTGCCGTCCGTGGTCCCGCGGCGGTCCGTGGTCCGTGCGATCGGGGCTCGACTGCCCTGGGGGGCGGTCATCCGATAGGCTGGGCGCATTGACCCGCGCGCTACTCGTACAGGCGGAACGGGGCGCTCGTCTCCAGCCAGACGTCGGCGGGGACCGAGAGCTCGGCCACGAGGGTGTCGGGGTCGACACCGTGCTCGAGGCCTGCGCGGAGCCGGTCCGAGCCCGCGAGCAGGTCGAAGGCGGGGATGTCCCGGACGAACTCGTAGGCGTCGGTGCGCCAGCCGAAGTGATCCGGCCACAGATTGAGGACGGCCGAAAGGACGTGAACCATCAGCGGCCACGAGCGAAAGCGCGCGCGGTCGGTGACGTGGAGCTGGACGCCGCCGCAGACCTGGCCGGCGTGCTTCTGGAAGGTGGGCTTGAAGTACGCCGGGCGCAGCACGCAGCCGGGCTGCGGGCCCACGGCGGCGGCGAGCTTGGCGCCGTCGAGGCCGGGGGCGCCGAAGAGCTCGAAGGGACGGGTGGTGCCGCGGCCCTCGGAGAGCGTGGTGCCTTCGAGCAGGCACCCCCCGGGATAGACGGTCGCCGTGTCCAGGGTGGGCATGTTGGGCGACGGCAACACCCACGGCAGGCCCGTCTGGTCCCACCACATCGCGCGCTTCCAGCCCTCGCAGGGGACGATTCCGGGCAGGTTCACGGGGTTGCCGCCGCGGTGGACGAACGCGAGACAGGCGAGCTCGGCCAGCGTGAGGCCGTGGCGCACCGGCACCGGCACCAGGCCCACGAAGCTCTCGTACCCCGGCTCCACCAGCGGACCCTCGACGTGCGTGCCGCCCAGCGGATTGGGGCGGTCCAGCACCAGGGATTCGACCCCGGCGCGCACGGCGGCCTCGACGGCGAACACCACGCTGTTGACGAACGTATAGTAGCGCGAGCCCACGTCCATCAGGTCGCACAGCAGCAGATCCACGTCGGCGAAGTGCTCCGGCCGCGGCGTCAGGCTCTCCTCGGTGGTGCCGTACAGGCTGACGAACTCGACGCCGGTGTACGCCGGATGTGCGGCCACCGGCTCCATGTCCTGGGCCACCGCCCAGTAGCCGTGCTCGGGGCCGAACACGCGCACGACGTGGAGCTTCGCCTCGAGGAGCAGGTCAAGGATGTTGCGGCAGCCGCGGTTCACCGAGGCCGCGTGGGCGAGCAACGCGATGCGCCGCCCCCGGAGCGGGGCGAACCCGTCCCGCTCGAGCACGTCGAGCCCGGTGAGCACCTGGGATTTGCGGGGGGTCATGATGGGGAAACGACTTATTCGGCCACCGGCAGCGGGATCAGCACCAGGCTGCCGTCCTGCAGCTCCAGATCGAAGTACACGCGCTCGACCTGGGTGCGGTTGCGGACGAGGCGCTCGAACAGGTTCACGCGCAGCATGAACACCTCGCGCGCCGGCGGGCCTTCCTCCTGGCCGAGCTTGCCCCAGTTCATGGTGAACTTCTGGTACAGGGTCGTGGCGTAGGCCTCATCCGAGAGCGCGACCAGCGGGGCCACGGCGGGATCCTTCTCGTCCAGCGGCATCTCGGGCAGGCGGCCCAGCACCAGGAACGAGATGCCCGAGCGCGTGGGCGCCTCAGATCGGAAGAGCGTCGTGTAGGGAAAGAGTGTAGATCCCGGTTGTCGCCG
>CALKWH010000414.1 GCA_938004375.1 uncultured Pseudomonadota bacterium
TATGATTTAGGCCATGACTCCGTGAAGAGACGCTGAAAGATGTGGTCAATCGCTTGAAATCACGCAGGAAATTCCGGATCTTCGCCCGGCCGGATCCATGCCGCGGGTCGCCCGGCCCCCCGTCGGTCCCGGGAAACACCGCGGGGATCCTGCCGAGCTCACGCAGATGAAACGCTGACACGCTGACGTTACGTCCAATCGAAATCGAAATCGAAATCGAAGTCGAAATCGAAGTCGAAGTCGAAATCCGATTACCTCATGGACGGCGTCCCCGGCGGATCGATCCGGCCACTTTGCGACCCGTCTGCGGGTCGCCGGCCTCAAACGGGACGCCCTTTTGCGGGCGTCCCTGGGCTCCGGCGGGCGCACCTATTCTCCCTTGCGCAGGAAGGTCAGCAGGAGCTCGCGCTTCCGGGGGCCGTCGTAGTCGATGAAGTAGACGGTCTGCCAGGTGCCCAGCAGGGGCTTGCCGGACACGACCGGGATCTGCACCGAGACGCCGGTGAGCATCGTCTTGATGTGGGCGTCGCTGTTGCCCTCGGCGTGGGTGAAGCCGGCGTCCTTTGGCACCAGGCGCCGCATGTGCTCCAGGATGTCGGTGCGCACGTGGGGATCGGTCTTCTCGTTGATCATGACCCCGGCGGTGGTGTGCGGCGAAAACACGAGCAGGATGCCCGAGTGGGTGGGGCCGCAGCCGGCGAGGAAGCGCTGGATCTGGGGCATGACGTCGATGATCTGCTGGCGCAAGGTGGTGGTGATTTCACAGGTTTCCTGATGCATGGCGGAGCTCCTTTCACACGGTGGTTGACGGAGCTTACTGTAGCAGAAAACCGGCGATGTTGTCGAGCAGGCCGGGATGATTTTCCAGAAGCCCGAAATGGGAGGCCCCGGGGATCTCGTGGTAGGTCGCGTCGGGGAGCAGCGCGGCGGTGCGCTCCATGGCCGGGTGCGGGGTGACCCAGTCGGCGGTGCCGCCGGCCACCCAGGCGGGCAGGCGCATCTCGGGGAGATGATCCCAGCCGTCGTGGAGGCAGAGCCCGAGGAGGGTGCGGCCGTAGACCTCGAGGCGGTTGGCGAGCACCCCCTCGACGCACCGCTGGAACAACTCCGGGTCGGTGCGCCGGCCGGCGAAGCGGATCCGGTAGAGGAACTCGCGCACGATCGGCTCGACGCGGGAGAGCGCGGCCTGCAGCACCAGCGGGGCCAGCGGCGAGGACACCGCCGTGCCCAGCACGCCGCGGATCACGCGGTCGATGGCCGGGGAGAAGGCGTGCACGAAGGGCAGGCCGGGAGCGCCGAACACCAGCGCCAGGCGCGAGAACCGCTCGGGATCCCGTCGGTGCGCCTCGACGAGCACGGGAACCCCCATGGACCAGCCCAGGGCGGCCACCTGCTTTCCGGGGGCCAGGGCGTCGAGGACGGCCAGTGCGTCGGCAGCCTGGTCGGGGATCCCGAGGGCGTCGCCCGCCAGCGGGGTCGAACCGCCCATGCCGCGGTAGTCCCACGAGAGCACGCAGGCGTCCGGCGCCAGGCGCTCGAAGACCGGCGAGAAGCCGTACCAGCGCACGCCGATGCCGTTGGCGAGCAGGATCACGGGGCCGTCGGGGCGCCCGGCGCGCTCGACGTGGAGCGGGGTTCCGTCGAAGGCCGGCACGCTGAGGGACTCGTAGGTCAGGCCGCGAAAGTTGAAGGTGTCCAGGACGGGGATCATTCGGTCACGATGTCGAAGGCGGTGGGGAACTCGCGACCCGAGCAGGACAGGTCGACGTTGGCGCTGGCGCTATCCACGCACGCGGTGACAGTGAAGGAGTGGATGTTCAGCAGGGAGGTGATCGTGGTGTGCAGGGTGACTGCGCGATCGGTCCCGGTGCCGTCGAAGGCGTAGAAATAGAAGCGGAGCGCGCCCAGCCCGTCGTCCCAGACATACCCGGGGCGGGTGACGTCGATGGTGCCCTCGATGGTGGCGCCCTGGTCGTCGATGGCGTAGGTCCAGAGCGTGTGCCACGAGAAAATGCCCAGGGCGGAGGCGCTCCAGGAGCGGCCCTCTGGGTAGTAATAGCCGTCGGCCAGCATGGTCCAGGCATCGGAGGACAAGGTGGCCGGAGAACCGTTGGTGTCTTGGAGGTTGACGTTGTCCATGGTGCCAGCGGTCGCGAACACCGAGGGGGTCTCGCCGACGCGAGCCAGGGCGTAGCGCGTGGGGCCGGCATACGGATCGGCCGAGGTGGTGGACTCGAAGACGATCTCGAGGGCGTCCAGGGTCCGGGTGGCGCGGAAGGTCAGGGTCTCGACGCCGTCAGGCATGGTCATCACGACCTCGCCGGCGGAGGTGCCCTCGGCCACGGTCACGGAGACGGACGCAGGCGCCTCGGGGACGCGGTTCAGGAGGTTGTTCACGGGCATGAACAGGATGGGCGTCAGGTCGGCACCGGCCGCGGACAACTTGTTGAACTGGAAGTTCCCCACGACGGCCAGGGTCACCTGGGCGCCGCCGGCCAGGGTCACCGGCTGGGGGGTGTTCGTCAGGGTCATCAACTGGGTGCCGTCGGTCGTGTCGATGACCGTGTCCACCTCCGTGACCCGCCAGTTGCCCTTGAGCACGTCGGAGGGATCGTTGGTGTTGTTGTTCGTGTTGTTCGCGTTGTTCGCGTTGTTGACGTTGTTCGTGTTATTGACGTTGTTTCCGTTGTTTTCGTCGTAAGTGCTGCCGACGGTGCAACCGGAACCGAAGACGAACGATAATAGAAAGAGTGCACTCCAGAAATGGCGTTGCATGTGAGGTTCCTCCTGGTCCCGAAGGGTACCCGAAAGGCCGGGCCGTGACAAGAGGCATGAGCGAAAAACACGCGTGACGGCAGCGCCCGACGGATGATTTGCTTCAGTCCCTCCTTGAAATCGGGGGGGAAGTTCTCCATAATGCCAGAGCCGACGGTCCCTGGCCGAACATGAGGTGATGCATGAAGATTCCCGAAACCCCCCTTGCGCCTCCTCCCGTGTCTTCAGGCACGGTGCTGGCCGACCCCCTGGTCCAGGACTCGGGGCCGATGGGACACAGGGCGCCGGCCGGCCGCGTCGAGGCGCCGGTGTCCGAGGGCGCCCGGGAGCTCGCGGCCCTGGTCGACAGCGGGCAGCTCACCCCTCTCCAGGCCATGAACCTGGTCATCGACTCCATCGTCTCGCAGTCCGCCGCGGCCGATCCCGACGGCCTGCGTCGTTTCCTCGTCTCCCACGTCGCCTCCGACCCCCAGTTGCGGCAACTGGCCGCCTCCCTCGGGCTGGACGCCCAGGGGCTGGAGGGCCTGGCCGGTCAGGCGGAACAGGGCAAGTCATGAAAAACATCTCCTCTCTTCTGATTGTCATGTGCTTTGCGTGCTTCCATGTCGCCTGCGACTCGTCCCCCCAGGTGTCCGGCCCCAAGAGCTTCGTGGTCGGGCAGCCGGTGACCATCTCGGTCGAACAGGGCTCCAACTTCGTCGAGAACCAGTTCAAGATCCTCGACTCCGAGGGGGGCATCTTCACGCCCTCGACGTCCAACATGGAGTACACCTTCATCAGCCCCAAGGAGTTCTCCTTCCGGGTGCCGCCCCACGTGGCCGCCGGCAAGGCCACCTTCGAGATCGGCTCCACCAGCGGACCATACAAAATCGAGGCCACCCTGTACCGCGGCTTCGTGACCGGGGACGGGGCGGGCAACGTCACCATGCACAGCCTGGACAACCCGTCCAAGGTCCTGCGCCGGGGTACCATGGGCGTCGGCTCCTACCAGCTCCGCCTGCTCAACGATCAGAGCCAGTTCGTCGTGTTCTCCCCCGCCGACGGCCGCATTGACTGGCTCTCGGTGGACAACGCCGACACCTCGAAGTTCGGCGTGGTCGCCCCCGCGCTCTCCATCGCCTCGGACACCCCCGGCGTGAACGCGCGCCCCGCCGACATCCTGGCGCTGTCCCGCGGGCTCATCGTCGCAACCGACCGCGGCGTGGGCACGCTGCTGGTGAGCGCGGCGGGCTCGGGCACCGAGGTCACCTTCGGCTCCTGGATCTCCCAGGCCGCCTCGTTCAACGCCCTGGACATCAGCGAACCGCTCAGCGAGGGAGCGGGGGCCCGCATCGTGGCCGCCGGCGCCGTGGGCGCCGCCACCGAGGCAGTGCTCGTGGTCTTCAACTCGGTACCGTTCCCCACGAACAACTCCACCAAGGTGCAGATCACCCTCACCACCGAGCACGCGAACGTCAGCGACGTCGCCATCTCCCGCTCCGGCGCCTACATCGCCGCGGTCAACCCCGACCTGAACAGGCTGTTCCTGGTCGAGTTCGACTCCCGCAACGTGGTGCCCACCGATATCAGCGGGTGCCAGGGACCCCGCAGCCTGCAGTTCGTGGCCGGTGACCAGCGCCTGGCGGTGCTGTGCGTGAACTCGAGGACCCTCGAGTTGTTCTCGGTGGCCGGCACGACCGCCACCCCGTACCGGTCGCTCCTGGTGGGCACCGAGACCCGGCGCCCCATCGCGCTCTACTACGATCCCACGGGCCTGCTCTACGTCTCCCTGGAGGAGGGCGGCCTGCAGGTCGTCGAGGCCGGCTCCTCCAACCCCGAGGTCACCGACGTGCCCGGCTTCGACGGGATCATCGCCGGCAGCTTCTTCATCCAGCCGTAGGAGATCCGGCCATGAGCGACACCGGCGGCCCCGAATTCCGCGAACACCCCAGGCTCACGGCAGAGCTCAAGGTCACCCTCAACCATCACCGCTGGGTGAGCCCCATCGAGGTCGTCTCCAAGGACATCAGCCTGGGGGGAATCTTCGTGTATACCCGCTACACCCGCGACCTGCCGGCCACCATGGTGCTCACCATCACGCTGCCCACCGGCGACGACCGCTGGGTGACCTTCGACGGCGAGGTCATGCACTGCATCCCCGGCGTGGGCGTGGGCCTGCGCTTTCTCACGCGCAGCCGCCACCTCAACGCGCTGCTCAAGCGCATCGAGCGTGGCTCCCCCGAGGCCATCGCCGGGCTCTGATTTTTCCCTTGACTTTTTTTCGACGGAAACCTAAAAAGCAGGGCCTGACGGCGATGTAGCTCAGCCGGTCAGAGCAAGCGGCTCATATCCGCTGTGTCCGGGGTTCAAGTCCCTGCATCGCCACCCGCAAGCCGGAGATTCCCACGAGTCTCCGGCTTTTTTTTTCACCACTCCAGGACGTACCAGGAGCGGCCCCAGTTGATCAGGCGGCGGACGGTGAGGGACTTGCGGTCGCCGTCGGCGTGGTAGTAGACGGTGTTCTTCTCGCAGGACCAGTGGGCCAGGCGGTTGAAGTCGGCGCCGGGGGGCACGAAGCGGCACTCGCCCAGTTCGATGGACTCGAAGGTGGCGGCGGCGAACCCGCGCCGGCCGGTCAGGCGGGCCAGGCGGTCACGGCCGCGGGAGAGGGCGCCGGCGTGGAGCGAGCGGACCGCGCGGTCCTGCTCCTCGGGGTTGCCCATGTGCATGTCCTTGATCCGGGACAGGATCGGCAGGGGCACGAACCAGCGGTCCAGCGCGTCGGGGCGGCTCTGGGAGAGCCCGCGGAACAGATCCCGCACGCGGTCCTCGGTGTCCTCGTCGGGCAAAGGCGGCGCCGAGGTCTCCTTGCGGTTCTCCCAGGGCACGGGGTCCGCCGGGACACCGGGGCGCCGGGCCTCGGGCGCGCTGGGGCTGCCGGGGGCCGTCGCCGCCTGATCGGGCGCCTGGCCGATCAGGCCGGTGCCCTGGCCGTCGTCCACGGGCTCGGGGACGCAGCCGGACGAGAGAAGGAGCTGGGCCGCGAGGAAGAGCGGCAGCACGAAGAAAAGAAGGACGAGCGGGTGGTGGGCGCGCCGGGTCATGGCGCCTCCTTCGGCGGGTGCACGGCGTCCACCGTGGCGTCGAGGCGGCCGCGGCCCAGGCGCACGCGCAGCGCGTCCCCGGGGCGGACCTGCTCCGCGTCCCGCAGGATGGTCCCGTCGGCGCCCGCGACGACCGCGTAGCCGCGCTCGAGGACGGCCAGAGGCGAGAGCGCCTGCAGCCGGGCGGCCTGCCGCGTGACCAGCTCCAGGCGGGCGCGCAGGGCCAGCGCCGCGCCGTTGCGCAGGCGGGCGGTCAGGGCGTCGAGGCGGTTCTGACGCTCGGAGACGCGCCGCTGGGGCAGGTGGGCGGCCAGGCGGCGGGCGGCGGCGTCCATCCGGGTCCGGGCGAGCTCCTGCTTCGCGGTCACCGCCCGCTCCAGGCGCAACTGGACATCGGCGAGCTCCATGGCCCGGCGGTTGACGAGCATCACCGGGTCCGGCAGGCGCCGGTCGTTCAACTGGCGGAAGGCGCGGTCCACGCGGGCGGCGGCGGCCCGGGCGCAGCGCGCCAGCGCGGTCTCCAGGCGCTTGCCCAAAAGGGCGGGGTCGGCGAACACGCGCTCGGCGGCCTCGGTGGGCGTGGCGGCGCGCAGATCGGAGACGAAGTCCACCAGAGTGGTGTCGGTCTGGTGCCCGATGGCGGTCACGACGGGCACCGCGCAGGCGTGGACGGCGCGCACCACGCCTTCGTCGTTGAAGGCCGCGAGATCCTCGAGGGAGCCGCCGCCGCGGGCCAGGATGATCACGTCGACGTCGTGGCGGCGTTCGAGGAGGGCGAGGGCGGAGCTCACCGAGAGCGGGGCCGCGGCGCCCTGCACCAGGGCGTCGGCGATGAGGATCCGGCAGCCCACGCGCCGGCGGGCGATCTTGAGCATGTCCTGGAGCGCGGCCCCTGACGCCGAGGTCACGATGCCCACGACCCGGGGCACCTCGGGCCACCGGCGCTTGGGCCGATCGAAGAGGCCCTCGGCCTCGAGCTTGCGCTTCAGTTGTAAATAGGCCAGGAGCAGGGCGCCCTCGCCGCGGGGTTCGATCATCTCGACATAGAGGGTGAACTTCCCGCGGGCGGCGAAGATCTCGAGGTAGCCACGCACCAGGACCTGCAGGCCCTCCTTGAGCTCGAAGGGGGGCGCGGCGGCCCGGGCGAACAGGACGCAGTCCAGGGTAGAGCGCGGATCCTTGAGGACGAAATAGTAGACGTTGTTCTTTTCGCTGATGCGGCCCAGCTCGCCTTCGACCCAGATGCTGCCGTAGCGGTTGCGCAGGCGGACGTTCACGTCGGAGATGAGGTCGGTGACGGTGAAGACCGGGGGGATGAGCTCGCGGGCTTCGGCGCCACGGGCCTCGGCGCCACGGGCAGTCGGCGTGGCCGGCGGACCCGGCTCCCGCGCGACTGCGGGATGGAGCTCGGGGGCGGCCGCGACGGCGACGTCGGCGATGGGGACGCCCGGGGGCGGGTCCGGGACGGCCAGCTCGAGCTGGAGTCCCTTGGGACCATGGTTATTTTCCGTCGTCTTCCTGCGGGACATGGGGCACCGGTTGCTGCAGTTTCACCATGGGGGCGTCGCAGTCGTGCACGCGCCGGATCGTGGCGTCCACGGGCGGCACCTGCGTGAAGGCGTCGGCTTCGGTCTCGGGATCCAGCTCCATGCGGGACCAGTGGAAGACGGCGTCCCCGGAGACGCCCTTCTGGGTGATGCGCATGCGCGTGGGCACCATTTTCCCGTCGACCTTCTTCCATCCGCGGTATTCGACCTTCACCCGGGAGCCGGGGGTGGTCACCTCGGCCTTCTCCAGGCGCCAGTGGGCGCGGCCCTTGTGGCCCAGCACCCAGAGTTTGACCGTGCGGGCGCCCTCGACTGCGGTCACCACCTCGCAGCCGCACGTCTCGTCCCAGGCGACTTTGGCGCCTGCGCCGGAGGTCGGCCAGGGGTTTTCGCCCACGAGCAGGGAGAACAGTTCCGCCGGAGAGAGGCGCACGCCCAGCACCTGGGCCACCGCGCAGGCCTGGGTGGGGCCGACGTAGTAGAGGTTGTGATCCCGGTCGTTGGCGATGAACTGGGCACCGTCGCTCGTGACCAGCAGCACGGTGGCGTTCATGGGGGGCGGGGTCACGGCGTCGAAGCGTAGGCGACCCAGGCGGTCGGCGAGCAGGAACACGTTGACCTTCAGACGGCCCTTGGAGGTGAAGGTGTCCACCTTGCCGCGGGCGCGAAGTCCATCGATGTTCCGCGCAGACACGGCCGAGAGGACGTCGCCGGCGGCGGGGGTCGTGTAGGGCCGGCTGTAGGAGGTGCAAGCCGTCGCGCCGAAGAGCAGCAGCAGGCAGGGGATGACGGGGTTCATGGTTCCACCTCGGGTTCCGGGCGGGCGTCCGGGCGCGGGGATCATCGGGAGTAGCGCTTGATCGCGCTGTTCATGAAGAGGCCGATGGTGTCGTTGATCATCTGCACCATGTGGACCTCGTTGTCCTGGTTGATGTCCGCGAGGATGTGGTCGTAGTAGATCTGTCGCTCCTGGTGGGGGATGATCGCGGGCGGGTAGCCGGCGTGCATCAGCACGATGTTCATGATCAGGCGGGCCAGGCTGCCGCTGTTCTTCGGCCATGGGAAGATGGCCATGATCCGGTTGTGCAGGGCGGCCGCGCGGGCGATGGGCGTGAGCTTGCGGTAGCCCGGGGACTGCATCCACTCGCCGAGCTTGCGCATGCGGTAGGGGATCTTCTCGGGTGGGGCGAAGTCGTGGGCGTACTGGCGGTGCAGCGGCATCTCCTTGCGGTACGCCAGGAGCTTGGTGTCCTCGGGGGGCGTGATCAGTTCGTGCAGCTCCTTGATGTAGGTCATGTTGATGGTGATGCGCTTCTTCTGGGCGTCCAGGCGGGCCTGCTGCATGCCCTTGTAAAAGGCGACCACGTCGTCGTAGTGGGGGATCAGCGAGGAGTCGGAGATCACGCGGTCGTCGAGGGCCGAGCGGATCTCGAGCTCGCCGAGGACGACGCCCTCGAGGGCGAACTCGTGGAAGCACCAGGTGATGTTGACCTCGTGGTGGTACTGGGCCCGGCGGGGCTCGTCCCAGGACGCCAGGATCTTGTTGAAGGTCAGGACGTCCTCGTCCAGTTTCTGGGTCTCCATCGGCTCCACGTTCGTCGGAAAGGTTTGTCTGGGCATCACTCACCTGTAAGTCAAGAAAAAAAGACAGCTAGCATTATACGAATTCCGGTTTTACAGGCAATGGAAAACGAAAAATCTGGCGTCAATCAACGGATTTTCGTCGCAGGAGGAGCCAGGCGAACCCCAGGATCAGGAGCACGAGAGGCAGGGGGGCGGGCGCCGCCGGATCCCCCGCGTGGCGGCACTGGCAGGAGACGCCGTCTCCGGTCTTCGGGCGCGCGGCGTCGGCGTCGGGGCCGGCATCGGAGGCGTCCGGGTCCCCCGCGTCGGCGTCCCCGGTATCGGGGTCCGGGACGTCCCCGTCCCCAGCGTCGGGGCCGGCATCGGGCTCGGTGCAGTCGATGCCTCCCGCGGCGTCCACGGGCCAGCCCTCGTCGATCAGCCCGTCGCAGTCGTTGTCGAGGCCGTCGCAGCGCTCCTCGAAGCCCGGACCCACCTCGGCGCGGGAATCATCGCAGTCGTCGGCCTCAGATACGCCGTCGGCATCGGCATCGACGGCCGAGGGGACCGAGGTCTGGGGGATCAGCAGGCCATCGATGGCCGCTTGGGGGGTCTGCAGCAGGTTGATCAACCGCAGGAAGCGCGCGGTGGAGACGCCGCACGACGAGAGCTCCAGGTCGAAGTCGCCGGTGTATTCCCCGCAGGGCGAGAACGGCCCGTGGGGGGTGTCGGAGACGGCGGCGCGCACCCGGGCGCCCTGGCGGGCGGGATCGAACACGACCGTCAGTTCCGCGCCTGGGCCGTCTCGCAGGGGGAGGCCGAAGTCGAGCACGACGAAGCCCTCGCGTCCGAGCGCAAAATAGCGCCCATCGGGGACGCTGAGGGCCTGGTACGCGGGGTTGGGAGTGTTGGCGGCCGTGCCGAGGGCTCCGGCGGAGATCAGGCGGAACGCACCGAACGAGGTCGTCGAGGGCGCAAGCGCGAACTCGAGGGGGTCTGGGAGCGCGGCCAGCGGCGTGGAGAAGGTGCCCCGGGCATGGCGCGGCGCCTCGACCACCCACTGGATCGGGTCTGCGTCGGTGACGTGACAGAACGTGCCGGCCGCGGTCGTGAAGAAGGGCTGGGGCATGGTGCCCACGTGCAGCCTGGCCTGCAGCGGACGCCCCGAGGTGTCCGTCACGCGCCCGCAGATCATGCGCTCCTGCAGATGGGTGGCCAGGTCCTGCAGGGCGGCCACGTTCGCGGCCACCACCGAAGCCGTGTTCGTGGGCTGCAGCGTCTCGATGGTGTAAGCCAGGGCGCCCAGGGTGCCGTGGAGGAAGTCCTGGCAGGACCCGTAGGCGGCGTACCAGTCCCAGCCGACGATCACCTCGAGGTCAGCCGGTCCCGCGTAGACCTCGCCAAGCTCGAGGATGGTGGCCAGCTCCGGCGGAGTGACGGGCGAGCCGTCGTACACCGTATTCACGTATTCGGCCTCGCTGTGGTAGTCCAGGCTCAGGACAGGCGGATAATGGACGCCGAAGGCCAACTGCGCGCGCGTTTCGGGCTGGGAGAAGGGCGCCGTCTCGTCGTCCCAGTACATCCCGTAGTCGCGGTTCAGGTCCGCGCCGGAGTCGTTGTAGCGCGTGCGGGCCTCGAAGCCCTCGGGGTTCACCACCGGGAAGAGCCAGAAGTCGAAGGTCCCGCGCAGGTCTTGGGCTTGGGGACCGACCAGGAAGCTTGCGATCCCCAAGACGATGTCCGTGCTGACGACCTCGTTCCCGTGGTGGGCGCCGGTGATGCGGATCACCGGTCTGCCGATGAGCTCTCCAGGGGACTCGCCGATCTCGAGGGCGAACAGCGGGAGCCCGCCGGCGGTGAAGCCGAGGCGATGGAGACGGACAATGCCGGGATGGTCCTGAGCCAGCGCCACCAGGCGCGGACCCACTTCGTTCCAGCGGATGGCTGGGGGCGGCGCGGGCTCCGGTCCTAGGTGTTGGAACCGGAAGCCCTCGGTCTCCCAGGCGGGGAAGGCCTCGGCGGGGGCGGAAATAAGATAATAATCACCGGCGCGGTCCAGCACGGCCGTGCAGGGGCGGCGGAAGGTACGCAGGAGCGCCCGGCCGGTCGTCGCGTCGGGGGACTCCAGGCGGACCCATGCCTGGTGCGGGTCGGGGCAGCGGGCCGACGCCGGTGAGGGGGCAGAGGCTAAAGTCAGTGTTAGAAGGAACAGCGCGGGGAGCTTCTTCATGTCCTCACGGGGTGCGCGATTAGAGCCAGCCGAAGTAACGCTTCTCGAGCACGAGGTCGAGGCGGGCCTTGCTCGACACCTCGGCGCCGCACTTGCAGGAGCTGGTGTAGCCGGTGATGTTGCAGCCAAGCTTGCGGGCGTTCTTGCGGGCGGTGAAGGTGTCGGAGGCGGCGCAGACGTTCGCTACCGGCTTGGCGTCCTTGCAGGTGAAGCAGACCTTGCCGGCGGCAGCGGACGGGGCGAACAAACAGCAGATGGCCAGGGATACGAACCATTTCATGAAACACCTCCAGTCCGTCGGGATCGGGACGCCGCAAAGCCCGCGACATTCACGCCGCCTCTCTTGTAGCACGGCAGGACCCCTTGGGCAACGTGTGTTCGAACGTCAGCGGGGCTTGGCCTGGGCGCGGCGCGCCTCGTGGGCGAGCTGGAGGTAGTAGTCCAGGGCGTCCTTGGCCCGGCGGTAGGAGAGACGCTCGGGGGTGAGGCGTAGCAGCGCGGGGAGAAAGGTCCGCCGCTGGTCCAGCTTCTCGAGGGCCGCGCGGACGTCCTTGAGCCGCTGGGGCGTGAACAGCCGGATCCCTGCGAAGTTCGGCCCGGCGGCCAGGGTCAGGAATCCCTCGGGCTGTTGCAGCAGCACCCAGGCCGCCTCGATCCGGGGCAGGACCAGCTCGCGGTTCTCCAGCTCGGGCAGCTCCTTCACGTTCAGGAGGTCGTCGAGGGTGGCGGGGCCGGGCGTGGTCGCAGGGCCGGGCGTGGCGGTGTTGCCGGGTGAGGCCGCGGGGCCGGGCGTGGCGGCGGGGCCGGGCGTGGTCGGCGCGGTCGACGGGCGCGCACCGGGACGCAGCCCCACCAGGGTGCGGAACAACAGGACATGGGAGGCCGCTTCCAGACCCGTGGCCTCCCCCTGGGCGGCCAGGAGCCAGAGCGTTCGCACGGCCAGAAAGCGCAGCACCTGATGCTCGCAGCCGGCCTTGAGTCCCAGCGCGAGGTGGTGGCCCGAGCCCGTCGCATGGAGGAACCACAACAGGATCCGGGTGCGACGGACCAGCTCGGCGTCTTCATGGGGGGGGAGAAGGCGCGAGCCGCCGGCCTGCACGCCGGGCGTCCAGTTGACGCGCGACGCGTAGCGGGTGAAGACGGCCAGGCTGTCCAGGACGCTGGCGCCGCAGGTGGACATCGCCTCGCGCACCTCGGGGGTGGTGGTCGCCTCGAGGAGCTGGGGAGCGAAGGCTTCCCAGTCGGACTGACGGAGGTTCTGGGGCCACGACGCGTCCCCCGGAGGCGTCAGCGGGCCGAAGGTGAGTGGCGAGGGTCCGGCCGCGATCAGGACGTAATCGTCATCTAGCGTTCGCTGGGGCAGCTCCAGGCCCGGAGGAAACCAGCCGGGGCGCCCCTGGTAGCCGTTCAGCATCTCCTGGAACAGTTCACGGCCACGTCCGGTGTCCAGGGAAACCGTCAGCGTCACGGACGGTTGTCCTCCGGGGGTGGGCGACCAGCGCAACTCGAACCTGCCGAAATCGCAGGTGACCTCCTGTCGCGGTTTGCGAGACAAGGACTGGGCGCAGCGCCGGGCCGATTGTAGATCCTCCCGTTCGAGCTGGGATGTGTCGTCCCGCAGGGCGGCATCCAGCGCGGGGAGCGGATCCTGCGGGACGAACGCGTGGTCCCGCCAGCCCTTCTCGCCGAAGTTCTTCAGGAAGTTCGTGAGCTCGCTCTCCTTGGTGAAGTTGAGGTTGAAGCCGCGCTTGTAGATCTGCAGGGCCTCCTTCTCGAGGTCGGCCGGCGTGAAGGCCGGACGGTGCCGGGAAGGGATCTCCTTCTTCAGGAACAGGGGGAGCGCGTAGGCCCGGAGCGTCCGGAAGTGACCGGACCGCAGATCCTCGTCCTCGAGCAGCGCCTGGAGCACGAGCTGGAAGAAAGCGGCGAATTCCCCCTCCTCGGCAGACCGATAGGACGCCCGCTCCCAGGTAAGGACGACCTGGTGCAGGTGCTGAAACAGGCGGTGCTCGGGGCTCTCCCAATGGAAGGCCGGAGGAATGGACAGGTCGCGAAACATGAAACGGGCGCCTTCGACCAGGAACTGGTCCATCCGGTCCTCGGCGGGCCGCACCGGTGTCTCGGGGGAGTTGTTCACCTTGAGTGTGCCGTCGGTCCTGCCGGGATCGTTCATGCCGGCGCGGGGGGTCGCTTCGTCCTCGACGAGCTCCAGGGAGCGATCACCGCAGCCTGCGGGGAGCGTCATCGACAGGATCAGGATCGGAAGAAATAGGCTCGGGCGGGTCATGGGGAGGTCCTTTCCCGTCATTTCTTGGCGTCCGGATCGCGGGGGTTCAGCCCGTGGCGCACCAGCATGTGCCGCACCCGCGTCCAGTCGCCGGCGAGCTTCGTCAGGGCCGCGTCGTAGGCTACCCGCTCGATCTCCATGCGGTAGCGGTAGCGCAGCGGGGAGCCGCTCATGAGCAGCATGTCCTCCTCCAGCGGCATGAACACGAGGAAGTCGACCTCGGGGTGCGCGCTCATGATCCGCGGGAGGCTGCCGAGGAAGCGGGTGTTCACCAACGCCTTGAGCCCCTGGATGCCCGCGTACACGCCGCCCCGGCCGCGGACGGTCCCCGAGCGCTGAGCCCGCACCGGCACCAGCGGGTCCACGATGACGATCAGCGTGGCGCCCTTGGCGATGGCGACCTCCATCTCGGAGGTGCGTGTGAAGGAGCCGTCGATGAACCAGCGCCCGGCGACGAACTGCGGCGCGTAGAACGGGATCAGCGCCATGGAGGCGTGCACGGCGCGGCTGATGGGGACGTCGCGCCAGCCCAGGCCGCCGAACACCACGTGTTCGGACGTGTCCTGATCGGTGGCGCCGATGTATAGTTCCTTCTCGAGCTCGTGGAAGGAGTTGGTCCGGCCCGACGTGGAGAAGAACTCCCCGAGCACGCGCTCGATGTTGTCCCCCATGAAAAAGGCGTTGGGCACGGAGCCGGCCAGCAACGAGAGCATGCCGTCGTCGTAGCCGCGATCCCACACCAGGGAGGCCAGGCGACTCCGAATGTCCCGGGTGGCGAAGTCGAACAGCATCCAGGGCTTGATGCCCTTCATCATGGTGGAGTCTTGCATGAACGCGCGGGTGATCTCCACGGGGGGAACGCGGTTGGCCAGCACCGACGCGATGATGGCGCCCGCGCTGATGCCGCAGTAGATGTCGAAGTCCAGGAGACCCTGGCCCGGCAGCAGGTCGTCGAGCGCACGCAGCACGCCCACCTCGTAGATGAGCCCCTCGATGCCGCCGCCGGCCAGACACAGCGCGGTCTTGCCCGCCGCGGCTGGCGCCGCCAGGCGGCCCATCGCCTGCCAGAGGGTCTCGTCGGAGCCCGGAAACACGACGGCCCCGAGGCCCCGCCGACCGTGTTCGAGGACCTCCCGCGAGGGGATCGGCCCGTCCAGGGACACGACCAGGACCCTGGCGGGATGGGGCAGCCGCCGGTTCCAGTCCCGCTGGTCGTCGGAGAGGATTTTGAGGATGCGGGGCAGCCAGTCGACGCCGGCGTCGAGCGCCCAGAGGTCGAACGGCTGGGTCGGCGCCAGGTTGCCGACCTCCTCGGGGCCGAAGGCGAAGGTGACGTCCCACAGCCGGTCCCCGGCCGCGACACGCACCCTCTCGGGGCCCAGCACGGACGCGGCGCCGCCGGCCTCGAGCAGGGAGAGCCAGGCCGCGCGGCCGGCCAGCGTTGTGCACACGAGAAGGGAAGCCCGGTGTTCCATGCGGCCCATCCTGTGTTCTTTGGCGGGGACTGTCAACCGATTTAGTGCGGTCAGAGGACGCCCAGGGTCTCGACGATCTGCAGGGTCGCCCGGCTCTGGTTGAGCGTATATAGATGTATCCCGGCGACCCGGTGGTCCAGCAGGTCCCGCACCTGCTCGGTGGCCCAGTGGACGCCGATGCGGGCGACGCTGCCGCGGCTGCTCATGCGCCCGATGGCCTTCTGCAGCTTGCCGGGGATGTGGACCCCCAGAGCGAGCTCGGACATGCGGCGCATCGTGGCGAGGGAGGTTACGGGCATGATTCCGGCGATGATGGGCACCCGAATGCCGGCCGCCTCGCAGCGGTCGCAGAAGTCGTAGAAGATGTGGTTGTCGAAGAACATCTGCGTGCAGATGTAGTCCGCGCCGGCGTCCACCTTCGCCTTCAGGTGATCCATCTCCCTGAGCCGGTTCGGCGTCTCATGGTGCCCCTGGGGATACCCCGCCACGCCCACGCCCAGGGAAGGGTGCTCTCTCTTGATGAAGGCGACGAGGTCGGCGGCGTGCTCGAAGCCGTGGGGCGGCGGGGCGAAGCCGGCGTCACCGGCGGGGGGGTCGCCCCGCAGCGCCATGATGTCCTCGATCCCGGCTGCCGCGTAACGGCCCAGGGCCAGGCCGAGCTCTGCGCGCGTGCTGCCGACGCAGGTCAGGTGCGGCACCACGTTGAGCCGCTCGGACTCGTGGATCCGCAGCACCAAATCATGGGTCAACTGACGCGTGGAGCCGCCGGCCCCATAGGTGATGCTGACGAAGGACGGCGCGAGCGGCGCCAGTTCGCGCATGGAAAGGCGCAGGGTCTCGGCCGTGGTCGCGTCCTTCGGCGGGAAAAACTCGAAACTGAAGGTGGGTCGGCTCCCTTGGAGCAGGTCTCTCACGTGCATGTTCGCCTCACGATCTCCGTGTATCACAGGTCGCGCCACAGCTCCACCCCCCAAGTCCAGCGAAGAACCCTCGGAAAGGGATCGCAGATGAGATCCGAAGTCCGTCGTAAATTTCCATTCTGAATGAAAATTTTCAACCAAATTGGATTTTTACGGAAATTGAAATCCGTGTATTTGATAATGATTTCAATATGTTACAGATATTTTTCGGATCAGATCGTTTTCTGTCGAAATTTGTTGACACCCGAGGAAATCCGCCTATATTAGCACTCCTGTTGA
>CALKWH010000415.1 GCA_938004375.1 uncultured Pseudomonadota bacterium
TCGTATTCGGTGACTGGAGTTCAGACGTGTGCTCTTCCGATCTCAAGACCACGTGCGTGTTCGGGGCCACCGACCCCGCCGACATGTGCGGCGACGGGCAATACTGCCTGGGCACCGGCGAGTGCGATCCGGCCTACTCCTTCCAGTGTGCCCACGGCGAGACCGAGCGGTTGAACCCGGACACCGACGGCGACGGCATCCCCGACGGCCAGGAGGGCACGTTCGTGTGCAACCCGGCCACCGAGGACAACCCGCTGGGGCGCAAGGACGTCAAGTTCCTGGAGATGACCCACGCCAAGCTCGGCCTCGAGAACAAGACCGTGACCCAGGCGGTGACGATCACGAACCCGGGCGCCCACGACCAGATCCTGTGCCACGACCTGCAGGAGTCCACCTCCGAGGTCGCCGGGTTCACCCTCACGCGGGATCTCGAACAGAGCGGCGACGAGCCGGTCGAGAGCGTGAGCGGCAACTTCCAGGCCATCAAGACCCGCGTCGAGCTGGCTTTCGGCGCCGCCAACGTCCAGATGCGTGCCTCCGGCAGCCAGACCCTGTCCCACGAGGAGTATCCGACCATCGTCAACGCGATCTTCGATGTCACCACCACCGCCAGCCTCACCGCTTCGGCGGTGCGCAACCGGCTCCTGGCCGCCATCATGGGCGTCACCGAGAGCTCCCTGGAGAACCTGCCCGCCGTGGACACGTTCGGCTCCGAGGACACCACCTTCGTCGTGGCGCTCGCTGTGCAGAAGGCCGAACCCAAGGCCTTCAACCCCGACGGCACCTTCACGATCAAGGACACCTTCCTCATCGTCCAGGGCGGTGTCTCCCGCCGGACGCAGTACGACAACAACGCGGTGTCCACGGCCATGCACCTCGACGACTTCTCGAACTCCACCGGCTGGGCCGGACCCATGGCCGGCCACGAGGACGAGTGCGAGCCCTACGAGGTCTCCACGATGCCCATCGCCGACATCATTTGGGTAATCGACGAGTCCGGCTCCATGTCCGAAGAGCAGACCTCCGTGGCCAACAACGCCGTGAACTTCTTCAACCGCGCCATCGCCTACGGGTTGGATTTCCGCATGGGGATCGTCGACGTGGGTATCGTCAACAATGGCCGCTTCTGCACCGACTTGAACCAGTCCGGAGACTACTTTCTGGGGCCGGGTAACCTCGCCCAGTTCCAGCAGTGCGTGCTGAGGCCCTGGGGCGGTGGCACGAGTGAAGGTGGGACCGAGCACGGCATCACCCAGGGCTACAACGCCATCATCAACCACCTGCCCCGCCAGGCGGGCAGCGCGAGCCGGATCCGCCCCGACGCCACCCTGGTCCTGATCTACGTCTCCGACGAGCGCGCCGAGGAGCTCAAGGAGTCTTGTGGTGCGAATAGTTCCGGGATGTCTCCGATCGATCCTGCCTGCCTCTGGGGGGTGATCGGCCCCACCGTCCAGCTCCTGCAAGGCGCCTCCTCCACCGGCGGCATCGGCAAGGCCCACGCCCTCATCGGTCCGCCACCGAACGGTTGTTCGGGAGCCCCCGAGGTGGGACAGGGCTACCTCGACATCGTGCAGTACATGGGCGGGCAGGTCGGTTCCATCTGCCAGACCGACCTGGGACCCACGTTGCAGGTCGTCATCGAGGACATCGTCGCGTCCTCCTCCCCGGTGCGCCTGCTGCACTTCCCCATCAGCCTCTCCCTGTCCGTGTCCAAGGACGGCCTCCCGCTGCCCCGCAGCCGGGTGTCCGGCTTCGACTACCGCTCCAGCGCCAACACCATCGTGTTCATCGGCCAGACGTTCGACCCCAACCATCCCTCCGAGGTGCTCGTGTCCTATTACCGCTGGGTCACGGACGTCGTCCCGGTGGACTAGTCGTCATGCCCGACAACCCCATCTCCCCCTTCGCCGCCGACCCGTTCCCCCTGGGGACGTTGCTCGAGGGCAAGATCCGTCTGGAACGGATCCTGGGCCGGGGGGCCATGGGGGTCGTCTATCTGGGCACGGATCTGTTTCTGGAGCGCCGGGTGGCCGTCAAGGTGCTCAAGCTCCGGACCGTGCGCAACCCCGACGCCATTGAGCGCTTCCGGCGCGAGGCCGTCGCCATGGCGCACATCAACCACCCCAACGTGGTGCAGATCTTCTCCTTCGGCGAGAAGGACGACTTCTACTATTTCGTGATGGAGCACATCCCCGGGCGCAACCTCGCCGACCTCGTCGAGGACTACGCCGCCCGGCACGATGCGCTGCCGCTGGACGTGGCCATCGGCATCATCGCCCAGATCTGCGCCGGACTGGGGGCGGTCCACGCCAAGGGCATCGCCCACCGCGACGTCAAGCCCGCCAACGTGCTGCTGGCCAAGGACAACTTCCGGGTGGCGCTCACCGACTTCGGCCTGACCTCGCTGTCGCCCTCGTCCCGGGACCGCCTCGTCGAGGGCACGCCCCTGTACCTGGCGCCCGAGCGCATCCGCACCGAGGAGCTCCCCGCCGACCGCCAGCACCTGCCGGACATCTACGCCATCGGGTGCATCTTCTTCGAGCTGCTCACCGGGCATCCGCCCTACGAGTGCGACTCCCTCGTCGAGCTGCTGGACATGCACCTGCACGAGGATGTCCCGCGCATCACCGCCGAGCGGCCCGACCTCCCGCTCTACGTCGACACCGTCGTCTCCAACGCCATGGCCAAGGACTATGCGCGGCGGTATCCGTCCTGCGAGGCCCTGCGCACCGAGCTCCTGCAGTTCCGCATGCCCTCGCGCCAGGAGAAGTACACCCGTCCCCTGCTGCTGCTCCTGGATGCGGACACTGAAGACGGCGAGGCGCTGCGCAGCGCGCTGCACGCCCAGTTGCCCACCGTGCACGTCCTCTCCAGCCCCGATCCCGAGGAGGCCATCGCCACCGCCCTCCAGGAGCGCCCCGACGTCATCTTCGTCACCGACGAGCTCCACGGCTTCTCCCTTTTGGAGTTGTGCTCGCGGCTGCAGTCTTCCCGGGTGCCGGTGTTCCTGTTCCTCTCCAACGCCGACAACAGCCTGGTGTTTCTCTATCGCGAGCTGGGCGTCCGGGGCGTCTTCGTGAAGCCCTATCCGATGACCGCCATCATGGACCATGTAAAAAAAGCACTCACCGAGAAGGCCTGAGTCCTCACGGTTTCCTCACAATCCCCGCGCTTTCTAACGATCTGCTAACGCTCCGCTCACGTTTTATCTGCTAGGTTTTCGTGGGTTTTTGGTGAGTCCGCGGGCTCACCGGGAGGAATCTCATGAGCACGGTAGCCATGGCGGTCCAGGTCTTCGGGGGGCTGGCGTTCTTCATCATGGGCATGAACATCATGAGCGACGCCCTGCAGAAGGTCGCCGGCGAGCGCATGCGCCTGTTCCTCTCGAAGGTGACAGGGAATCCGGTGTTCGGGCTGCTCACGGGCTTGGCCGTCACGAGCGTGATCCAGAGCTCGTCGGCCACCACGGTCATGGTGGTCTCCTTCGTCAACGCCGGCCTGTTGAACCTGATCCAGGCCGTCGGCGTGATCCTGGGCGCCAACATCGGCACGACCATCACGGCCTGGATCGTCTCCCTCGTCGGCTTCAAGATGAACATCGCCGCGATGGCCCTCCCCGCGCTCTCGATGGGGTTCTTCGGCGGGCTCCTGTCCAAGGACCGGACCAAATCGATCCTGGACATCCTGCTCGGGTTCGGCCTGCTCTTCTTCGGCCTGGACTTCATGAAGGAGGCGCTGTCCTCCCCGGAACATCTGGAGATGGTCAAGGGTTGGATGGGCTGGGTCAACGCGAACGGTCCCCTGTCACGCCTGTGGGTGGTGGCCGTGGGCTCGGTCGTGACCATGCTCATCCAGAGCTCATCGGCCACGATGGCCATCACGCTGATCCTCGCCCACCAGGGGGTGATCCACCACGAGACCGCCTTTGCGCTCATCCTGGGCGAGAACATCGGCACCACCATCACCGCCAACATCGCCGCCATCGGCGCCACGGTGGCCGCCAAGCGGGCGGCGCGTTCGCACTTCCTCTTCAACGTCTTCGGCGTCTGCTGGGTGTTCGCCCTGTGGCCGCTGTGGGTCCGGCTCATCGACGCCATCGTGCCGGGGCCGATGAGCGCGGCAGCCGGGCTGCCGGTGCACATGAGCGCCTTCCACACGCTGTTCAACGTGATCAACGCGCTCATGTTCCTGCCGTTCGTGAAGTACCTGGCCGCCGCGGCCACCTGGATGGTCCCCGAGCGGCCCGCCACGGCCGGCCTCGAGGAGCGGACCTTCGAGTTCATCAACTTCCGGCAGGTCCAGGTGCCCGAGCTGGCCATCCTGGCCGCCCGCAAGGATCTGCAGGTGATGGGCGCCGAGATCGGGAAGATGCTCGGGCTGCTCGAGGACCTGATCCAGAACCCGGAGGCGCCCCGCGGACGTGTGGTGTCCGAGATCTCCCGCATCGAGGAGCGCGTCGACCGCATGGCCGACGGGATGGTGGAGTACCTGGTGCGCGTCTCGCAGGGCTCCCTCTCCTACGATGAGGCCCACGAGGTGGCCGCGCTCTTGCACACCACCGCCGACTATGAGCGCATCGGAGATCACTGCGAGCTGCTCATGAAGTTGCTGCGTCGCAAGCACGAGAAGCAGCACAAGTTCAGCCTAGAGGCGAAGGGGGAGCTCCTCGATCTGTACCGGAGGGTGAGCTCGTTCCTGGACTTCACGCGGGAGAATCTGCTCACCCGGCGGGACATCATGAAGGCGGCCTGGGAGCACGAGGACGGCATCAACGAGATGAGCAAGGAGCTGCGGCGCCGGAACATCGAGCGCATGTCCAACGCCACCTGCATGGTCGAGGGCGGACTCATCTTCATCAACATGATCTCGTCCCTCGAGAAGATCGGCGATCACAACATGAACATCGCCGAGGAGATCTCGGGCATCCGGTGATGTTCCGGCCCCCGCCGCCCCGCCCGGTCCATGGGTTCTCCCGCTCGAAATCGAAATCGGTTTTTTCTTCACCTCTTCGCCGGTGGTGACCACGTGGGTGAAGACCAGTCAGACTGTCCGACCTGTCTGACTGGTCCGACCCGCTTGACAAGTTCCACGCAATGGCGCCTGATCAGGGGCGACGGTCT
>CALKWH010000416.1 GCA_938004375.1 uncultured Pseudomonadota bacterium
GCGTCGGTGCAGGTGTCCGAGCAGAGCGCGACGCCGGTGCCCTCGTCGCAGAGCTGACCGTCGTCGGCGCAGTCGGTGTGGGTCCACTTCCAGCAGGTGTAATTGTTCTGGCGGCACGCCACGAGGGTGTCCCCGTCGCACCAGGCGGGGTCGGCCGGGGCGCAGTCGTCGGTGCAGGGCCCGCAGCCGGCGGTGTTGAGATAGCAGGACGAGGCGACGCACTCGAGGGCGCCGGGGCCCAGCCCGATGCTCAGGCAGGTGGCCCCGCCCAGGTCGGTGCCGTCGCACTCCTCGAAAACCTGGCGGACGCCGTCGCCGCAGGGCGGCGGGCAGTCGGCCTAGCACATCTCCCAGGTCTCGCCGGTTTCGCAGAGCCCGTCACCGCAGGGCGGCTTCGGGCGGCCACCGGCGCAGGCGTTGGCGAAAAGCGTGAGGACGGCGAAGAGGACCGTGCGGCTAAGGCGGACGTGCATGGTGACCTTCCTTGGGGAGGGCGGACGTCGTCGGACGTCCGACGGGCCATGGGCAGTCTACCCGAATTCCCCTGCTTGTCCATGTGGAAAACCGCGATCAGTTCGTGCCGCCGGCGCCGAAGTCCTGCGTCCAGTAGGTCCCTGCCAGACCGATGCCGACATGGGTATAGGCACCGTTGAGCAGGTTGACCCGGTGGCCCAGCGAGGGGACGTTGTGGTCGATGATCCAGCCCAGGACCACGTCCAGCCCCGTCGGGTAGCCCCAGGCAGCGTTTTCGGCGATGGTGCCGCCGTCGTAGTAGGACCAGATGCGGTCGCTCCAGGTGGTGCCGTCGCAGGAGTCGTGCTGGAGGCGCTGGCAGTTCTCGTTCATGTCCCGGCTGTGGGCGCGGGCGGCCGCCAGGAGTCCCGGCGAAACCTGGAGGGCGCTCACGGGTTGCCGGGCCATGAGGTCCTCATAGGCGCCGTTGTCGGTGCCGTTCTGGTACGCCGCGAGGAGGAACTCCTCGGCAAACCCCTGGGGATCGGTGCGGGCATAGTTCGTGTAGTCGAACGCCGCCTGCTCCTCGGCGGTCATCGCGGACGGGCCTCCGTCGTCGTCGTCGCAGGCGGCGAGGCCCAGAATCAGAATGAACAAGGGAAACAGGAGCAGGTTCGGTTTCATGAAAACCTCCGTCGGGACGAAAACTATACCAGAGTTTCGGCGGAGGCGATGGGGAAAGTTCGGGGAACCGAGCAGCAAGCCGGCCTAGCGGTGGCGGCCGCGGCGGTCGTCGCGGCGATCGTTGCGACGGTCATGGTGACGGTCCTGGCGCATCGGCGGGGGGGGCGGCGGGGTCGGCCGGGCCGCCGGGCGGTTGTGGCGGACGCGGGCCCGGTAGCGGGGCTCGTGGTACCGCTTGTGCCAGTTGCGGTAGTGGGTGCCGTGGGATTTGTAGCGGGTCACCACGCGGGTGTAGCCGTCCCAGACCCGGGGCACGTAGACGAGCTGGCCGTTCAAGTAATAGTACGGCGTGCCGTTCTCGTCGAAGTACACCAAGTAGCCGTCATAATATTCGGGCGTCCAGCCCGCGTACTCGTCCTCGATGGAGATCGGCTCCTCGATGACCGGCTGCACCACGACCGGCGGGGGCGGCGGCGGGGGCGGAGTGGGCACGACCACGCGGACGCGGTACTGCTGGTGCCCGTAGCGCTGGTACCAACGGCTGTAGTGGCGTCCGTGGGTGCGGTAACGCGAGGTCGCGGTGACGTACTGGTTCCAGTGACGCGGGACGTAGGTCGCGCGGCCCCCCGGATAATAGAAGGGGCGCCCGCCGGCGTCGAAATAGACCAGATAGCCATCATAATAGAACGGCGTCCATCCTGCGTAGGTCGTCTCGACGGGGACGACGTAGCGCTGGGCCTGGGCCTCGTTCGCGGTGACGAGCGTGAGGCCGGTCAATAAGGCCGCGCTCAAAAATATTGTGGTCACGTGTTTCATCAGGCACCTCCAGAGGTCGGTTCGGGTTGCGGAAGGCTCTCGCCGCACCGCGCGGCGCTCGTATTCCGGTGACTATTCCGGGCCGGGACGGCAAGATTCAACGACTTTCTGGATTTTTCCCGTGAAGATGACGTCACAGGTGTGTACGCCCGTTCACGAAGGGATCCACGGACCGGGGTTCTTCGGTAGAAAAACGTAAAGATTAATCTTTATACTTCTCTGGATCGGCGTCAAAGCCCCCTGCCAGGCGCGCCGCACGCGACAGCTTGCACAGCGCGGGGTTTTTCCGTACACCGTAGCGCGGGAGGCGACCATGGCAAGACATAAAAAATACATCTTCGTCACGGGGGGCGTCGTGAGCAGCCTGGGCAAGGGGCTGACCTCGGCGTCCCTGGGCGCGCTGCTGCAGGCCCGCGGGCTGCGCGTCTCGATCCAGAAGCTCGACCCGTACATCAACGTCGACCCGGGCACCATGAGCCCGTTCCAGCACGGCGAGGTGTTCGTCACCGAGGACGGCGCCGAGACCGACCTGGATCTGGGGCACTACGAGCGATATTTGAATGTGGATATGTCCCGACAGAACAACACGACCACCGGGCAGATCTACCACACGGTGATCACGAAGGAGCGCGCCGGGCACTATCTGGGGGCGACCGTGCAGGTGATCCCCCACATCACCGACGAGATCAAGTCCCGCGTCCGGCAGGCCTCGCAGGACGTGGACGTGCTGCTCGTCGAGATCGGCGGTACCGTGGGCGACATCGAGAGTCAGCCCTTCCTGGAGGCCATCCGCCAGATGCGCATCGAGGAGGGCCAGGAGAACACGGCCTGCATCCACCTCACCTTGCTCCCCTACCTGGGGGCCGCCGGCGAGCTCAAGACCAAGCCCACCCAGCACAGCGTGCAGAAGTTGCGCGAGATCGGCATCCAGCCCGACATCCTCGTGTGTCGCACCGAGCACGATCTGGACATGAAGGTGAAGAAGAAGATCGCGCTGTTCACCAGCGTGCCGGCCGAGCGCGTCATCATGGCCAAGACCGCGTCGAGCATCTACGAAGTCCCCATGATGCTCCACGAGGAGGGCATGGACCAGCAGGTGCTCGACTGCCTGGGGATCTGGGCCGCCCAGCCAGCCCTGGACCCCTGGCGGGACCTGGTCTCCCGCATCCGGGATCCCCGCAACGAGCTCACGGTGGGCATCGTCGGCAAGTACGTCGACCTGATCGAGAGCTACAAGAGCCTCAACGAGGCCCTGACCCACGCCGGCCTGGCCAACGACACCAAGGTCCGCCTCAAGCACATGGACTCCGAGCGCATCGAGCGCGAGGGCGCCGCCTCGTTGCTGTCCGGCCTGCATGCGATCCTGGTGCCCGGCGGCTTCGGCGAGCGCGGCATCGAGGGGAAGATCCTGGCGATCCAGTACGCACGAGAACAGGGGATCCCGTTCTTCGGGATCTGCCTGGGCATGCAGCTGGCGAGCATCGAGTTCGCGCGGCACGTGGTCGGCCTCTCGAAGGCCAACTCCACCGAGTTCGACGCCAACACCCCTGACCCGGTCGTCCACCTGATGCCCGAGCAACTGAAGGTCCTCACCAAGGGCGCCACCATGCGCCTGGGGGCCTATCCCTGCGCGCTGGGCGAGGGCACGAAGGCGCGGGCGATCTACGGCGCCGCAGCGATCTCCGAGCGCCACCGCCACCGCTACGAGTTCAACAACGAGTACCGCGCGGCGATGGAGGAGAAGGGCCTTGTCTTCTCCGGCCTCTCTCCCGACGGCCAGCTCGTGGAGATGGTGGAGCTGCCCGACCACCCGCACTTCGTGGGCTGCCAGTTCCACCCCGAATTCAAGTCCCGCCCGTTCGTGCCCCACCCGCTGTTCTTTTCATTCATCCAGGCCGGCCTCGAGCACAAGAAGAAGCACGTCTGACAGCCGTGGTCAGAATTCCCAGGAGAGGGAGAGGCCGCAGCCGGCGGGGCCGCAGGAGGGCAGGACGAACCACCGCGCGGCGGTGTTGCCGGCCGGGGTCGTCGTCGCGGGCCCCGGACGATCCAGCCAGATCGCGAGGCCCAGGGCGGCGGCAGAGACCACGGCAGCGCCGATGGACAGGTCGGTGGCCAGGCGCCAGTCCTCGAGGGCGTCCCGGTCCGCCGGTCGCCAGTCGGACTCCCAGCGGTCCCGGTAGGTGAGGGTCCTGGCCCCGGAGAAGAGGGCGGCGCCGGTGAAGACCGCGACCGCGCCGACGCCGGTCCAGAACCACCAGCGTGCAGTCAGGCCGCCGGCCGGGGGAGCGGGGGAGGTCACGGGCTTCGGGGGCGTCCCGTCCTTGGGGGGATCGCCGGCGGGGGGCGTCCCGTCCTTGGGGGGATCGCCGGCGGGGGGCGTCCCGTGCTTCGGGGGCGTCCCGTCCTTGGGGGGATCGCCGGCGGCGGGCGTCCCGGTCGTCCGGTCCGGCTGATCTCCGAGCTCGGCCAGGCGCTTCTCCACCTCGGGCTTGAGGACGGCGGCCTCGTCGGAGGCGTCGGCGAGGATCCACCGGTACTGCTCCCGGGCCGCGCCGTAGCGTCCGAGGAAGTCGTAGGACTTCGCCAGCCGGTAGCGGGCCATGATGGAGTAGGGCACCAGGTTGAGCACGCACACGAACGAGGCCGCGCTCTTCTCGTACTGCTTCATGTTGAAGAAGGTGTTGCCCATGTTGTAATAGCTGCGGGCCTCGTTCTTGTTGTACTCGGGATCCTGGGACGGTCGGGGACAGACGATGTCCTGGGCGCGGGCCATGACCGGATTCAACAGGAAGAGGGCGGCGAGGAGTAGGGGCGGCAGTCTCATGGAGCACCTCGGGATCAGTGGATGAACAGGGATTTGGTGGCGAACTCGGGCTCGCTGGTCAGGTTGACGCCGAGTTTGCGCAGGCCGGCTTCGTCGCCGGGGGTCGGCATGTGCGTCAGGTGCACCTCGCAGCCTCGCAGCTCCTTGAGCCGCTCCATGGCTTCGGCGGCCACCGGGTTGGAGGTCGCGGAGATCGACAGGGCGATGAGCGTCTCTTCGAGGTCCAGGCTGACCATGCGGCCTCGCAGGATCTCCTTTTTCAGGTGCTGCAGGCTTTCGGTGATGCTCGGCGGCATCAGGTGGATGCGATCGGGGACGCCGGCGAGGTGCTTGACGGCGTTGAGCACGAGCGCCGAGGAGGCGTGCATGAGCTCGGAGTTCTTCCCGGTGACGATGGTGCCGTCGGCGAGCTCGAGAGCGGCGCCGCAGAAGATCCCCTCGCAGCCCCGTCCGAGGCGCTGGCCCTCGGCGGCGGCCTCCCGGGCGGGGAGCACCGTCCGCCGGTCCTCGGGCGAGAGGCCCAGCTCGCGCATGATCAGGTCGACGCGATCCACCGTCTCCTTGTCCGTCATGCCCATGGCGTACTCGCAGGCATAGCGGTACCAGCGGCGGATCACCTCCTGCCCGGCGGCCGCGCGCACCGCGTCGTCGTCGACGATGCCGAAGCCGGCGCGGTTGACGCCCATGTCCGTGGGCGAGCGGTACGGCTCCTGGCCGGAGATCTTCTGCAGGATGCGCCGCAGCACAGGGAAGACCTCGACGTCGCGGTTGTAGTTGATGGCCGAGGTCCCGTAGGCCTCGAGGTGGAAGGGGTCGATGCAGTTGTAGTCGCGGATGTCGGCGGTGGCCGCCTCGTAGGCGATGTTGACCGGGTGCTTGAGGGGTATGCTCCAGATCGGAAAGGTCTCGAACTTGGCATAGCCGGAGCGCACCCCGTGCCGGTGGTCGTGGTACAACTGAGACAGACAGGTCGCCAGCTTCCCGCTGTTGGGGCCGGGGCCCGTGACGATGACCAGGGGGGCCGAGGTCTCGATGCGTGGGTTGGCACCGTAGCCCTCGTCGCTGACGATCCGGTCCACGTCGGTGGGGTAGCCGCGGGTCTTGCGGTGCGTGTAGACGCGGATGCCGCGCCGCTCGAGCTTGTTGCGGAACAGGCTCGCCGCCGGCTGGTCCTCGAACCGCGTGATCACCACCGAGCCGATGCTGATCCCCCAGGCCGCGAAGTCATCGATCTGCTTGAGCGCGTCGGAGTCGTAGGTGATTCCGAAGTCCGCCCGCATCTTCTTGCGCTCGATGTCCCCCGCGAAGATGGTGAGGATCACGTCGATGGGGGACCGCCGCTGCAGCTCCTGCAGAAGGCGCATCTTGACGTTGGGATCGAAACCGGGGAGGACGCGGGCAGCGTGCAGGTCGAACAGGATCTTGCCGCCGAACTCGAGGTACAACTTGTTGTCGAAGCGGCGCACACGCTCGAAGATGGCCGCGGTCTGCTCGGAGAGATACTTCTCGTTGTCGAAGCCGGTCTGGATTTTCATGAACGTCTCCTTAAAAGACGCAGTCTACAGGTTGCGACCGAATTGTCCAGCTGAGCGTTCCCGGCCACGCCATGAAACCACCGCTGGACTTTGCCGTACGAACGAGTTAAATGAACAGCTTCCGGGCCGGGACAGGTCTGGAACAGGAGGTGTGTCCAATGAAGTGCAACCACAAGAAACTCAACGCCTGGATCGACGAGATCCGCGCTCTCTGCCGCCCAGAAGCGGTCGTCTGGTGCGACGGTTCCCAGCGTGAATACGACGAGATGATCGCGATCTCCCTGCAGTCCGGCGTGGCCAAGCCCCTTCACCCCGAGAAGCTTCCGGGCTGCGTCCTGTTCCGTTCGGATCCGTCCGACGTGGCGAGGGTCGAGAACCGCACCTACATCGCCAGCCGCACGAAGGACGAGGCCGGTCCCACCAACAACTGGATCGACCCCGAGGCCCTCAAGACGACCATGCGGGGCCTCTATGACGGCTGCATGGCCGGCCGCACGCTGTACGTCATCCCCTTCAGCATGGGTCCGGTGGGCTCCCCCATCGCCAAGATCGGCGTGGAGATCACGGACAGCCCGTACGTCGTGGCGAACATGCACACCATGACGCGCGTGGGCGACCGCGTCCTCGAGGTCCTCGGAGACGACGGCGAGTTCGTCCCCTGCCTGCACTCGGTGGGCAAGCCGCTGGCCCCGGGCGAGGACGACGGCGGGCTGTGGCCCTGCGCCCCCCTCGACAAGAAGTACATCTCCCACTTCCCCGAGGAGCGGACCATCTGGTCCTACGGCTCGGG
>CALKWH010000417.1 GCA_938004375.1 uncultured Pseudomonadota bacterium
GGCCACCCCCGAGATCTACACTCTTTCCCTACACGACGCTCTTCCGATCTCGCCGTTGAGGCTGCCCACAGCTCCGCCATCGCTCGCCGAGTTGTCCTCGAAGCGGCAGCCCACCAGCGTGGTCGAGCCGCCGCCGAAGGCGTAGATCGCCCCGCCGGCGAGGTCCTGGCCGGTGGCCGGCGCGTGGTTGTCCACGAAGTCGCAGTCGATGGCCACCAGGCTGCCGCCGTCGCGGTAGATGGCCCCGCCGCCGTCGGCCGTGTCGTCGCCGGTGCGGGGCGCGGCGCCGCCACGGAAGGCCAGCCGCTGGACGGTGAGCGTCGGGGTCGTCACGTTGTAGTTGGCGTCGAGCAGGAAGATGCGCGCCGCGCCGCCGCCGTCCAGGGTGACGAGCCCGCCGCCGTCCACCACGGCGTCGGCGGTGAAGACGACGGTCTGGCGCACCGGGATCACCACCGGCGCCGCCCCGCAGTCGAACACGATGACGCCGCCATGCGTGGCGGCCTCGCGCAGGGCGCCCTCGGTGCAGGAGCCCGGCGTGCCGTCCCCCACCACATGATCCGGCGCGGACACGTCCACGGGGCCAGCGGGCGCCTCGCACACCACCGGCGGCGGATCGTGGATCACCGGGTCCCTGGGGCCCGACGACGAGCAGGCGGGGAGAAGGACGCTCCAGCACAGGCAGAGAATTGAAGTTCGCATGTCGACCTCCGTGGACAGGGTAGCACCATTACCCCAGGGAATCGAAATCGAAATCGATCTTGCCCCCCTCCAGGCAGTCACTCCCCCCGGGCGTGGGCGGGCCGGGCCTGAAGGGCCCGCGCGGCAGCCAGCGCGAAGAACGCCTCGAGCTCGGCCTGTACCCGCGGGGACTCCAGCAAGCCCAGGGCGCGGGCGATGGCCTCGAAGGTGCAGACCTGGTGCGGGTGGGCCTCGCGCCGGACGCCCCATACCGAGGGCGGGCCGTCGGGGAGCCTGACCCGGGGGAGGCCGGCCAGCCCGGGGACGCGGGAGGCCAGTCGGGAGGCCTGGCGCCACGAACCGTCGGGGACCACGAGGGTGACGGGGCGATCGTCCTGCTCGACGAGCGCCGGGGTGAGCTCCCCGGCGTCCGAGGACGGGAACAGCAACAGGGCGCGGCGCGCAGGATCCGCGGCCAGGGCAGAGAGGTCCAGGCGGGCGCCGGGGCGCCCGTGCTCGGCCAGCTCGGCATTCGGCAAGCAGTTCAGGGCCAGGGGGCCGGTGGCGGTGGGCTTCCCCGTCTCACACCAGTGCATCACCACCACCACGCGGGTGCCCAGCGCGAGGCGCGGGGTCCGATCGCACACGCACAGGCCGACGGGCAGGCGGCAGCGCGCGCAGCGGTCGGTGTTGCGGGAGCGCATGCCCATGGGGTTCAGTTCACCACGGGGGCGGGGAAGGAGTGGTTGACCCAGTTCAGCACCGAGACCTGCTGGATCAGGCCGTCGAAGTGGAAGCGGGCCTTCGTGGCCTCGGAGGGCTGGGGGTCCGCGCCGGCGAGGGCGGCCTGGGCCGAGGGCGTCACGTTCCCGGTGAAGGTGCCGCCGGAGCCGGAGGCCTCCTGGTCCACCCACAGGTACACGCCGCCGTCGCCGTCGTAGGCGCCGAAGAGGTAGTAGCCGTCCACCCCGTTGAACGACGGGTTCAGGTTGAGCCCGGTGGCCGCGACGTTGTACGTGTGGTAGCGGTAGGCGCCGTCCACGTGCACACCGAAGCGGATCACGGTCGTGGTCCCGTCGCCGTACAACTCCAGCGCGAAGCCGCCGGCCTCGGCGTTGTTCACGATGGCCTGGGTGCCGGTGAAGGAGAGGGCATCGAAATTGACGTACGCGGTCACGAAGAAGCCCTGCGTGCTCTGGGAGCTCGCCGCCCCCAGGGGCAGGGCGCGGCCAGTGAGGCCCTGGTTCGTGCGATAATCCAGCGAGCAGCCGAAACGATCCTCGCCGGGGGCGTCGAACCACAGGGGGGGGGTGCCGTGGGCGGACGCGGTGGGGGCCACGCCCACGCTCACGGAGGTGCTCTCCAGCGCACCGGCCGTGTTGCGGTAAACCGAAACCGTCGGGTCCGACGCCGACGCGCAGCCGCTGGCGTTGACGTAGGCCAGCAGGTTGGTCTCGGTGATGACGGCGCGAGCGTAGTCGGCGCGGAACTCGGCCGTGATCTGGTCCACTTCGTGGCGCAGGGCGGCGACGTAGGCCTCGCCGAAGCTGCCCGGGATGGTGTAGACGCCGGTGCCCAGCTCCAGCGCCCGGGCGTACATCGTGAGGCCCAACAGGTGCTTCTGACGGTATTCGAACTCGACCATGTCGAACCCCAGGGTGTTCTTCACGCGCTCCAGCTCCGTCTGGAAGGCGGCGACCTCGGCGACGGCGTTGCGGCTGTAGAGGACCGAGAAGCGGAAGTAGTCCTTGATGAAGGGGTACTCGGGCAGCCGGTCGCGGATGGCCTCGAGGTAGCGCGCCAGCGAGGCGAAGGACCGGATGAACACGGGGCGACCGTTGCGGGCGAACTTGCGGCGGGCGTCGAGGATGTCCAGCAGCGTCACCGCGAACGCATCTGGATCGGCGGTGCCCTCCTTGATCTCCAGGAACAGCAGGGCGTCTGCGTCGGCGAAGGTTGGATCGTCGAGGAGCTCGACCAGCGACGGGCGCCCGGTGCAGGCGTCGATGTCCCCGTGGTTGACGCAGATGGTGGTGCCCAGGGCGTCGGCCAGGTCCAGCTCGATGAGGTCGGCGCCTCGGGCGATGGCCTGCCGGATCTTGGCCAGGGCCTCGGCGGTGGTGTAGACCTCGTCGCTGGGTCCGTTGTAACAGTTGTGACAGGAGACGGGGACGGCCTCGCCCAGCAGGTTCTCGGTGAGCGCCCGGGCCACGCCGCGCCACACCGGACGCCAGGCGGCGCCGTGGTAGACCACCTGGGTGACGAAGGACGCGGGCGCCGAGCAGCCGTCCAGGGCGTTGCAGGCCTTCACCTCGATGGTGTAGAGCCCCTCGTTGGCCGCCTGGTGCGTATGGTCCGTGGCGGCGGTCTCGAGCTCGGCCGCGCTGTTGACGCGCACCAGGTAATGGTTGGCGCCCTCGGGGGCGGTCCAGCGCCAGTACAGGTCGGCGTGTCCGGCCGAGGCCTCGCCCTCGAGCAACGGCGGCTCGGGGATGGGCAGGCACACCGAGGGCGAGGGCGTCGGGTCGCAGCTCCAGCCCGCTTCGATCGTGCAGGAAGCCGAGCACCCGTCCCCCGGGGTGGTGCCGCCGTCGTCGCACTCCTCGGTCCCGGAGGTCTCCCCGTCGCCGCAGGCGGTCAGGTCGATCTCCCGCCACTGGCAGCCGGCGTCGCACACGGTGCAGGACGTCTCGCCGGCCGCGCAGGCCTCGGTCACTGCGTTGCCGTCGTCGCAGCCCTCGCCGGGGTCCAGGTCGCCGTTGCCGCAAAGGGACGGGCAGGGCGTCAGGTCCCAGCACAGGTCGTCCTCGCGGCACTCCTGACAGTCGCCGCAGCCGTCGGCGCACGGGACGTGGCAGCGGCCGTCGGAGCCCAGCGCGAGGCCCTCCCCGCAGTCGGTGGTCTTCTTTCCGGAACCGCCGGCGCAGGCAAACATGCCCAGGGCCAGCGAGAGGGCGATCATCGAGTTCTTCATGCCGTCGTTCCTCCTGCAGGACACGGGCGCAGTGTAGCCCGAAGCCGCGCCCGCGACAACCGCCCCGTGGCTGGATACTTTTCATTCAGTATCAGGTTGCGGGGAGTTTCCGGCCGTGCTATGGGTAGGTGCACGGAATACAGCATGGAGCAAATGCGATGTTAAAATATTTTATGATTTCCTGGTTGGTGCTCTCGTCAGTCACCCTCACGGCCTGCAAGACCAAGACGACGGCGGTGGACAGTTGCGGGGACGGGATCGTGGATCCGGGCGAGGACTGCGAAGGAGACGTGGGGGAGCTCACCTGCGCCTCCCTGGGGTATTACAACGTTCTGGGAGATTTGTCCTGCAGGTCCGACTGCACCTTCGACGTATCTCTATGTGGCGGGCACTGCGGGGACAGCCTGGTAGAAGCGGAGAATGAGGAGGTCTGCGACAGCGCGAACCTGGCGGGTGCGACCTGCCTCACCCGGGGCTATTATGGAGGCGAGCTCGCCTGCGCCTCGGACTGCCAGGGATTCAACGAGGCCGCCTGCGCCGAGGTCGGCCGGTGTGGAGACGGGATGATCCAGGGCTCCTTCGGCGAGATGTGTGACCAGGAGGCGCTGGGCGACGAGACGTGCGAAGGCCTGGGCTTCTACGGGGGCACCCTGAGGTGCCAGGACGACTGCCAGGGGTACCTGACCCACGAGTGCGCCGGGCGCTGCGGGGACGATCAACTGCAGGCGGACGCGGGCGAGGTGTGCGACGGCGGCGACCTGGGCGGCGCCACCTGCGTGTCGCTGGGCTACCACGGCGGTACCCTCGCGTGCAACGCGCACTGCGACGAGTTCGATCTGACCTCCTGCGCCGCCGCCGGCCGGTGCGGGGACAGCGTGGTGCAGGCGGCCGCGGGCGAGGCCTGCGACGGCACCAACTACAACAACGCCACCTGTCAGTCGCTCGGATTCTACCAGGGCAGCCTGGCCTGCGACGCGTCCTGCCAGCTCGTGACCACGGGCTGCTCCCAGCGCTGCGGGGACGGGACGATCCAAGCCACCTACGGCGAGGTGTGCGACGGGAGCAACCTCAACGGGCAGAACTGCGTCACCCAGGGCTACCTGAGCGGACAACTCGTCTGCAGCCCGGACTGCCGGGCCTTCAACATCGCCGGCTGCACCGGCCAGTGCGGGGACGGGACAATCCAGACCGCGTACGGCGAGGTGTGCGACGGGAGCAACCTCGGCGGAGAGACCTGCCTGACGAAGGGCTACTACGGCGGCTCCCTGGCGTGCGCGGCCACCTGCGCCGCCTTCGATCTGGCTTCCTGTGTGGTGGCCGGGCGCTGCGGGGACGGGGCCGTCCAGATCTCCTACGGCGAGGACTGCGCCAGATCGGAAGAGCGCCGTGTAGGGAAAGAGGGTAGATCTCGGTGGTCGCCGTATCATTAAAAAAAAAAA
>CALKWH010000418.1 GCA_938004375.1 uncultured Pseudomonadota bacterium
CGAGATCTACACTCTTTCCCTACACGACGCTCTTCCGATCTGCCGGCACCGGCGTGCTCTGCTTCTGGCTCCGCGAGCATCTTCCGGGCGCGCTGTGCACCGGGCTCGAACGCGACCCGGACGCCGTCGAGGGCGCCCGCCTGGCCGCGGGCGAGCAGGGCCTGCGCGCGGACCTGGAGTTCTTCGCCGGCGACCTGGCCGACGAGGCCCGGATGATCCCCGGGGGCGCGTTCGACCTGGTCGTCTCGAACCCGCCGTTCTTCGTCGAGGACTCCCGCCCCAGCCCGGATCCCGCCCGCCGCGCCGGACGTCATGACGAGGAGGGCTTCCTCGCCCGCACCCTCGACTGCGCCCAACGCGTCCTGCGCCCCGGCGGCAAGGCAGCTCTGGTGCTGCCCGCGACGCGCCTGCAGGAGGCGCTCTCCACCGCCAGCCTCGCCCGTCTGCACCTCACAGACCTGCGCATGGTCCATCCGCGGGCCGGCGAACCCGCCAACCGCACGCTGGTGGCCTTCGTGAAGACCCGCCGCACCACGCCGGTGTTCCACCCGCCGCTTTTCGTCCATGACACCGCCGGCTACTCCCCCGAATTGGGGGAGCTCCTGCAGTCGGGACGGGGATCCGCCGGACCGATGCAAGAATGGTGAGCAGATAAAAGACCATTCTCGATTTTTTGAATTTTTATTTGCAGAAACACAAAACCGGGACATTGTAAACATTGCAGGCTTTCCGCCGGAGGAAACCCATGAAGATCCCGTTCATATTCGCGTTTGTCTTCACGCTCCCGTTCACGTCCCCGTTGATGTCCTGCGACCGCTCGGGGCTCTCCCCCCTGTGCGGTAACGGGATCCTCGACAACGGTGAGGACTGCGACGGCGTTCAGTTCGCTCAACTGTACCCCAGCCGGTGCGCCGACCTGGGCTTCAACGGACCGGGCTCGGCCGCGTGCAGACCTGACTGCACCATCGACTACCGCCCCTGCCAGGAGGCCGGCGTCTGCGGAGACGGGGTGTTCACCCCCGGCTTCGAGCAATGCGACGGGCAGGACTTCGGGGACACGTCCTGTCGGTCCTTGGGGTTCGACGGGGGCGACCTGAGGTGCACCGCCGCCTGTCGCACGGACCACGCCGCCTGCGAGCGCTGCGGGGACGGGGTGCTGCAGCCCGAGCACGGAGAACTGGTGGAGCTGGACACGGAGACCTGCGCACAGCAGGGGTTCTTCGGCGGCCTCGCGGTCACCGATGATTGCCGCACGGCGTCCTTCCAGTTCTGCGGCGACTTTCGGCTGATCACCCGCGGCGACGGTCTCACCCGTCCGCTGATACTGATGGAGGCCGACGACACGATCTGGCTCTCGGGCCTCGTGCAGGGCGCCCTCCCGGGCTTCGAACACCCCGGCTGCCCGCGCATGAGCGCGTTCTGGTACGACAACGGCCAGGAGTGCAGCCACTCGGTCCGCAGCGGCTTCTGGACCTACGGGTGCGACAACCGCTTCCTGGCGCGGATCACCCCCGGCCGGGCGACGGAGTACCTGCGGCAGGACGACTCCGCCTGGCCTGTCGTCGCCATGCTCGACCTGGGGGATCACCTGGCGCGGATGCAACATCGGAAGAACATCGACGAACCGAGGTCCACCGTGGAGCTCATCCCCAAGAACGGCGGTCCGGTCGTGGAGCACACCGTGGCGACCAGCGCCTGGTCCGGATCCTTCCGGCTGGCGCGCCTGTCGGAGTCGAAGGTCGCCGTCCTCTACTACTATTTTGACAATCAAGCCTCCTCCCTGCGCCTCGCCGTGGTCTCCGTGCGGCCGGAGGAGCCGATCCGCGAATTCGAGCTGGCCGGGTCCATCGAGGCCGCCTTGGGCGAGGAGATGGGGATCTCGAACGGCGCGTTCCTGCAGGTCTGGGCCGCCTTGGAGACGGAGCTCTTCTTGTCTCTGTATATTCGGAATCCTTCCACCCGGGACAGGCAGCCCCACTTCCTTCACGTGCGCCTCACCGGCGGCCAGCCCGAGGTGCTTTCCTGGACGCCGTGCGGCCCCAAAGAGGTGTACGTCATCGAACACCTCCACGTGTCGCCGGAGGACCGGACCTTCACCACCGCCTGGATCGCCCCGGGCCTCAGCCTGGTCGTCACACGGTGGACCTTCGAGGGGGAGCTCCTATCCACGGAGACCACGGAGATTCCCTGGGAATACGATTACGACACGGTCCTGCGCGCCGATGACGGAACGTACGTGCTGGCCGGGATCGTGTCCCTCGCAGGGGCGCCGCCCGAGCTCGTGGACAGTCCCTGCCAGCCCGGCCCCGGAACCAACGCCTTCTTCCATTTCGCCTTCGGCGTGAAGGACGGCGCACGTACGGCCACGCAGTACTTCCACTCCCCGGCCATGTCCAGCCTCAACTACGTAACGGCGGAGAACTCGGCCTGCGAGCTCGACCGTCGCGTGTACGCGCTCAACGACCGGCACCTGATCGTCGGCGGTACCTACGACCGGCACGACCCGTTCTGCACCGACCGCGAGGGTATCACCACCTATTTGAACGAGCCGCTCCACGCCTGCGCGGCTTACCTGATCCGCCTGGATCGCCCGGGGGCGGACCTCCCCCGGCAGGAGTAGCGTCATGTTTCGCTGCCTCTTAACCTCCATCACCCTGTTCCTGCGCCTCCTCCTCCTGTTGTCCCTGGCGGCCGGCTGCTCCGATGATCCCGCGCCCACGCCCTGCGACGGCGTCGACTGCGACGGCCGCGGGGTCTGCCGCTGGAGCGCGGACCTGACCGCCTACTGCGATTGCGAACCGGGGTTCATCCTCGACCCGGAGGACCCCTTGAGCTGCATCTACGATCCTGATGGCAACGTCAACAACTACAACAACTGCAAGCCCGTCATCTATCTCTATCCGGAGACCGTCACCCGCGTCCGCGTGCGGTTCTCCGATCCGGACACGATGCGGCTCACCTACACCTATCCCGAATACTCCGAGACGGGCTGGGACGTGATCGCACAGCCCGACGGCACCCTCACCGACCCCGTCACGGGACGCCGGTACTACACGCTCTTCTGGGAGGGGACCATCGCCGAGCCGGAGGTCCCGGCCGAGGGCTTCATCGTCGCCGGCGCCGACACGGCGGCCTTCCTCGAAGAGCTCCTGCCAACGCTCGGCCTCGCCTGGGACGAGGCGGACGAGTTCATCATCTACTGGCTCCCGATTCTGGGTGAAAATCCATATAATTTCATCACGTTCCTGACCGACACCTACATCGACGCGGTCGGCCTGGACGTGACCCCGGCGCCGCAGACGGTGGTCCGGATCGCCCTGCGGTATGCGCCACTCTCCGCCCGCCCCGCAGCGCTCCCGGTCCCCCAGGTCTTCAACACCCCTGCGCGCGCGGGCTTCACCCTCGTCGAGTGGGGCGGCCGCGAGGTCCCGCCGCCCCCCGGCCTGCGCTGAACACGACCGCGGCCCTCAGAAGATGATGCGGGCGACCAGGCGCAGGCCGTGGCTGGGGGCGAGCTCCCCGGCGAAGGCGTTCATGAGGGAGTAGTTGATCAGGAACTGGTAGCGGGGGTCGTTCTTCCAGAAGTAGGTCGCGCCCACCTCGAGCTCGTCGTCCACGCCGTCGCCCACGAGCTCGGCGCTGCGCCAGTGATAACCCGCCTCGAGGCGCCAGGCCCACCAGCGGTAGCGCAGGGCCAGGGACTTGACGTGTCCGTCGAACAACCCGAACCGGGCGCGGGATCCGAGGTCGAAGCCCTCGCCCAGGGCGGTGAAGTGGTTGCCCTCGTCGTCGGCGAAGGACCCGGCGACCTTCGGCAAAACGGACAGGTGCCCCCGGGGCAGATCCACGGTGTACTCGAGGCCGGCGACGTAGCCGGGCACCAGCGCGCCGTTGCCCGGTTTGTAGCCCGCCAGCGCCTCGAGTTCGTAGCCCAGGGCGTCGGTGATCGGCCCCGTGGCGAAGAGGCTGCCGAAGGTCATGGTGAGGGGTTCCGGCTGCTCGGGCGTGGCCTCGTCCACGTCCCGGCGGTCCCACTGCCCCAGGGCGCTGACCTGGAGCCGATGGGGCTTGAACCACTTCATCCGCAGGGAGGCGCCGCCCATCATCACGTCCCCGTAGTCGAGGGTGCACAGGCGCTTCCACGCCTTGCGGTTTTCGTAGTAACGCTCCCAGCCGCAGCCCAGGGTCTCCCGGGTGAGCTCGGCCGCGAACACGCCCGCGAAGATATCGAGTGAGAGTTGTTCCCCCAATGGCTGCGAGAGCGACACCGCGTCGAAGAAGTTGTCCAGGAGGGACTGCGTCCCCCAGGCGACGTTCTGACGGCCGACGCGGAGCTCGGCCTCCTCCCACGGCTCGAACTGGGCATACAGGTTGCGCAATTGGGGCACGAGCTCGAACCGTTTGGGCAGGCCCACCGCCCAGGCGTTGCAGTTCTCGACGTCGTTGCGCAGCTTGAGCTCGGTCTCCAGACGCAGGTTGGCCCACGGCGCGGGGGCGTACTCGATGGCGCCACGCAGGGCGAAGAAGCCGGCGTGATCGAACCGGGTCCGGGGATCGGGCGCGGACAGATCCTTGTCCCACATGAAGAAGTGGGCGGCGCGAAGCTCGAGACCCCAATACAGTTCGCGCTCCCCGACCTGGTGCATCTTTTCAGGGAGCCGGGAGGGACACTGCTTGGCGCCCGCCGGCAGGGCGAACCAGCAGAGCAGGAGGAACAGGCTAACCGGGGCGGTTCTCATGGATGGCTCCGAACGGGCAGAAGGTCAACTCCACGCACTCCCCGCAGTGGGAACAGCGGTTCTGGTCGACGCGGGTGCGCTCGAGGTTGGACTGGACGATCGCCTTGTCCGGCAGCGCCGGGCAGACCTTGTGGCAGGACAGGCACTGCTGGCACAGGTCCTGGTCGATCTCGTACACGAAGCCGTTGACGACCTGGGTCGCGATGACCGCGAAGTACCCCTGCCCCTCGCAGGCGAGATGGCACGAGCCGCACCGCGTGCAGCGCAGGGGATCGATGCTGACCACGTTGGCGCCGCCCTTGAGTTTGAACGCCTTCTTGCCGCAGCGGTCCACACACTTGCCGCAGGCGGTGCAGGTCCGGGTGTCGACGAAGTAGGGGTAGCGCGCGGCGCAGTCCTCGACGGCGGGATCACAGGCGGCGTCGGTGCAGGCGGCCAGCTTCGAGGAGACCGCCGTGAGCGCCGCGGCCTTGGCGGTCACCGCCGCGACCTGCAGGAATTCTCGTCTGTCCATGTCGGCTCCGCTTCGGGTGGGGGTTACTCGGTGATCAAGCCCTGCATCAACTCGCGGGAGGTGACCATGTGCTGGAGCACGTAATAGGTCGTGTAGGCCGCCTGGCGCACCACGACGTCCCAATATTCCTCGTAGGTGGCGGTGGTGACCGCGTCGACGATGACGTCGGTGGATTCGGCCTCGAGGAGCTTGGTCGGCGGATCCAGCAGCAGGTCATGGAGAAATTCGAGGTCGGCGGCGGTGAAGAGCACGTCGGCCTCGGGGTCTCCCTCGACGCCCTTGTAGAAGTCGCCGCTCCTGCCGGCGGGGTGGAACACGGCGCTGTAGTTGAGGTTCGTGTCGAACAGCAGGAAGAACTTGATGGCCTTGCACTTGCCCGAGGCGCAGGACAGGGGATCACCGATCAGGCGGGCGTAGCCCAGCAGCGTCTTGCCCTCGTCCAGAAGGGACCAGAAGGTCAGATCGGAAGAGCACACGTCTGAACTCCAGTCACCGAATACGA
>CALKWH010000419.1 GCA_938004375.1 uncultured Pseudomonadota bacterium
ACCACCGAGATCTACACTCTTTCCCTACACGACGCTCTTCCGATCTGTGGACTTCATGACCATGGACGCCTCGGCCATCCCGTACTACGAGGGCACCGGCTACCGCGCCGTGGAGCTGCCGTTCGTGGGTGACGAGGCCTCGATGATCCTCGTGATGCCCGACGCCGGCACGTTCTCCACCTTCGAGGCCGCCTTCGACGGCGCCGTCCTGGACACCATCACGCAGAACCTGGCCATCGAGCCGTACCTGTATCTGATGCTGCCCAAGTTCGACTTCCGGTTCAACCTGTCCCTCAAGCCGGTCCTCGAGGCCCTGGGCATGACCGAGGCCTTCCAGATGGGCACCGCCGACTTCACCGGCATGCACACCCCGCTCGAGCTCTACATCTCCGACGTGGTCCACGAGGCCTTCATCGCCATCGACGAGGCCGGCTGCGAGGCAGGTGCCGCCACCGCCGTGATCATGTCCGGCTTCGGCGAGATCGTCGAGTTCAAGCTCGACAGCCCCTTCCTGTTCTTCATCCGCGACCGCGAGACCGGCGTGATCCTGTTCGCCGGCCGCGTCACCGATCCGAGTCTGTAGCGGTTGACCGCGACCGCGTCACGAACCACAGCATGACCAGCGGCAACAGCATCGGGAAGGGGGCGACGGGGCCGCGGCCGCCGGCGTGGGAGCAGCCGCAGCCGTCGTCGGACGCCGGCTTCTCGTCGGACCCTTCTGCCCGGCACAGGGCGGAGCAGCCGTCGCCGTCGACCACGTTGCCGTCGTCGCAGTCCTCGTCGTCGTCGAGGGCCCCGTCTCCGCAGACCGGCGCGGACACCGGGGTCGCGTCTTTGAACCCGTCGGCCAGCGTCCAGCCGGGGTTGCCGCCGTCGTCGAAGCGGTAGGCCCCGACGTCGGCCGAGCCGGCCCGAGCCGTGCCGTTGAAGTCGTCGGGGGCCAGGTGATCGGTGTCCGCCGCGCCCACGAGGGCACCGTCGGCGAGCGGGAAGCAGTCCAGCGGCAGCGCGTCGTCGAGGTGGGCGTCCACGAAGTCCAGGGCCAGATCGCCCGCGGCGAGTCCCGGCTGGGCCGACCCGTCGAGGCCGCCGGTGCCCACGTTGCCCGCGATCACCAACGTGTAGTCGGAGCCCACCACGCGGATGGCGAAGCCCCCCTCGGCGTAGACGGCGTTGTTGGCCACCACCACGTCGCCGGTCGCGTTGCGCACGGCCAGCGCGTCGCCGTCGCGGTTGAACACGGTGTTGTGGACCACCACCTGGTTCCCCGGGGCGCCGCTCTGGTGCGGTTGCAGCGCGATGCCCGTGCCCACGGCGCCCAGAATGATGTTGTTGCGGATGATCGCGTCCGCGGCCGACTGGATGCCGTGGTCGCCGCAGCCCCAGAGCAGGTTGCGCTCGATGACGTTGGCCGGACCGTTGCCCAAGGCGGCGTAGGTGAGGATGCAGGCGAAACTGAACCGCTCGGTGAGCGTGTAGGTGCCGGCCTCGAGCACCAACTCGTCACCGGGGGCCAGCGCGTTGATGACGACCTCGACGTCGTCGGCGGGGCCGGCGGTGATCAAGGCCGCGCGGGCAGGCAGGGTAGGGATGCTCAGGGTAAAGAGGCAGCAGAAGAAGATGGTCCTCATGGGGGCTCCCTTCGTGTTCTTCTTGTACATCGCCCGGTGCGGATCTGTCAAGCCACGGAAGCAGGCATGACAGGGCGATCGAGTTCTGTTTTGGCTGGACAAGGGGTCAACTTCTGATCCACCAGAACGGATTCTCGATTACGATTTGGAGTTGGAAGGACGAAAGGCAAAATGCCTAAATTGGTCGGCTCTCTAGGGGCGGATGATGGTGGGAACGGTCGCCGTGACGTTCGATTGATCCCCGACCTGACCCCACTCGTTGTACCCCCAGCACCAGCCCTCGGCGCCACCGAGGAGGTACATGCAGACGTGGTCGCCGCCGGCGTCGATCGAAAAGATGTCGGTGAAGGTCCCGTACAGGGGACCCGCCAGCATGCGCATCGTGTAGGTGTTGTCTCCGAGCTGGCCATGGATATTGTTGCCCCAACAATTGACCTCACCCCCGGTGACGATCGCGCAGGTGAACTTGGTGCCGGCCGAGACCTGAAGAGCGCCGGACAGGTCGACCACGGAGACAGGGGAAGATTTCCATGCGGTCGTGCCGTCTCCGAGTTGTCCCTTGTCACTGTTGCCCCAGCACTTGACGACCCCGTCGGTTTGGCGGACCGCGCAGGCGTGATCGAAGCCCGCGGAGACCATCGACGGATAATCCATGTTGACCACAGTGGAGGGGTATAAGTAACTCGTGGTGCCGCCGTTCCCGAGTTGACCGATATTGTTGAGGCCCCAGCAGCGGACCCGCTTTTGCGCTCCGTTGTGCGCGCTGCAGGTGAAATGGCGGCCCGCGGAGATGCTGATGACGTCGTTGTAGCCGCCGCTGACGTTCACTGGGGTGGTGCTGCCGATGGTGGAGTTGTTCCCGAGCTGGCCGCTGTTGTTGTTCATTGCGCCCCAGCACATCATGGTGAAGCTCGGGGCGGTGCCGAGGCGCGCGCAGGTGTGGTTGACGCCGGCCGTGACCTCGACGACGCCGGTCAGGTTGAGCGTCGAGACGGGCGTTTCCCGGCTGATCTGGGTGCCGTCCCCGAGCTGGCCGTCTGCATTATATCCCCAGCACTTCACCGTGCCGTTGCTCAGGACCGCGCAGGTATGGCTCTCCCCGGCCGAGACCGAGACCGCGTCGTTGATGCCGGGGACGAGGGTCGGGACGTCGCTGGGGAGGTCGGTGCCGTTGCCAAGTTGATACAGATTGTTTCTGCCCCAGCACCGGACGGTGCCGTCATCGAAGACCGCGCAGGAGTGATTGGCTCCGGCCGAGATCGAGACGATGTCGGTGCACTGGGTCTCGTCGAACCAGCAGGTCCCCGGGTCGCAGGCCAGGGTTCCCGTGAAATACTGTTGGGTCCGGCAGGACTGGCCGTTCAGGTTGGCGCCTTCGCACTCCTCGCTCCATCCCGCCTGGATGATGCCGTCGCCGCAGCGCCCGTAGGACTCGCAGACCGACAGATTGAAGTCACAGTTGGCCTGGCACGAGAGCGATCCGGCGTAGTACCCGAGGGAGATGCAGGTCTGGCCGCCCAGTTCGGTACCCTCGCAGTCCTCGTAGCCGTTCTGGAAGATGCCGTCGCCGCACGAGCCGTTGCAGAATGTCAGGATTTGGCACTCCGCGTCGCAGGCGAGCGTTCCGGTGTAGAAGCCGTAGTTTGTGCAGTCATATCCGTCCGGCACGCTGCCGTCGCACTCCTCCAGGAAGACGGGCTGCACGATGCCGTCGCCGCAGCGGCCGTAGCTCTCGCAGTCGGACTGGTCCTTGTCCATGCACTGGTTGACGCACCAGAGCTGGCCGTCGTAGAAACCGCGCGCCTGGCACGAATCGGGGATGGTGCCCCACCAGCCCATGTCGCTGCCGTCGCAGACCTCGCCATGAAGATCCTGGATCAGACCGTCGCCGCACTTGCCCTCGTTGACGCAGGAGGCGATGTTGAAGTCATGGCAGTCGGGTTGGCAGGTCAGGGAGCCGCCGTAGTAGCCCAGGCTCCCGCAGGAGGAGCCCTCGAGGTCGCCGCCGTCGCAGACCTCACCGAACTCGGTCTGTGCGTTGTTGTCGCCGCAGCGGCCCGAGCAGGTGTTGGTCACGAAACTGCGACAGTCCGCGGCGCAGGTGGGAGTGCCGGTATAGTAGCCCTCGTCGGTGCAGGTCCGGCCGTTGAGCGAGTTGCGGTCGCAGACCTCGCCGTAGCCGCCCTGGATGATGTCGTCTCCGCAGCGGCCGACGGCCGCGCACGGGGAGATGACGAAGCGGCAGTCGCTGCCGCAGGTGAGGGTGCCGCCGTAGAACCCCAGGGATTCGCAGGAGGCGTTGTTGAGGTTGGAGCCGTCGCACTCCTCGCCGTAGGCACCCTGGATCACGCCGTCTCCGCAGCGGCCGACGGCGGCGCAGCCGGTCTCGTCGAAGCCGAGGCAATCGGCGTCGCACGCGAGCGCGCCGCCGTAGTAACCGAGGGACTGGCAGGTCTGCCCGGCCAGGGCGGTGCCGTCGCAGGCCTCACCGTAACTGACCTGTCGGGTGTTGTCTCCGCAGCGGCCGTACGTGGCACAGTTGGACTCGTTGAAGCCCAGGCAGTTGGCCTGGCAGGTGAGGGTGCCGCCATACCAGCCGCGAGACTGGCAGGTCTGGGAGTTGAGGTTGTTCAGGTCGCAGGCCTCGTTGTAGTCGGGCTGGATGATCGCGTCCCCGCACTTGCCCTGGGCGGCGCAGTCGGTCTGGTCGAAGTTCTGGCAGTTGGCCTGGCAGGCCAGGGTGCCGCCGTACCAGCCTTTGGTGATGCAGGTCTGGAAGTTCAGGGCGGCGCCGTCGCAGACTTCTCCGAAGCCGGCCTGGATGGAGGTGTCACCGCAGCGGCCGTAGGCGGCGCAGTTGGTCAGGTTGAAGTCGCAGTTGGCCTGGCATGAGAGGGTGCCGCCGTACCAGCCCAGGCTGCTGCAGGACTGGGAGTTGAGGTTGGCGCCGTCGCAGTCCTCGCCGAAGAGGGTCTGGACGAGGGCGTCTCCGCAGCGGCCGGCCGCGATGCAGGAGGTCTCGTTGAACCCGTGGCAGTCGGGGTCGCAGGAGAGGGTCCCGTCGTAGAAGCCGCGGGAGACGCAGGACTGGCCGTTGAGATCGGCGCCGTCGCAGAGCTCGCCGAAGGAGAGCTGGGTGGCGCCGTCGCCGCAGTTCTGGGAGCAGCCGGACGTGACCAGGCGGCAGTTCGCGTCGCAAGAGAGCGTCCCCGTGTAGAAGCCGAAGGTGCCGCAGGTCTGGGCGTTGAGGTTGCTGCCGTCGCACTCCTCGCCGTAGGCGGCCTGGATCACGCCGTCGCCGCAGCGGCCGACGGCGGCGCAGCCAGACTCGTCGAAGGACCCGCAGTTGGCCGCGCAGGCCAGCGTCCCGCCATGGAAGCCGCGGGAGGTGCAGGTCTGGCCTGCCAGGCTGGTGCCGTCGCAGACCTCTCCGTGACCGCCCTGGATGGTGTTGTCGCCGCAGCGGCCGAATGGTTCGCAATCTGTGATGTCGAAGTCGCAGCCGGAGGTGCAGGCGAGCTCGCCGCCGTAGTATCCCAGGTTGATGCAGGCGGTGCCGTTGAGGTTGGTGCCGTCACAGTCCTCGCCGTAGGCGGTCTGGACGGTGGCGTCACCGCAGCGGCCGAAGCCGGCGCAGCCGGTCTCGACGAAGGTTCGGCAGTCGGCGGAGCAGGCCAGCGTGCCGCCATAGAAGCCTCGGGACAGGCAGGTCTGGGAGGCGAGGTTGGCGCCGTCGCACACCTCGGAGAAGCCGGCCTGGACCGTGGCGTCGCCGCAGCGGCCGACGGCGGCGCAGGCCGTGGTGTCGAACGCGCAGGTCGAGCCGCAGGCGAGGACGCCGCCGTAGAAGCCCAGTCCTTCGCAGGTCTGGCCCGAGAGCTCGGCGCCGTCGCAGGCCTCTCCAAAGGTGGCATGCAGGGTGCCGTCGCCGCAGCGACCGTAGGTGGCGCAGTCGGAGGTGTCGAAGGCGCAGCCGGCGGTGCAGGCGAGCTCGCCGCCGTAGTACCCCAGATTGATGCAGGCGGTGCCGTTGAGGTTGGCGCCGTCGCAGGTCTCGCCATAGGCGGCCTGGACGGTGGTGTCGCCACAGCGGCCGACGGCAGAGCAGGAGGTCTCGTCGAAGTCGCTGCAGTCGGAGGCGCAGGCGAGGGTGCCGCCGTGGTAGCCCCGGGTGACGCAGGTCTGGTCGTCGAGGTTCGTCCCGTCGCAGGCCTCGCCGAAGGACACCTGGAGGGTGGTGTCGCCGCAGCGGCCGACGATGACGCAGTCGGTCTCGTCGAAGGCTCCGCAGTCGGCGTTGCAGGCGAGGTCGCCGCCGTAGTAGCCGCGGGAGACGCAGGTCTGGCCGTCCAGGTTGGCGCCGTCGCAGGCCTCGTCGAAGTTGGCCTGGATGAGCTCGTCACCGCAGGAGCCGATGGTCTCGCAGCCGGCGGTGTCGAACTGGCAGTCGGCGCCGCAGGTGAGCGTGCCGCCGTAGAATCCGAGGCCAAGGCAGGTCTCGCCGTCCAGGTTGGAACCCTCGCAGACCTCGCCGTACATGGCCTGGAGGTTGCCGTCGCCGCAGCGGCCGTAGGAGATGCACGAGCTCAGGTCGAAGCGACAGTCGGCGTTGCAGACGAGGGTGCCGTCATAGTAGCCCAGGTTCTCGCAGGTCTCCCCATCCAGATTGGTCCCCTCGCACTGTTCGAAGGGGGAGGAGATGGTGTCGTCCCCGCAGACGGCCTGGACCTCGCACCCGCTGATGTCGAAGTGACAGTCCTCGGTGCAGGCCAGCGTCCCCGCGCCCAGCCCCTGGCTCTGGCAGGTCTCGCCGGCCAGGTTCGTCCCCTCGCACTGTTCATAGACCGCCTGAACCACCCCGTCGCCGCACCTCGAGGAGCACATCGAGGTGTCCAGGGTGCAGTCGGACTTGCAGCGCAGGGGACCAGTGGAACTGTAATATCCGAGCGCCTCGCAGGTGGTGACGGGCATCTCGCTGCCGTCGCAGGCCTCGCCGGGGTCCAGGAACCCGTCGCCGCAGTTGTCGGTGGTCGTGACCTTGGCGTCGCAGGCGGCCAGCATTAAAGAAATGGCGATTAATAAATATCCTATTTTCATGACGGACTCCCGGATGAAATGGTTCGATTCAATATACTGACCGGGATTGGCCCCCACGTCAATGCGGATTTCCAGGATTCTCTGCGGGTAGAATCAAAAGTAAATAATTAAAATTACAGTTGCGGGGGACGACCAAATCCGGTATCAACGGGGTCAACGCCGCTGGTGGCGCAACCCAACTTGAAAAGGAGTCCATCATGAAATCGTTTTATTCTTTGTTGTTCGCAGCTATACTGACCGTCCCTTCCCTGGCCCTGGCCCAGGAGACCGCCCCCGCCGGTGACACGCCGCTCAAGACTGGCACCATGTCCCTGATGTTCAGTTTCGGCGCCTTCAACGGCACCGGCCTCACCGACGGCCACTTCCTGGCGGGTGCCCCCGCCGACCAGATTGACATGGAGCCCAGGGCCGGACTCGTCGCCGCCTACGGCGCCGGTGGACGTTACTACATCAATGATCAACTGGCTGTCCGCGCGTCCCTCGCCCTGCAGAACACCTCCCGGGACGCCGAGGGCGACGAGAGCTCATTCTTTATGCTCGGCCTTGGTGGTGGTGTGCAGTATCACCTGATCACTGCCGGCAAGGTATCCATGTACGCCGGCGGCCTGCTGGGCTTCTACTTGGGCACGATCGAGGAAGAGGGCCGGGATGATGTGGACATCACGGGCTTCGGTCTTTATGGCGTGCTGGGCGCCGAGTACTACATCAACCGCGGCCTGAGCATTGGCGCCGAGTACATGCTGGGCTTCACCAGCACGGGCACCGAGCAGGGCGACTTCGAGACGGACTTCACGGACATTTCCGTCCACTCCTTCTCCTTCCACCTCGGTTTCCATTTCTAAAGAATTTGAACCGGAGAATCAGAACCGGTAGCCAACCTTGATGCCGAACCAGGGGATGTCGAGGGTCTCGCCGTCGCCGGTGTTGATGTGGGCCCAGGCGCCCTCGACGGCGAAGGTCATGCCGCCGCGACCGCTGTACTGGACGCCGAAGGGGATGTACACGGCGCCCAGGCCTCCGTCGCCGCCGTCCTCGTCGAGGTTGTGGAAGTCGACCACCGACAGGCCGATGTACGGGGTCCACAGTTTGCGCGGGTTGTGGCCGTCGAAGTGATAGGTCGCCCCGAAGAAGCGGGTGATGGGCCCCAGGCCGGCCTCGAGCTGGATCGTCGGCGTGATGAAGTACGTGGCCGTCAGGCCGAACAGCGCGGTCCCCGCGTATTCAAAGTTGAGGCCCAGGGGGCGATCGGTGCGGGGATTCTTGAAGATGCGCGGGGGCGCCGGCATGGAGACGACCTGGGGTGGCATGGGCAGCGCCGCCGGCTGGCCCGGCTGCTGGTAGCACGGAAAGTTGGCGGGACAGGGCTGCAGGCGGCAGAACCGGACCGCCTGGCCGGGGGCGGGCAGCGCCGGCGGCGGGGTGACCACCTCCACGGGGCCGTCGGCCTCTGGGAGCTCCTCGTAGGCCTGGGGTTGGGGGGCGAGGACGATGGAAAGGGCAAAAATCAAAGAGGTGAGGGTCATGGCTCCGTCTCCTTCTCGAACCGAAAGATTCGTCCGACGCCGCGGCAACTTCGCAAGGTCCGTGCCAGTTTCAGTGTGACCGGAATCGTCAGCGATGCAAGGAATAATTTCTCGGAGGGGCGGACGGAGGCCGGCCGATCGTGAACGGCCGTTCCCGCCCCGCAACCCTCGGAGCTGACATTTTTATCCGGGATGGGGCGTCGTGGCGGGGGGGGGCGTCGCGGCCAGGAGCACCAGGATGACGTCCAGGGCCTCGCCCAGCGCCCCCATGTCGGAGTACCGTCGGGACTTGTCCTTCTGCAGGCACTTCAGGATGAGCCGTCCCAATTCGGGGGGCAACCCGGACCGAAGCTGGCACGGATCCGGCGGTGCCTTCTGGAGGTGGGCCTGGATCAGGGACATGGGGGGACCCGTGAACGGCAGCCGGCCCGTCGCCAGTTCGAAGAGGAGCACCCCCAGGGCGTAGAGGTCGGCGGCCTCGTCGGGCTCCTGACCGCGGGCCTGCTCGGGGGCCAGGTAGGCCGGTGTGCCGTAGGTCATGTCCCGGGTGAGGGTCGCCAGGTGCTTCGTGTTGCGGATCTTGGCCAGGCCGAAGTCCAGGATTTTGACGCGCGGACCCTCGTTGCCGTCCTCGAGGAAAATGTTGGACGGCTTCAGGTCGCGGTGGATGACGCCCATGCGATGGACCTGCTCCATGCCGGCGGTGATCTGGCGCGCGACCGCGAGCCCGGCGGCCAGATCCCGGGGCATCCGCCAGGCGCGCATGGCCTCGACGAGGGTCCGTCCGGTGAGGCGTTCGAAGACGAGGTAGGCCTGTCCCGTCGCGGGATCGAGGCCGTGATCCAGGAGGCGGACGATGTTCGGGTGCCCGATGGCGGAGACGGCGGCAGCCTCCCGGAAGAAGCGCGAACAGAGGTCGCGGACCGCGTCCATGTCCCCCGTGAGGAAGCGCAGCAACTTGAGGATCACGGGCAGGCCGTCGGTGGTGCGTACGCCCTCCCAGACCTCGGAGCAGACGCCCGGCGCGACGCGGGCGACGAGCTCGTAGCCACCCAGCGCCAGACCGGTCTGAGGGCACCGCGGGGCGACGCAGACCCGGTGCAGGCGGCTGCCGTCGAGCTCGCAGTTGATCGTCCCCGCCGGATAGGTCCGATGACAGGCCGGGCACAGGCGCAGGAACTCTTCCCGGCCGGTCGACGGCAGCCTCGTGCAGGCGCGGGCACGCCCGAGCGGAGGGTCAGGTCTCTTCGAGGTCATCACGCAGGCCGAGCTCCTTCATTTTCAATTGTAGCCCCTTGCGGCTGATGCGCAACAACTGGGCCGCTCGGGTCACGTTCCCGTCGGTGTCCGAGAGGGCCCGCAGGATCAGATCACGCTCGATGCGGCTGGTCTCCCGCCGGACCAGATCCTTGAGCCCGCTCTCGGACCACTCCATGGCGGACTGCACGGTCCCCGGCGGTGGCGGGCCGAGCTCGGGGGGCAGGTCGGCCGCGGTCACGACCGGACCCTCGGCCAGCAGCGCCAGGCGCTCCATGAGGTTCTCGAGCTCGCGGATGTTGCCTGGCCATGAGTGCCCGGTGAGCCGGTCGATCACCGCGGGGTCGAGCTCGAGCTCCGGCCGGTTCAGCCGCCGCTTCTGCTTGTCGAAGAAGGCCTCGATCAGCAGGGGGATGTCCCCCTTGCGCTCCCGCAGCGGCGGCAGCAGGATGGGTACGACGTTGAGCCGGTAGTAGAGATCCTCGCGAAACCGGCCCTGGGCGACCATCTCCTGCAGGCTCCGGTTGGTGGAGGCGAGCACCCGTACGTCGACCTTCCGGGGCCGGGCGCTGCCGACACGCTCGAACTCGCCCTCCTGCAGCACGCGCAGCAGCTTGGCCTGCATGGGCAGCGGGATCTCGCCCACCTCGTCGAGGAGCAAGGTGCCCTGGTGGGCCAGTTCGAAGCGCCCCGGGCGCTCGGAGACTGCGCCCGTGAAGGCGCCCTTCTCGTGGCCGAAGAACTCGGACTCCATCAGGTTCTCGGGGATCGCCGCGCAGTTCACGCGCACGAAGGGGGCGTCCCGGCGGTCGCTCAGGCGCACGATGGCCTGGGCGGCGAGCTCCTTGCCCGTGCCGCTCTCGCCCTGGATCAGCACTGTCGAGGCGCCGACGGCCACCCGCTCGAGCACCCGGAACAGGAGCTGGATCTGGGGGCTCCGTCCCAGCATGCCATGGCGGCCGGTGGGCTCCGCGCCGTCGTCCGCTGCCGCGACCGGACCGTCCACGGGGGAGGCAGTCGTCCGCAGGCTGCGACAGGTGACCACCGCCTTCCCCAGAGTCTGGAGCAGGCGTTCCCGGTCGAAGGGCTTCTCGAGATAGTCGAAGGCGCCGGCCTTGACGGCTTCGACGGCGTTGCCCACCGAGCCGAAGGCGGTGAGGATGATCACGGGCAGGGCCGGATCCAGCTGGCGGACGCGACGCAGCAGGCCGAAGCCGTCCATCCCGGGCATGCGCAGATCGGTCAGGATCACGTCGACGGGTCCCAGGCGGCCGAGGGTGGCCAGGGCCTCCTCGGCCCCGGCGCAGGTGTGGCATCGGTAGCCGGCGAACTGGAGCTGGGTCCGAAGCACGGTCCGCAGGTTGGCCTCGTCATCGACGATGAGGGCCACGGGGGGCGGGGTCAGGGCGGCGCTCACCCCGGGCGCTCCCCGGCTTCATGCCGTTCGTAGGCCTCGACGATGCGCTGGACCAGCGGGTGCCGGAGCACGTCGGCCTGGGTGAAGCGGACGACCCGGATCCCTGGGACCCCGTGCAGGATCCCGAGGGCGTGGATGAGCCCCGAGGTGCGGCCCTGGGGCAGGTCGATCTGGGTGACGTCGCCGTTGACGACGCAGGTGGAGCCCTCGCCGAGGCGCGTGAGGAACATCTTCATCTGCTCGCAGGTGGTGTTCTGGGCCTCGTCGAGGATCACGAAGGAGTGCTTCAGGGTGCGGCCGCGCATGAACGCCAGGGGGGCGACCTCGATGCTGCCGTCGCCCATCATGGCGCGGGCGCGGGCCGGGTCGACCATCTCGTGGAGGGCGTCGTACATGGGCCGCAGGTAGGGGTTGATCTTTTGTTCGAGGTCGCCCGGGAGGAAACCGAGCTTCTCGCCGGCCTCCACGGCCGGGCGCGTGAGCACGATGCGCGAGACTCGGTGATCGAGGAGCCGGGCGACGGCCACGGCCACGGCGAGGTAGCTCTTGCCGGTGCCAGCGGGGCCGATGCCGAAGGTGAGGTCCGAGGAGCCCATGGCGGCGACGTACTCGCGCTGGCCGGGGGTGCGCGGCACGATGGAGCGGCGGCCGGCGCCGTGGGTCAGGATGGGCGCGCCCCGGGCGGGTTCCTCGCCGGCGGCGGTGGAGAGGAACTCGGCCAGGACGAAGCGGACGTCCTGCTCTCCAGGGTCCTCGCCGCGGCGGGCGAGCTGGCGCAGGCGCTCGAGGACGCGCATGCACCGTTGCACGGCTCCGCCGGGCCCGGTGATGGTGCAGCTCGGACCCCACACGCGGCAGGTGACCCCGAGGCCGGTCTCGAGCAGGTGCAGGTGGGCATCGTTGCCGCCGAACACGCGGACCGCGGTCGCGGCGTCGTCGCAGGTGAAGGTCTGCTCGTCCATGGGCTTACCTGGGACCTCCGGGAGGGGTCGGCAGCTCCAGCGGCGGATCGGCGGTCGGATCCTCGGGGTAGCGGCCGGAGAAGCAGGCCGTGCAATAGTGGCTCCGCGCGTCGGGATCGCCCACCGAGGCCAGCAGGTTGTCGTGACCGAGGTAGCCCAGGGTGTCCGCTGTGACGAAGGCGGCAATCTCGGCCGGCGTCTTCAGGGCGCCGATGAGCTCCTCGCGAGTCGGTGTGTCGATGCCGTAGAAGCAGGAGTGAGTGACCGGCGGGCTGCAGATCCGAAGATGGATCTCGGAGGCGCCCGCGTGGCGGATCAGTTGCATGATCTTGCGGCTGGTGGTGCCGCGCACGATGGAGTCGTCGACGACGACCACCCGCTTGCCGGCCAGCACCTCGCGCACCGGGGAGAGCTTCAGTTTGACCCCGAAGGAGCGGATGCTCTGGGACGGTTCGATGAACGTGCGGCCCACGTAGTGGCTGCGGATCAGGCCCAGTCCGAAGGGGATCCCGGAGCGGCGGGCGTAGCCGATGGCCGCGGCGATGCCCGAGTCGGGGATGGGGATGACCACGTCGGCCTCCACCGGGTGCTCCTCGGCCAGGAGCTCGCCGGCGCGTACCCGGGAGGCATAGACGCTTTGGCCGAACAGGTTGGAGTCCGGGCGCGCGAAATACACGTGCTCGAAAATGCACTGGGCGCGGACAGGCCGGGCCTGGAACGGGAAGCTGGAGCGGACGCCGGCGTGATCCACGACGACCATCTCGCCGGGCTCCACCTCGCGTTCGAAGGTGGCGCCCACGAGGGAGAACGCCGAGTTCTCGCTGGAGAAGAGCACGGCGTCGCCGAGGCGCCCCATGACCAGGGGCCGGTAGCCCCAGGGATCCCGCACGGCCACGAGCTTGTCCTCGTTGAGGAACAGCAGCGAGTAGGCGCCATGGACGCGCCGCAGGCTGTCGCGGATGCGGTCCTCGAGGGTGTCGCGCTCGGACCGGCTCATGAGATGGAGGATGATCTCGGTGTCCGAGAAGGACTGGAAGATGGCGCCCATGCCCTCGAGGCCGTGCCGCCAGGCTCCGGCATACAGGAGGTTGCCGTTGTGGGCGACGGCGAGCTGGCCGTGGCGGTAGTTCACGGTCAGGGGCTGGGCGTTGCGCGGGTCGTTGCCGCCGGCGGTGGAGTAGCGGACGTGCCCGATGGCGCGGTCACCCTGCAGATCGGACAGGTGCGGCATGGAGAAGCCGTCTGCCACGAGGCCCTGGCGTCGCTGGACGAGCATGCGCCGGCCATCGAAGAGATCGGAAGAGCGTCGTGTAGGGAAAGAGTGTAGATCTCGGTGG
>CALKWH010000420.1 GCA_938004375.1 uncultured Pseudomonadota bacterium
TTCACCCCCATGTTCCAGAACGTGAACGCCCACATGTCCGCCTGGAGGTCGAGGCCCTTGGTGAGGGAGGAGGCGCCGTGGCCCGAGCGCGTCTCGACGCGGATGAGCACCGGGTCCGGGCCGGCCTGGCACTCCTGGAGCGTGGCGATGAACTTGAACGAGTGGGCCGGCACCACGCGGTCGTCGTGGTCGGCGGTGGTGACCAGGGTGGCCGGGTAGCGCACGCCCGGCTTCAGGTTGTGGAGCGGCGAGTACGCCTTCAGGTACCGGAACTGGGCCGGGTCGTCGCTGGTGCCGTACTCCACGGTCCAGCCCCACCCAACCGTGAACTTGTGGAAGCGGAGCATGTCCATGACGCCCACCGCCGGCAGGGCGACCTGGTAAAGCTCGGGGCGCTGGGTCATGCAAGCGCCCACGAGCAGCCCGCCGTTGGAGCCGCCGGCGATGGCCAGCCGCTCCGACGAGGTGTATTTTTCGCGGATCAGGTACTCGGCCGCGGCGATGAAGTCGTCGAACACGTTCTGCTTCTTTTCGCGCATGCCGGCCTGGTGCCAGCTCTCGCCGTACTCGCCGCCGCCCCGCAGGTTGGCCATGGCGTAGACGCCGCCGCTTTCCAGCCAGAGCATCATCGTGGCGCTGAACGACGGGGTCATGCTGGCGTTGAAGCCGCCGTAGGCGTACAGGTAGGTGGGGTTGTCGCCGGAGAGCGCCAGGCCCTTCTTGTGCACGATGAACATGGGAATCTTCGTGCCGTCCTTCGAGGGGTAAAACACCTGCTTGGCCTCGAAGCCGGCCGGGTCGAAGGGGAGCTCGGTGCGACGGAACAGCTCGCTGCGGCCCGTCTTCAGGTCGTACTTGAAGATCACCGGCGGATAGGTGAAGTTGGTGAAGGTGTAGAACAGCACCGTGTCCTTCAGCTTGCCGTAGAAGCCGCCCGCCGATCCCAGACCGGGGAGCTCGATCTCCTTTTCCAGCCGGCCGTCCAGGGCGTGCTGGTAGACGCGGGTGCTCACGTCCACGAGGTAGGTGCAGAACAACTTGCCGCCGGCGGTCGAGGCGCCGCGCAGCACGTCCTTCTTTTCGGCGACGACGGTCTGCCAGTTCTCCGGCTCGGGCCGGCGCGGGTCGACCAGGACCACCCGGTAGTTGGGCGCGCCGTGGTCCGTGTGGACGAGGAAGCGCTCGCCCACGTTGTCGATGATCGAGTAGTTGTACCGGAAGCCCGGGCAGAGCACCTGGAACTGGCTGCCCTTGCGCTTCAGGTCGCGGACGCGCACCTCGTTGCCGTGAGTCCCCTCGGAGCTGGAGATGATCAGGAAGCGCCCGTCCTCGGTCACGCCGGCGCCGTGGTAGCGCAGCGGATGCTCGGGGTCCTCGAACACGAGGCGGTCCTTCGCCTGCGGGTCGCCCAGCTTGTGGAAGTAGATCTTCTGGTTTTCGTTCCGGGCGGTGAGCTCCTCGCCCGGCTTGGGGGCGTCGTAGCGGCTGTAGTAGAAGCCGTTGCCGCGCCAGGCCGCGCCGGAGAACTTGACCCACTTCAGGTGGTCCGACAGCTCGCGGCGGCTGGCCACGCCCATGACCTTCAGCTCGCCCCAGTCGGAGCCGGCCGCCGAGTAGCGGACCACGACGTAGCGGTCGTCCTCGGAGAAACCGGCCAGGCCGGCCCGCGTGGTGCCGTCCTTCGAGAGCGCATTGGGGTCGAGGAAGACCTTGGGCTCGCCGGTCAGGCCCTTCTGGTAATAGGTCACGCTCTGGTTCTGGAGGCCGTCGTTCTTTGAGAAGAAATAGTAGTCCCCGGCGCGGAACGGCGCGCTGTAGCGGGGGTAGTTCATCAGCGTCTCCAGCCGCTTGCGGATGGCGTCGCGGTACGGGATCTTGCCCAGGTAGCCGAAGGTGAGGGCGTTCTGCTCCTGCACCCAGGCGGCCACGGCCGGGGCCTTGTCGTCCTCGAGCCAGCGGTACGGATCGGCCACCTTGGTGCCGTGGTAGTCGTCCGTCTGGTCCACCGTGGCCGTCTTGGGATACTGAATCGCCGGCGGATCCGCCGCCAGCACGCCCAGGATGCCGGCGGCCGCCAGGATCGCCGTCAGCAGGATGCGGATGGTCACGTTGCGCATGTCGCCTCCTCAGTCAGAATAAGGATCGCGGGCCCGGACTGGCGCCGCGGATATCGTTCCACGTATCTCAACGCGCGCCGGCGGCCGGGTGCCCGCGCCGCCGCCGCGCCCGTCGCTTCAACCCTTCTCCTCCAGCTTGCCGCTGACCCGCCGGCGGGCCAGGAACAGCGCCACCGGCGTGATCATGGCGACGCCGCCGTACACCAGCCACATGGTCTGGGGATGGCGCAATCCGTCGATGGGCACGAAGCGGGTCAGGAAGAAGCCGGCGTACAAGCTGGTGAGGATCTTGGTCAGGAACCAGGGGAACTGCCCCACGCCCACGTACTCGCCGGTGCGCCCGGCGGGCGCGATCTGGGTGATGAACTGCAGGAAGCGGGGCGACCACATCGCCTCGCCCACCGACATGATCACGATGTACGCGACCAGGAGGTAGACGTTCGTGCCCAGCGACAGCAGGAACGCGGGGGCGGCCATCACCAGCGTGCCCAGCATCATCATGCGGTACACCGGCACCTTCGTGGTGAACGCGGCCACGAGCGGCGTGAGCACGAAGATGAGCAGCGGACTGAAATTGACGAAGAACTCCATGTTGTCCCGGACGCCCTGGCCGAAGCAGCGGTCCACGTACTGGGGCAGGGTCAGCCAGTTGTGGGCAAAGAGCGTCTGCACCGGGATCAGGACAAAGACGAAGAAGGTGAACTTGCCGTCCCGCAGCGGATGCTGGCGCAGGTACTCGCCCAGCGTGCGCCGGGGCCGGCCGGTCCCCTCCGCCGCCGGGGGCGCGCCGGCGGCCGCCTCGCCGGCCAGGATCCGGCGGGCGCGCTCCACCGCGCGCCGGTTCAGCAGGAACGCCACCACCAACAGGCCCACCACGGTCAGGGCCACGTACACCCAGTACACCCCGAGGATGCCGTAATGGATCTCGCCGCGAGGCCCGGGGCCGGCGGTGGGCGCGTGGGCCTGGAAGAACGCGTTGGTGGCGGCGCGCACCCGGGGCGACAGCAGCCCGGGGAGAAAGCCGCCCAGGTTATTCACCGCGTACAGCATGGCGAAGCCCATCGCCGCGGTCTTCTCGTTCGTGAAGTGCTTGACGGCGGAGAAGATCGCCGGCTGGTACATCCCCCAGCCCA
>CALKWH010000421.1 GCA_938004375.1 uncultured Pseudomonadota bacterium
AGCCGGTCGGCGTCTGGGGTGGTCACGTCTGTGACTTCGTCCCCTATCACTCCGCAGCCTGCGACCATCTCGAGGAGATGATGTTCCCCCTGCAGACGTGGGGCAAGGAGTTCTTCGTCGGTCTGACAAAGAAGGTCGTGGCCGGCTCCACCGAGACGAATCTCATCAAGATCCTCGCCGGCGCCGACGGCGCCCAGATCACGTTCAATCCCTCGACCGTGCACGCCCCCTTGAGCTTGAACCGGGGTCAGTTCGTCGAGTTCCTCATGGAGCAGGACGTTGACTTCAAGGTCTCCTCCAACATGCCCATCATGGTGGGAAAGTTCACGGTCGGACAAAACTACTGGACGGACAGCTACGACGAGATGGGTGATCCCGCCTTCGGCCTGGTGGTGCCCGAGGCCCAGTACCGCAGTGAGTATTCGTTCATCACGCCTGAGTCCATGTCCATCAACTACGTCAACGTCATCGCCCAGATCCAGACCGACGGCAATGGGACCATCACGCTGGACGGCCAGGTGATTCCCTGGACAGAATTCTCGGACAACGAGATCGGTGACACGGGATACGGCGTCGTGAAGATCGATGTCACCTCGAGCGGTACGGATGGCGCCCATACCATTTACTCTTCAAGCGACGCCATCACTTTCGGCATCGAGGTCTACGGCTTCGCGTCCTACACCTCGTACCTGTATCCGGGCGGCCTCGACCTCGAGTACATCAACCCGATCGGCAAGTAGTCCTGCCGCCACCGGCGGACCGGGCCCCCGGTCCGCACGCCTGATCGTCCCATCCCGACCGCCACCTCCAGGGAGAACCGCCATGAAGAACCATGCCCTGCTCTGTTGCCTCCTGCTCGCCTTCGCCGCCGTCGCGTGCGACGACGACGGTTCCAAGAAGAAGACCGGCGAGACCCTCTGCGCCGACACCCTCGACAACGACGGCGACGGCTTCGCCGACTGCGACGATCAGGATTGCTGGCCCAGCGACGCGTGCCAGACCAACAACGTCAACAACGTCAACAACCTCAACAACGTCAACAACCAAATCTGCGACGGCCGCCAGGACGAGAAGGACTTCCATTGGCTGAACAAGTCGCGCAATCTCAAGATCTACCACGGCACGGTCGCCGGTCCGGCGCTGTGCATGGCCCCCTCCCAGCGCCTGGCCGTGGGCGCGTTATTGCAGTACGACAACGGCTGGGGGAACGTGTGCACGGGCACCCTGGTGACCGACCGCCACTTCCTCACGGCCGCGCACTGCGCCTCGGACTGGCGCGGCAACGCCATGTCCCCCGACGAGCTGCGCGTCGCCTTCGGGGACGACGCCGACAGCCCCCTCGAGGTCTACGAGGTGCTCACCGTCCTGGTCAACCCGAACTACGGCGGCTACGATCAGGTCACGGGGTACGACCACGCCGTGCTGGAGCTCGCCGGGAACCCCATGACCGAGCTCGGGATCACCCCGATCCCCATCTCCCGCACCAGCCCGCAGCCGCTGATCGGCCATTACGTGCAGCAGGCCGGCTTCGGCACCACCGAGAGCTCGTACAACAACACGCGGCTCTGGTGGACCCCCGAACTGGTGTCGAGCGTGTCGGACCGCGACGGCGAGCTCATCGTCGACGGCCAGGGGTACTCCTCGGTGTGCAACGGCGACTCCGGCGGCCCCACGCTGTACCCCCTCGAGGGCAACGTCCTCTCGGTGCTGGGCACCGTGTCCTGGGGCGACCCCTCCTGCGTCGACGTGGACCGCTACGCCCGCACCGACTGGGATCTCGACTTCCTCGACGGCGCCATCCCCGCCTTCGACGCCTGCGCCGGGCTCGCCGAGGCCGGCGTCTGCGACGGCGACGTCGCCCGCTGGTGTGAGGGCGGCCTGCCGCGCACCGAGTGCTGCGACGAGCGCACCGGCCCCTGTGCGGTCACCGGCGGCCGGGCCCGCTGCGGCGACCGGCGCACTCCATGCACCGACCAGGACTTCGAGGGCGCCTGCATCGACGACATCGCGCGATGGTGCTGGGGCGGCCTGATCCACTCCCGCAACTGCACCGCCTGCGGCACCACCTGCGTCCCCGACGCGGGTTCGGTCTTCGGCGCCTACTGCGAATGACCCGGCGCCGGTTCCCGCTCCTGCTGCTGACGGCGATCGCGCTGCCCCACTTCCTGGCCGGCTGCGAGGGCTGCATGAAGCCCCCGCCCACGCCCCATCAGGCCGCCCTCGAGCGCCTCGCCGAGGAGGAGGCCGTCATCCAGAAGATGACCCTGCCGCCGCGCAAGGGCGGGGTCCTCCCCCTGCCGGCGGGCCAGCAGGACACCACCGTCGAGCTCGTGGTGGCCGTGCCCACGCTGCCCGAGCACCTGAACCCATTCCTCCAGATCGACGAGTGGGGCTACCACATCTCCATGCACCACATCTACGAGGGCCTGCTGGACCGCGATCCGAAGACCGGCCGCCTCGTGGGCGCCCTCGCCGAGAGCTGGTCCTCGGACGAGAAGGGCTCGGCCTACCGCTTCCGGCTGCGCTCGGGCGTGCGCTGGCAGGACGGCCGCCCGTTCACCGTCGAGGACGTGATCTTCACTTTCAACGTGCTGACCATGCCCAAGATCGACCGCGGGCCGTTCCTCACCGACATCGACCACGCCATCACCCGCATCGACAAGTTCGGCCCCGACGAGGTCCGCATCGTCCTGCGCGACCCCAACATTTACTTCCTCGACCACCTCGTCGAGCTGCCCATCCTGCCCTCCCACGTGTTCTTCAAGGGCGTGAACCCCAAGGCCCGTGGGTCCCTCTCCCCCGTGGGCACCGGCCCCTACCGGCTGCTCCAGTGGGAGGGCTCGGACCAGCTGGTCCTCGAGAAGAACGAGTACTACTGGGGCCCCACCCCCGAGGTCGGGCGCGTGATCTTCCGGCGCTTTCCCGACGCCGCCCGCGCCTTCGTGGGCATCCGCCGCAAGCAGGTGCACGTGCTCCCGCGGGTGACACCCATCCACTACCCGGACCAGATCACCGAGACGATCTCCCGGGACTACGAGCTGGTGCGCTTCGTCCCGCCGCAGTTCAGTTATCTCCTCTGGAACGTCCAGAACCCCATGCTCGCGGACTTCCGCGTGCGCCGGGCTCTGTCCATGCTCGTGGATCGGGAGCGCATCGGCGAGAAGGTCTTCCGAGGGCTCGCCACCCCCTGCACCGGACCCTTCTGGCAGCCTGGCGGTCTGGGCGATCCCAAACTCGAGAACTGGCCGTTTGACCCGCCGGCGGCCCGCGAGCTGCTCACCCAGGTCGACTGGGTCGACCACGACGGCGACGGCATCCGCGACCGCGCCGGCGCCCCCCTGCGGCTGGTGGTGCTCGTGCCCGTGTCCGCGCGCCAGGGCACCGAACTTTTGCAGATCCTGAAGTCCGACTTCCAGAAGTCCGGCGTGGACCTGGTCATCGTGCCCACCGACTGGAAGCTCATGGGCGCCCACCTGAAGAAGCGCCAGTTCTCGGCCGCGCTCCTGTCCTGGGCCGGGCGCCCGTACGAGGACTTCACCCCCCTGTTCCACTCCTCCGGGCGCTACAACTACGGCGTGGTCTACAACCTGCTGATCGATCAGACCCTGGTCGCCATGCGCAAGACCACCCGCCTCGAAGCCCGCACCGACTTCTCGATCAGGCTCGAGAACATGCTCCACGCCTACCTGCCCATGACCTTCCTGGTGCGCCCGGTCTGGATCGGCCTGGTCCACCGCGACTTCACCAACGCGATCCCCACCCCACACGGCTTCCGCTACTCCCAGTTCAAGCTCGCCCCCCGACCCGCCCCGGACGCGAAGCCGAAGCCCGCCGCGGGTGCCCCCGCCCCCGCTCCCGCCCGGAAGTGACGGCGGCCATCCCGGCCCCGATTAGGCGATTGCTTTCTCGCAGGGAGCCGTCCGTGACAGATGTCTTTTCATGGCGTTACCAGCACCGGGACGAGGCTGTCTGCAGAAGTGCCATTCCCGAGTTGACCGCCCGGACCCCAACCATAAACGTTCCTTCCCGAGACGGTAACGACGCAGGTGTGGTTCCCGCCGGTGGCGACGTTCTGAATCAAGGGAAGTCCGTTGACGAGACTGGGGGGGGATCTGCCTTACTCGAGCCGATGAGTCATCTCGTCATTCATTCACAACCCATCATTCCACAAACCTGCCCTTCTTCACAACACATGGCAGGCCAGGCACTGTATCCGCAGCAGACGTTTCCGCCGCAATCGATGCCACAGCCTCCGCAGTTTTCGCTGTCCAAGGTTGCGGCAAGCATCCCCCCGACAAAGCGTGTCACGACACAGGTCGAGCCACAGCATTCCTCGTGGCAAAACAATAAGCCACTGCCTGGTGGATCGCCACAGTCGAAGTCACCGCGACAAATGACTCCGGTATCACCACACTCACCTTCATTGCAGGAAAAGAAACTCAATTCGCAGGAGGTGGTACACGTCAAGGTACCACCTCCAAATCCCTGGGATTGACAGGTCTCGCCGTGGAAATCGTCCTGGTCACACTCTTCGTATGGATATGCCAAGATCCCATCGCCACAGACTGCAGAGACTTCGCATTCATCGGTATCAAAACGGCATGACCCGTTACAAGCAAGTTCCCCACCGCCGAGGCCCAGATCGCTGCATCGGAGCCCTGCAAGGTTGTTTCCATCACATTCCTCACCGTGGATGGCGCTGATGACTCCATCACCACAAAACAGAGAGCAAACGTCCAGATTGAGCGTGCAGTTGGCTCGGCAGGAGATGGGGGAACTCTGCTCGTAATAGCCCAGCATCTGACAATTCGTGGTTGGTATCTGTGTCAGATCGCACTGCTCGCCAGGGTCCAAGAAACCGTCTCCGCAGGAGTCGACGTTCTTGGTGTCGGCGTCGCAGCCCCAAACCAGCAGACACGTGCCCAGAATCATCAAGATCATGTTTTTCGTGGTCATGGTGGTTCCTCCAGAGGATGAAAAAAGAGTAGTCGGTTCCCGCATCACGGTCAAGCATCAGAATTTGCGTCATATCAGAATTTGCGTGTTTTCTTGATATAGTATTTCTTAAGCGGACACTGACCCGCCGATAACCACATTTTCACAACAAAAACAAGGAGGTAGACCATGTCACACGAGTTTGAGACAGGCTTTTTTTATGCCACGCTGGTTTCGGGGTCGAGGTCGGGGTCGGGAACGATTTCGATTTCGATTTCGATTTGGAGGGGGAGGGGAAGAACGGGGTCTCGAGACCCCGGAAATTACTGGCCGATGTACTTCTTCTGGTAGGTCTCGCGGATGTAGGCGGACTCGCGCACGAACTCCAGCGCGATCTTGGCGTGGTCCTTCGTGTAGCCGTTGCCGATGAGCATGGTGACGTCCTTGCCCACGCCCTCGGCGCCCAGGGCGGCCTTGGTGAACGAGGTGGCCATCGAGAAGAAGTACACGGTGCCGTCCTCGCGGCAGGGCAGGATGGCGCCCATCTCGCAGTCGGGGCGGGACACGCAGGAGATGACCACGTCGGCCATGTGGCCCTTGGTCAGCGCCTTCACGTTCTCGTAGGTCGTCAGGGCGTCGGTGGCGTCGACCTTGAAGGCGTCGTCGATGAACGGCACGGTCTTGAGCCACTCGAGGCCCTTGTCGGTGGTGGTGGTGCCGATGATCTGGCCGGTAACGCCGGCGTACTTCTTGGCGACGTAGGCGCACAAGAGGCCGCTCTTGCCCGAGGCGCCGATGATCAGGACGCGCTGGCCCGGGCGCACCAGGCGGGCGGTCTGCGCGGGAGCGCCGGCCACGTCGAGCACGGCCAGCGCGAGCTTGTCGTCCATATCGTCGGGGAGCTTGGCCCAGATGCCCGACTCGAACAGCACGGCCTGGCCGCGGATGTCGACCTGGTCGATGTTCTTGTGGACCTGCAGGATCTCCTCGATCTTGAGCGGGGTCAGGGACAGGGACACCAGGGAGGCGATGCGGTCTCCCACCTTCA
>CALKWH010000422.1 GCA_938004375.1 uncultured Pseudomonadota bacterium
CTGCGGCAGATTGTGCTCGGTACGTTTGCAGAAACGTCTTCGTTTCTGCGGCAGATTGTGCTCGGTACGTTTGCAGAAACGTCTTCGTTTCTGCGGCAGAAACGTCCTCGTTTCTGCATTGCCTGTTTAGCTCAGTCGGTAGAGCAAGCGGCTGTTAACCGCTAGGCCGTAGGTTCAAGTCCTACAACAGGCGCCCCTCGAGCCCACCCGTTCCGGTGGGCTTTTTTTTCCAGTCTCTGCCTTTTTGACAACTTGACACGTCCGGTCATCGGGATTAGCGTCGGTCCATTCCGCCGCCCGGTCCGGGCCTGGTGCCCGGGGGCCGCGTCGTCGGCCACAAGGAGTACCCCATGTACACGAGGAATCTGCTGATCGTCACCCTGCTCGCGCTCGCCGGCCTGTTCGCCTGCGATGACGATTCGTCGTCCAACAACGCGAACAACGTCAACAACGTGAACAACGTGAACAACGTCAACAACGTGAACAACGTGAACAACGTCAACAACGTGAACAACGTCAACAACGTCAACAACGTCAACAACACGAACAACTTGAACAACCTGAGCCCGGAATGCGCGGCCCTGGTCGACGGCTTCAACACCGGGTTCCCGGTGGGTCAGAAGACTCGCGACTTCTACCTGAAGCTCCCGAGCGGGACGGCGCCCGCGGCCGGCTGGCCGGTGGTCTTCGCCTGGCACGGGGTGGGGGACTCGGCCGCCAACTTCCGCGGCCTGATCGAGCCGCAGGTCAACTCCAGCGTCATGGCCTTCATCGCGATCACGCCGGACAACGATCCCGCTTACTCGATGAGCGGGCTCCCCCCCGCCGGCATCGACTGGGACATCCTCAAGCTGGACGACGGTTCGGCCGACGCCGAGTTGTTCGACGGGGTGCTCGTGTGTCTGGAGCAGCGCTGGGGGGTCGATGAGGATCACGTGCACGCCACCGGCTTCTCTGCAGGTTCGATCATGGCCGATTCCCTGGGCGTGGTGCGCAACGACGTCATCGCGTCGATCTTCACCTGGTCCGGCGCCTATCTGGGCTTCCAGAACAACAAGGATGACCTGCAGCCCGCCATGGCCGGCGGCATGATCCTCTGGCCGGCCTTCGAGACGACCAACAAGTACGCGCAGGTCATCGTCCACGGCGCCGACGGCGACGCCAGTTGCACCGGCCCCTCGGGCTGTGACAAGTACACGGTCAACATGGGCATGGCCGGCACCTTCGTCGCCAACTTCAACCACATGGGCATCAACGACGCCGGGAACCTGCCCGGCGCCGGACACGACGTCATCCACTGCGAGCACGATCAGGGCCACACGGTGGCCGGCCCGGGCGTGACGGCCATGGTGCAGTTCTTCGCCGACCACCCGCGCGGCACCGCTGACTCGCCCTATTCCTCCGGGCTCCCCGCCGGGTTCCCCGCCGAGCTCTGCGCCCACGTCGCCGGGACCCGGTAGGCTCCCGTCCACGAAAGACCGAAAATTTGCCATCCAGGGGGATGGTTGCGTACACTGCGCATCGGCCGAACCCGTCGTCGTGGCGGGGCGGCCGACCGCCGGTCCCGAGCGAGGAGCTACCATGACCTACCTGGCCAATGGCATCATCGAATATTTCGTGTGTCCCGTGTGCGGCGCGCGCGTGAACCAGCTGCGGCGCGGCCGCTGCACCACCTGCTACCAGGCCTGGATGGAGAGCCAGCCCGTGGCGGTTGGCGCCTCGTGCCGCGTCTGTGGGGAGCGCCGCCGCGCCCACCTGCAGCGCGTCGAGCTGCTGGGACGCTGGTTCACCATGTGCCACATCTGCGCGTACCGCTCGGTCCGGCTGGACCCTATGCCCCCGCACATCGAGGGTGTGAAGGCGGTCCTGGCCCGAGATCGGCGCTTCACCGACCGCCGCGAGGACAAGCCCGATCCGCGCACCTTCAAGCGCGAGCGTCGCGTGGGTGAGCGCCGGGTCATCCTGCTCAGCGAGGAGGATCTGCTGTACGACGACGAGGACATGTTCCTCGACTACGACGAGCCCATCGAGGGCGAGGTCACCGGCGTGTTCCAGAAGGTCTCCCGCGAGGAGCTGGTGTCCGAGGGCGACCCGGCCGATGTCCAGCTCGAGCTCTGATCCTTCCATGAAGATCGTGATCCAGGGGGCCACCGGTCCGCTGGGTTCGGCCTGCGCGCGGCACCTGGCGTCGTTGGGTCACCGGGTGGCCTGCGTGGCGCGCGATCCCGGGCGGCTGGACAGGCTGCAGGCGTCCTGCGACCACCGGTTGGAGTTGATTCCTGGGGATCTGGCAGATAAGACGCAGCGGGGGGCCGTCCATGCCAGGCTCGAGGCCTTCCTGGCGGCGGGGGAGCCGGCCGCGTTTCTGTTCGCCCTCGGGGCGCACCGGGACAGCCCCCCCGGCGGCGACGAAACGACGGCCCGGGAGCTCGTGGAGACGAACCTGACGCTGCCCATGCTCGAGGCGCTCCACTTCGCGCCCCGGCTGGTCCCGGGCAGTCAGATGGTGTTCTTCGCCGACGCGACCGTGACCGCTCCGGGGCCGGGCTTTCACGCCTACGCCGCGGCCAAGGCCGGGATCGTCGCCCTCACGCGGACGCTGGCCTTGTCGTTGGCGCCCGGGATCCGGGTCAACGCCGTGGCGCCGGGGATCATGAACCTCAAACCCGCCGCGCGCCCCGACGCCCGCGAACGCTGGTCCGCGCGCATCCCACTGGGCGCCCTCGGGGAGCCCGGCTTCATCGCGACGGCGGTGGAGTTCCTGATCCGTCACCCGTATCTGACGGGGGTGGTCCTTCCGGTAGACGGGGGATACTCCCTGCATCGTCATTGAGGAAGCGGCCCAGCCCCCAGGCCGCCAGCGACAGCACCGCCACCAACGCCAGGGAGAACGTGAACGCCTCGTGGAAGGGGTCCCGGATGTGGCTCCAGAGCCAGACGCCGGTGCCCAGGCCGGCGGGCACGGCCGTGAGTGTGGCCGTCACCCGTGGCCAGGGCGCCTCGGGGCGCAGCCGGTCGTGGGCCCAGGCGAGCCAGGCCGGCGTCACGGTGAGCGCCAGCGCGATCGCCCGGGGCCCTGCGCAGAGGGTGGGGAACAGGAGCGGCTCGAGGACGAGGGCGAGGCCCATGGCCGGGTAGAGGCCCAGGCACCGGGCGCAGACCCAGGGGCCGGCGCTACCGATCCGCCAGCAGTGCGCGTGGATCCGGTCCCCGTCGGGGTGGTGGGAGAGCACGAAGCGGAGCCAGCGTGCGCCGGCTCCCGGCCGCCGGGGTTCAGAAGTCATCGTCGAGGATGTCCTTCTTGCCCGGAGGTGGCATGGGCGGCCCGGGGACCGCCGGTTTCGGCGCGGGGGGCGGGGGCGCTATGAAGAATTTCCTGCGGGCGACCAGGCGGTCGCGCAGCCGGACGTCGATCAGGTAGAACCCGGCTTTCCAGCGCCCGGTGCGCGGCGGCTCCAGGCGGTGCACCAACTCCTGGGGCTGGTCCAGGTCGGTGATGCGCTCCCGCAGCAGGCGCTGCGTGAACGGCCCCTCGAGATAGTACCAGTGTGAAGAGACGCGCGTCCCGTAGGGGGCTTCGTCCAGACGGATGTGCAGGGAGATGATCGAGGTCCCCGAGAGCTCTTCCCGGTCGCACCCCAGATCGTCGCAGACCGAGACTCCCGAGACGTGGCCGTCCCCGGTGACGAGGTGGAAGCCGCAGCCGGCGGCCACGAGCAGGAACAGAGATGCTGCGAGGACGCCGGCCGGGGATGGCCGGACGATGGGGGTTCGGGATTGGGCGTCAGTCATCGATCGTCCAGACATCGGGACCTCTCACGGTGCCGACCCAGCGGGGGGCGGCGCCGAGCAGGGGCACGACCGCCACATGGACGGTCGTGCGCGGACCCAGGTAGACAGGGCGTTTGGGCGGCAGGAAGCCTTGGACCCTATCGTCCACGAACAGGATGCCGATGGGACCCTCGCTCTGCAGCCAGGCGCCGGGCCGTCCATCGGAGGCCTGCGAACCGGGCAACAGGTCGGAGAGCGGCCTCAGGGAGTACTTCGGAAAGTCCTGGACCAGGTCCTCTCGCAGCAGGGCCATCGGTTCGGCGCGCAGGATCCTGAAGCGGGAGAGCCCCCTGCGGTGGCCGTGGGCATGCCGCCAGGTCCAGGAGGCCACGGACAGGTCCAGGAGGGAGGCCGGCAGGCGGGAGGGCAAGGGCGCGGTGATGAGCTCCGTGAGCTCCCGCAGGGCCGGTCCCTGGCCCGTCGGATCCGGGACGAGGGTCAGTTCATGCCAGGAGGAGAAGCCCTTCGGTCGCAGGACGGTGAACCGCAGTCGCACCGTGCCGTCGTCGTCCCGCTCGAGGAGGGAAGCCGCGGGCAGGACCTCGCCGAGCCCCAGGAAATCCTGTCTCGCCCCCGTGATGCGGGCATACCTGGAGGTTGCGGGATCGACGAGCACCCGACGGGGCCCGGCTACTCGTACCTGCATGCCGGGCAGCACGCCGTTCGAGGGGAACAGCAGATTCCAGAAGCCGACCCCCGCGCGCGCCTCGAAGCGCAATGCCTCGTGCTCCTCGGCGCCGAGGATGGCCTCGAGGTGGAGCGACCAGCCCGGGAGGCCCTCAGGGGGCACGATGGTCTCCAGCGGCGGGTCGCCGGCCGGGACGGGGGCCGCCGGGGTGTCGCGAGGGCCGCAGGCCGTGGTAAGAGATAGGCAGGCCAGGAACAACAACGGAAAGGCGGTCGTGATGACCGCGGGGCCGGCGGATCGCAGGGCGGGAACCCGGTGGGCAGGGTGGGGCCGGTTCATGGTGCGGCTCCGGACCCGGCGGCGTCCTGCGCGCAGCGGGCGACGGCGGCCTCGCGTAGGTGCCCAGCAGGGACGCCCGGCTCCAGCAGGCGGTTGCACACTTCCTGGACGAACGGGTCGGGGGTGGGGGCGGGTCGCTCCAGGAGCTCGGTGGTCAGCCGGGAGAAGCAGACGCACGGGGCCGGAGCCGCGGCGTCGCCCTCCGATGGGCCGCAGGGCGCGGACGCCCGTCCGAGGTGGCGACCCGAGAGGGTGTCGACCAGGTCCAGCACCGCGGTGGGAACCTCCCCACGCCGCTCGATGGTCCCGGTGGCGCGCAGGAGCCTGGCGCCCTGCTCCCGGGGAGGCCCGAACCTCCGAAGGGAAGGATCGGCGAGGACGCGCCAGCCGGTGATCGGGGGTGCGTCGCACAAGAGGGCGTCGGTCTCCTGCCAGAACGGACCGAAGAGCAGGGTGTGTCCGGTGGGGCCGTGATCCCCGGACGGCAGGTGCAGCAGGCTGTAGACGAACATGATCAGGGAGGGCAGCGCCACCAGCCCGACGAAGAGCCAGCCGCGCCGGCGCACGGTGCGCGCCGGTTCTCGGGAGTGGTTCTCCCATAGCAGCAGCGCGCCTTCGGCCGGCCCGTCCCCTGTGACGATGGCCCTGGGGGCGAGCTCCCGGTTGCCCTGCTCGCGCCAGGCAGCGGCCACGGAGGCGGAGAGGACGATCTCCCCGGCGCCGGTGGCGGGGAGCCAGGTTCGCGACCACGCCAGGGCCTCTTCGGCGCCGCCCTCGAACTCGGCGCCGAAGACGATCGCCCGGATGGCCGGCGGGGCGGGTCCAAGGGATCTGTTGCGGTGGACCTGCTGGACGCGGACGGCGCAGAGCGCGGCGCGCACCGGATCCGAGAACCGGGCCAGCAGGCGGTCGCCGCCTTCCCGCAGGACCACCCCCTGCTGCGCTTCCACGAGCGGCCCGGCGAGCGCGAGGTGCGCGGACATGCGGAGCCGCGCAGCGTCCGGGGACGTGTCGCCGCCGCCCGGGGCCACCACCTGGGTAACGAGGAAGACGTCGGGCTTCACTCCTGGCATAGACGGAGATCCCCGCTGCGTCGGCTGAGGGAGGAGGAGGCGAAGGCATTGAGCTCCAACCCCGCGCGTTCGCCCGCCTCCAACGCGAGGTATCCGGCGGCGGCCACCATAGCGGCATTGTCGGTGCAGAGACTCTTGGGCGGCAGCACACACGAGAGACCCTGCCGCTGCGCCAGGGCGGCGGTCTGCGCGCGCAGGTGGGAGTTAGCGGCCACGCCTCCGGCGATCACGATCTGTCGGACGGGCAACTGGACCAGCGCCTTCTCCATCTTCTCCACGAGGGCGGTGACCACCGCCTGCTGGAAGCCGGCGCACACGTGCCGCAGATCCCGGTCGACGCGCTCGTCACCCAGGCGGGAGACCAGCTGGGAGAGGGCCGTTTTCAGTCCGGAGAAGCTGGTGTCGAGGTCGCCGCTGTGTCGCAGCCCGATCGGCAGGGGGTACAAGGAGGGATCCCCCTGGGTGGCGAGCTCGTCAATGATGCGGCCCCCCGGATAGCCCAGCCCGAGGATCTTGGCGGCCTTGTCGTAGGCCTCCCCCACGGCGTCATCGCGGGTGGCGCCCAGGAGCACCCGCTGTCGGGGCGCGGTGACGTGGAACAGCAGCGTGTGCCCCCCGGAGACGAGGAGGGCCAACTGGGGATAGGCCGCTTCGGGGGGAGGTTTTTCCGGCCAGCCCACGAAGGGGCTCTGGAGATGGGCTTCGAGGTGGTGCACCCCCACCAGGGGCTTGCCGGTGAGCCAGGCCAGGGTCTTGGCCGTCATCAGACCCACGAGCAGCGAGCCCACGAGCCCCGGCCCGGCCGTGACCGCGACCGCATCCACCCCCTCGAGACCGCCCAGTTGACACACGGCCTCATCGAGCACGGGGATCATGGAGATCAGATGCTGGCGGGAGGCGATCTCGGGCACCACGCCGCCGAAGGCCTGGTGCTCTTTCACGGAGGACGCGATGACGTTCGAGAGGATGACGCGGCCGTCCTCGACCACGGCGGCGGCGGTCTCGTCACAGGAGCTCTCGATGCCCAGGATTCGCATGAGGCGCCGGTCTCAGGGCCCCATCAGTTCCCGGATGCCCATCTGGCGGATGTCCCGGGCCTTCTGATCGTTGGGGGAGAGGCGGAGGTAGTTGCGGAAGGCGTCGATGTAGACGGCCTTCTGGCGGGCTTCGTAGGCGACCAGCCCGATCACCCACCATGCCAGCGCCTGGTCGCGGTCCAGGGAGACGGCCTTCTCCGCCCACTCCCGGGCCTTCTGGATGCGGTTACGCCGATAGTTGATGTCGGCGAGGTAGGACGCGGCCGGGGCGAAGCCCGGGTTTTCAGTGGCGAGCTTCTCGATTTCCTGTGCCAGCGCCTTGGTCTCCTTGCGGTTGTAGTCCTCGTACAACTTCTGGGTCCGGGCGACCAACGCCGGATCGGGCCCGGCGGGCTTGTCCGGCTGGACCGGGGACGCATCGACGGTGGGGACGGGCTCGACCATGGCGGGCTCGACCATGGACGGCTCGGTCATGGCGGGTTCGACCATGGCAGGCTCGGTCATGGTCGGCCCGGGGGCCTCTTCGGGTTGCATGGTCGCCGGCGGTGCGGCCTCGTTCGATGGAGCGGCGGTCATGGCGTCGTCGGACCCGGACTTGAACACGTACCAGAAGCCCAGCCCGGCGATGATGGCGAGCACGATGAAATACTTCCATTTCGACGAGGCTTCGGAGTTGGTCTTCTGGAAGGTCTGAAGTTCGGCCTTCGCGTCGTCGGATCTGGACGACCGGGGCTTCGTCGGGATCGTCATCGTCTCGGGCACCACGGGGGTCTCGCGTCCGGACTCCTCATCGGTCCCGTGCTCGGCCGGGGTCAGCAGGGGGGCGCGCTCCTCGGGCAGCGGCGTGGGATCGTCAACGGAGATCTCGGGCCGCGGGGTGCGGGCGCTGTTGGGCTCCTGGTCGAAATCGGGGACCGGCGTCTCCTTGAGACCCGGGTTGGGCGTGACGTCCCCGTCGGGAAGGGAGACGGCGGGCATCTCCCGCGTCTGGTGACCGCCGGGGGTAACGGGATCCAGCGTGCGCATGGGCACCGTGTGGGAGCGATCCTCCGAGCGCAGGGAGAGCAGCTCGAGGAGGCTGTCCTGGGACACCTGCTCAGGCGCCGGTGCCACTTCAGCGGCCGGCGGATCCTCGAGTTGTTCCAGGGGCATGGTGGGCTCGTCGTGGAAGGCGACGGGCGGTCCTGCGGACGGACCCGAATCGGTCTCCGTGGGGAGCTCCGCCTCCCCCGAGACCAGCGGGGCACTGTCGAGGATGATCTTCGGGCTTCCGGTCCCATCGACGGCGGGTTCGTCGGCGGCCGAGACGTCGATGACGCCGGAAGCCTGGGCGTTCTCGTCTTCCGCCTCGTCCTCGAACTCGATGGTCTGGGCTTCCATCCCGGGCACCGTGCTCTCCTCGGGCGCGGACATCTTCAGCAGCATCTCTTGGCTCTCGCGCAGGAGGCGGACGTTCACGCCGCCCCAAGAGGACCGGCTGGCCTCGTCCTCGGGTTCCTCCTCGAGGACCGGCCGCAGCAGCCCGCCCAGCCCCGGCTGGGTCTTGCGGTGGGGCCGGAACTGGGCATCGGCGGGCTTGCGGGACTTCAGATTCTTCTTGATTTTTTCTTCGAGCTCCCGCGCCGCGGCGACCGGGTTGAGCAGCCAGCCCGCCAGCTCCGAGGAGGAGCGCTCCCGCATGGGGGCGGCGGGGGCACCGCCGGCAGGCGGCGTGGCGTCGGGGAACATGGAACCGCCTGGAAGATGGGCGGACCCTCCCGCAAGATGGGCCGGCACCTGAAAGACGTCGGAGAAATACAGGTAGCCGATGCGCTGCGCCGTCTCGAGGGGGCGCAGTTCGCTCTGCAGGAAGATCTGGAAGAGATCATTCTTCCCGTCGAAGTGGCGGACCACCGAATGTACCTGCTCGGGCAGGCTGTTGAGCACCCGCATCAGGCGCGCGTCGTCGATGCGCAGGACCTCGGACATGGGGGGGAACTGTTGCATCAGCGAGAGGAACGGATGGAGCTCGAGCCGGAACCGGCGATACTCGTCGTCTCCGATGGAGAACCGCTGCTCCGGGGCCTCGGCCCCGGCCGCGTCGTCGAGGTGCTCCATGGAGAACTCGGCGCCGTCGAGGGCGAAGGGGAACAGGATTTTGTCGTTCTTTAAACTGTTGTCAATGTACAACGATAACAGTTTTCCGTTCCCGATGAGGATCTCGCAGGTATGCTGGCCGGCATAACGGATTAGGATCCGGACGTGTTTCTTCTGCAGCAGGCAGTGGTCGAGCAGCGCCAGGAGGTAGCCGCGCTGCAGGATGCCGCGGGTCGGGTAACTGTGCTCGTCGAGGAAGGACAGCCGCTTGAGGATGGACTCCGGGGACACCGGTTTTATTAAGTTGAACACCCGCGGCCCCCAGTCGATCGAGGCGTGAAGCGGCTCCGGCAGCAGCAGGACGAGCGGGATCTCGGGGAAGGTCAGCGAGATCTTTGACAGATGCTCGAGCGTCTCAAAGTCCTCGTTCTCGTGGATGTTGGCGATCACGGCACCATTGGCGCGCGACGAGATGGACGGGGCCAGCGTGCTCGTGGCCTGCAGGGAGATGACCTCGATCTGCGGGGAGGCGATGGCCTCGATCAGCTGATTGCTGCGGTTCTGGGTGTCGACGATCCAGATGGTCTGCGAAACCAAAGGTGCTTTCCTTCGCGGGGATCTTCGCCCGACGGCCGACCGCCTCCTGCGTGTTCCCGCGCGGCAGTCAATATAGACGGGGATGGGGGGAAAACTCAATACCATAAATGCCGTCTCCGCAACACGGTTGATCGCGGTCCGGGGAAGGCATAGATTGGGCGCACCGGCCTGCCCGGGGGAGGGAATGTTTGGCGCCTTTCGTTTTTCCTGATCTTCACGGGGAGTTTCTCCGGCGCATCCGGGGCAGTATCTGGTTGTATATAGCAATAGCTCTGTATATTGTACTTGGAATCATATTCGTACTAATGCCGCTCACGCACCTTCTGGACTATGAGAGCGCGCTCCTGGGTGCATATTTACACGGTGTCCTGCTGGCCCCCACCGTCGTGGTGCTTGCCCGTCGGCTGGGACCGGGGCCGTTGCTTTTCCTCCCGCAGATGACCGCGCTGTCCCTGGTGCTGCTCCTTCCCTGCTTCCTGACGGTGCTGGTGAGCACGTTGGTGAGCTGCCCCCATGGCCTGGGGACGGGGATCGCCTTCTGGCTGATGTACCCCGTGCTCACCGGCGTCTTCACGGTGACGCTGTTCCTGGGGTTGGCGCAACTGTGGCCCAGTCGTTGGATGGTGGCCATCGCCGCGCTGGCGCCGTGGGGGTCCCTGGCCTGGGCCTTGTGGCGTCAACTGACCGAGCCGCCGGTTTTCATGTACGACCCGTTCTTCGGCTTCTTCTCCGGCGCCTTCTACGATCGGCTGATCGATCTTCGTCCCCCGTTCCTGGCGGCCCGCGCCCAGCACCTGGCCTTCGCCCTGCTGCCGGCAGCGTGGCTCGCCTGGCGCGCGGGGATCCTGGTCCGCAGAACGGGGGCAGTCCTCGTGCTGGGGCTCGTCGGCGTCGCGCTGGGGCTCTACGTGTTCTCGCCCGCCGTGGGGACCCGCTTCCCCTTCGACGCGCTGGTGCGGACCCTGGGGCGCGAGCACACGACCGCCGACTTCCGGATCGTGTACTCGTCGCCCGAGGACGAGCCCCGCGTGCGACTGCTGGCTGCCGAGGCTCAATGGCACCACGGTGAGCTCGCGGAGTTCTTCGGGACCGTCCGACCCGGGCGCACCACGATCTTCTTTTTCCGCGACGGCGACGAGAAGCGTCGGTTGTTCGGCACGCGGGACGTCGAGGTCGCCAAGCCCTCCCTGCGGGCGGTGTTCATCACCGACAACGGCTTTCCTCACCCCAGCCTGCGGCACGAGTTGGCCCACGTGTACGCCGCGGTCTGGACCGACGCCCCGTTCGGGGCCGCCTGGTCGAAGGCCTTTGGCCTCGGGCCGTTCGACGTATCGCTCCCGGACCCGGGCCTCATCGAGGGGGTCGCGGTGGCCGCCGACGGGCTCCAAGAGGACGAGGACGTGCACGCCGAGGCCCGCCTGCTCATGGAAATGGGCGGTTTTCTGCCCGCGGACCGATTGTTCTCCCCCGCCTTCTACGGCGTGGCTAGCTCGCGGGCCTATGTGCAGGCCGGCTCCCTGATCCGCTACCTCTACCAGACCCAGGGGCGGGAGCCCGTCAGGCGCCTGTACGCCGGGGGCGGCCCTCTCTCCCGGGTGCTGCCGGATCCGGAGCGACTCCAGCGCGAGCACCGTGCGTTCCTCTCGAAGGTCCCCGTTCCCGACCACCTGCGCGCCCTGGCCCGCGAGCGCTTCAACCGGCCGCCGATCCACCGTCAACGCTGCGTGCACGCCGTCGCCCGCGCCCGGGAGCGGGCCCTCGACTGCGTCCGGGCCAAGGATGCCGCCGGCGCCCGAGCGGCGATGGCCGAGGCCATAGACATGGATCCCGGCAGCCTGGAAACCTGGATGGTTCAGTTGGCCGTGTCCCGGCGGCTCGACGGCTCCCGCGGGGCCCTGACGGCGGCCGACCGGGTCCTCGCGCTCTCGGGTGAGGCCTCCCACCTCCAGGTGCGCGCCCACCTGGTCCACGCCGAGGCCGCCTGGCTCGACGGCGACGAGACCGAGGTTGCTACGCGGCTCATGGCGGCAGGCGGCGTGCTCTCACCGCCGGGGCTGCAGCGGGAGATCACCCTGATGCGGGAGTTTCTCCGGCTGCCGCGCGCTTTGTGGCCCTTGATCCAGCTCATCTTCACGCGGTCCCTGCCTGCGTGGGTCTGGCGCGACGCCCTCGCGCGCGAGGCCCGGCATTGGCCCCTGCTGGCCTATCTCGTCGCCGGGCTCGAGCTGGCCGAGGGGCGCTGGGCAGCGGCGGCGGACCGGTTCTCGTCCCTGGACCTCACGGCGCTCCCCGACGACAACTTCCGGTGCGAGGCACGTTTCAGACACTTCCTCGCCCTGCTGCTCCTGCGCAGGTTCCCCGAGGCGGGCGGAGATCGGAAGAGCGTCGTGTAGGGAAAGAGTGTAGATCTCGG
>CALKWH010000423.1 GCA_938004375.1 uncultured Pseudomonadota bacterium
TGGAGTTGAACCTGCAGAAGGGCGAGAAGGAACGCCGCCTGCAGATGCTGTTCAAAGCCATTACTTTCAAGCGGGAGTAAAGACGATCACTCCTCCAGCAGGCGGGCGGCGAGCTCCAGGGCGTCCACCGGCCAGTAGGGCTCCGGGCGGGGCCGCTGCACGCCGGGGGCGCCGGCGGCGGGGCGGCAGGCGAGGACCGTGTCCACCCACGTTCGGGGGAAGGCGCGAAGGCCGTGCACGGCGCCGAGCAACGCGCCGACGATGGCGGCGTTGGTGTCGGTGTCGCCGCCCCCGTCGATGGTGCGCACGATGGCCTCCTCGGGGTTCGGCGTGTGCTTCAGGTGGTACAGCGCGTTCTGGAGGGCGATGAGCACCCAGCCCCGCAGGTGCATGAAGTCCTTCGGCGGGGCGAGCTCGGCCAGCTCGATCACCTCGAGGATGCTGGCGTCGGCGTCCAGTTTGGTGGCCCAACCTCGCAGCTCTTCGAACAGCCCCGGCCCGTCGCAGCCGGTGGCCACCGCGCGGGCGATGGCCATCGCGTACAACTGGCTCGCCTGCACGCAGACCGGGTGCGGGTGGGTGAGGTGAGCGTCCTCGGCCGCCCAGCGGGCCACGTCCTCGAGTCGTCGGCGGGCGCCGAAGATGCCCAGGGGGCTGATGCGCATCAGGGCGCCGTTGGCCTGGCTCTGGGGGTTCGGCGTCCCTTGCAGTCCCATGCCGACCGTGCGCCCCACGTCGAAGGGCACCGAGCGCAGCCAGCGCACGTACGCCTCGCGCACCTCGTCCACCGAGAACGCGCCTCGTGCGACCAGCGTCCGGGCAAGCGCCAGGGCCATCTCGGAGTCGTCCGTGGGTTGTCCGGGCAGCGTGCGCCACACCGGGCTCGGGTAGAACGCGCGAACCCCGCCCGGATGGCGCTCCCGGATCGTGACGGGGTCCAGGAACTCCACCTGACTGCCCAGCGCGTCGCCGGAGAGCTGGCCGAGGAGACAGCCGCGCGCGCGGTCGAGTCGACCGGCGTCGGGGGTGGGGCGGGAGGGCTGTGCGGACGGGGCGGAGTCGAGTGTGTTGCTCATCACACAAGTAGACCAAAACCGGGGGGGATTACAAGATGAATTTCCGATGCGAAATCGGGTTTCCGGGCTATAGTCCCGGGTTCAGGAGGTCCCCATGAACGGACTGATCTTCGCGCTGGCCCTGTTGTCGTCCCCCGTCGCATCCGAACCCTTCATCCTTCAACTGGACCAGGCCGTGTCCTCGGGCGCGCTCACCCCCGAGCGGCGCCTGGTCCTCCTGGAGACCGCGGTGAAGGCCCCGTCCGCCCTTCCGTCCCCCTGGCGCGAGGCGCTGGGGCGTCATCCCCTGCGGCCCGAGTCCGCGACCGCGATCCTCGTGGACACCTTCCAGGACCGCCAGCGCATGGGGTTGCGCGCGCTCTACTCCTATCCGGCCGAGCTGCCCCACCTGCTGGACTCCGAGGACTACCCGATTCGCGTCTACTACGACGACGACCAGGTCCGCCCCCTGGCGCTCTCGGTCCTCGAAGCCGCCGAGCGCTCCTGGCAAACCCAGATCCTCGACTGGGGCTGGTACGCGCCGCCCCTGGACACCGACGAGGGGCGGTACCGCCTGTACGTGACCACCTCGGGGATGGGCGGCGGCGGCTACACGGCGCCGGTTGGGGCCTGGCCCGCGACGGCGTGGGACGACTGCGTCACCTACATCGTGATCGACCGCGAGAACGACGACTACAGCGTGGGGGCGGTGGTCGCCCACGAGTTGAACCACGCGATGCAGGGCGCCATGGACTGCCTCGAGCCCACCTCCTTCTGGGAGAACTCGGCGAGCTACATGATGCTGGCCGTCTACCCGGGCTCGATATGGTACGTGCGCTACTTCCTCGAGAGCTTCCAGGTCGCCCCGCATTGGAGCGTGGCCGACGGCAACCAGAACAGCTCCTACTGGTACGGCGGGTTCATCTGGCCATACTTCCTGATCAGCGCCTACGGCGAGTCCTGGACCGACGCAGTCTGGCTGCGCCGGATCTGGGAGCGCGCCATGCAGAGCTCCAACTTCTCCTCCAACATCCCGCATTACCTGACCGCCATCGACGACCAGCTCGCCGAGGACGGGGACGGGGATCTGGTGTCCGCGTTCCACGCCTTCTGCCGGGCCCGCTACTTCTTGGGGGAGGAGTACAGCGAACACCACTCCGTGCTGCCCCACGCCGACCAACTGGAGCCGGCGCCGCCCCTCGCGGGCAGCCTGGTGATCGACTTCGAGCCCCAGGATTTCACGCCGCCGCGGGCCTCCTGGCCCAAGCCCTACGGCGTGAACTATTACCGCCTCGAGGTCCCGAACGACTACGAGCGCAACACCACCCTCGAGGTGGTCAACACCGGGGACGACCCCTGGCACTTCCAGTTGGTGCCGCTCGACGGGGCCTCGGAAATCCTCGAGTGGGACTCCAGATCGGAAGAGCACACGTCTGAACTCCAGTCACCGAATACGATCT
>CALKWH010000424.1 GCA_938004375.1 uncultured Pseudomonadota bacterium
GATCGTATTCGGTGACTGGAGTTCAGACGTGTGCTCTTCCGATCTGTAGGCGTGCTCGCCGGGATCCAGCAGGTAGTAGCCGGTCAGAGCGTCCTGGGGGTTGGACGTGAGCCCGAGCTCCCAGGTGTAGCCGTTGCGCTCCATCGGGAAACCGTCTTGGACGGACCAGGCGTTGAACGATCCCACCACGCGCGCGGACAATTCGTTGGTCGCCGGAAACGTGAGGAACACCGTGCAGTCATCCCGCACGGGCACGGTCTGGTTGTTCGTGTTGTTCAGGTTGTGGTTGTTGTCGTTCTGGTTCTTGTTGCCGCCGTCGTCGCAGGCCGCCAGGGCCTGGAGCAGGCAGATGATCGTGATCGCATGCAGGGTTTTCATGGACTGCTTTCCCGGAGCCGGTTCACTTCCTGTCCCGCGCGTCGAAGGGGGACGGGGGAGGTTTCTTGTCCGGCACCTTCTTTTCGGGCTCCCGGGGGCCGCCGGCGAGGGCGGCCAGGAGGCCGCGGCGGGCGGGCGGGGCAGGGCCCTTTTTCTCGGAGTCCTTGGCCGTCGGTTCAGGCTTGGGGACGGCCTTGGTGCCTGATTCTTTGGTCGGGGCCTGGTCCTTGGCCGCGGCGTCGTCGTGGGTCGCCGCCGGCTCGTCAGGTTTGGCTCCCGTCGTGGGTTCGGTCTCAACTGCGACGGGCTTGGCCGGGGCATCGGCGGCGGGCTTGGGGTCCGTCCCGGTGGCGACCGTCCCTGCGGCGACCGGCGCCGCACCGATCGGCTCAGTGGACTTCCGGGGGCCGTCCTCCTCGGCGGAGATGATCTCGAAGTCGCCGCTCTCGACGATCAGGTCGACCTCGGCGGGGCGGCCGGCGAGGGCCTGGGCGGTCATGGCCGCGAGCATGTCACTCTCCTCGAGGACCTCGAGTTCGTCCTCGACCAGGGGAGGCACCGTGCGACGGGCCGCGACCGGCATGGGGATGGCCACTTCCTCGACCAGAGAGTCCGCCTCGATGATCTCCTGGGTTGCCCGACGGACGACCGGTGAGGGGGCGGCGTCGGGCTTCTGGTGGGCTTGACGAAAGAGCGCGTCCGTCAGATCGACGTAGCCGCACAGGTAGACCCTGCAGGGGCCGGAGAAACAACCGCGCAGCGCGGCCAGCCCGGCCGGATCCCGCGGGTCGGCCATGGCGACTTGGAGGACGCCGCTGTCCGGGTCCCGACCGAAGGGGAGCAGCAGATGGGAGATGCAGAGCTCCTGAGGCAACAGATGGCACACGCACGTGGGCATGCAACGGCTCCGCAGATCCACGGAGGGAATCCCAAGTTGACCGGAGAGCGCGACGATCAGGTCGGCTTCGGGGAGCGCCCCGCGGGAGACCAGGATGCGGCCGAGCAGCCCGCCCCAGCGCTTCTGCACCCACAGGGCGAGCGCGAGTTGATCCTGCGTGATGGACTTCTGGTGAATCAGGATTTCGCCAAGCTTCATGAGGAGCACTCGGGCATGGGCTATGTCTAGCGCAGATGAACCCCGAAGACAATCAAATTTTGGAGGAGGAACGGGGATCAGTTGGAGCGCGGCGCGAACTGCGGGAAGAACATCGACAGGCCGAAGTGGAAGAACATGGTGTTCTCCCAACTCTCGTCCTTGCTGTCGACGATGACCCAGTCACGATCGAGTCCGTTGATCGACTCGGGTTCGGTCTTGTCACCGTTGCGATCGAAGCCGGCCGCGTTGCGTTTGATGTACATCCACCGGAACTCGGCGTTGATGGCCATCCAGGAGTTCAGATAGAAGTGGAAGCCGATGCCGGCCTGGGGGCCGAACCGCATGCCGCCGTTTTCTTCCTTCACGATGATGTGCAGTTTGGGCTCACGGTCAGGATCACCAACGGTTTGACGATACTCGTCCGGGGTGTCGGTGTACGGGGTCAGGTCGCCGGCCTCGAACATGACAAGGCCCAGGCCGCCGAAGAAGTAGACGTCGAAGTTGAAGAACACCGTGGAGAACAGGCCCATCTTGCCGAACGCGGGCGTGTAGGTGATGTGGGGGCCCATCACCAATTTGATCTCGTTGAGGGCGTCCATCATGGCGTCTTTGGAAGGCGTGGGGTTGACCCAGGTGTCGTCTTCCAGTTGATTGGGGAGTGTGGCATGAATCTCGTCGGTCAGACCCGTGTTCATGGAGACCGGGGAGAAGTGGGCGGAGAAGCCGAACGAGAGATAATCGTTCAGATGATATTCCGCCTTGGCGCCGACGAGGAAGGAGTGCCGGTAGTCCTGCAGAAAGGAGACACCGAGAGAGGGGGTCACCTCGAAGCGGGCCGGCAGATAGAGCACCCGCTTGCGGACCGCGGGCTGTCCCTTCAGGGGATCGCCGCGCTCCACGGCGTACGCGGACATGGTGGTTCCAAGGATGCTGACGAAGAGGAGGAAATGCAACAGTTTCTTCATTATTTGACTCCGCCTCAAGATTTATTTGAACGTGGTGTATTCGAAGCTGGTGGGGAAGAAGACCGACACACCAACCTGGAACACGAGATTGTTGATGAAGCGGGCCGCGGCGTTCTTCTCGCCCACGTCCGCCTCCGGCTGCGTACGATTGGAGTTCTCGAACTTGTCCTGCATCATGTAGTTACGGACGCCACCCCAGAGGGTCAGCCATTGGTTGATGAACACGCGGAAGCCGGCGCCCACCTGGATAGTGATGTTCATGTTGGTCCAGGGCTCGTGAGCGGCGTTGCGCGGGATGACCTCGGTGCCGGTGACACCCAGACCGCCGGACAGGAAGATGCCCCACTGCAGAATCTTCTTGTTGTGGAAGGCGAACTTGCCATACGCGGCCTCGTAGTTCACGTTCAGGGTGGCCGTGTAGAGGTACTGGTTGAGGGTCGGCAGGACGCGCTGCTGCAGACCGGTGAGGTACGCGCGGTCGGTCTGCTGCTTGGTGTACATGTGGCCGCCCACGCCGATGCTCATCGCGTCGGACATGTAATAGCCGAACTCGCCGCCGAACGCGATGTGCCGGATGAGGTTGTCGTTGAGCGTGACGCCCATGTAGGGGATGAGCTCGACGCGGTTCTGCTTCAGGATGAGCTTGCGGGGCACGACCTTGATGTCCGACCAGTAGGAACGCGCGTCCTCGTCATCGCCCTTCTTCAGGCTCTTCTCGTCATCCGCGACCGCGGCGGCGGCGTCGGTGGACTCGGTGGCGGCCGGATCGGTGGTGTCGGTCACGTCGGTGGCGGCCGGGTCGGTGGCGTCGGTCGGCGTGTCCTCGGCGGGCTTGGAGGTGTCGTCCTCCTCCATGATGATGTCATCATCGGCGCCCCTGGCGTGGGCGGCGGTGACACCCGTCAGGGTCCACGTCGCGAACAAGGCAGAAAGAACGATAGCCCATGTTTTCATCTGCGAACCTCACTCAAAGCTGTCAGAACGTTCGTGAATCTGAAGACCGGCCGCATCTTGTTCATGCGCCATGTCCAGCTTAGGTCACGCGGGACCATAACACGTGCAAGATAGGCAATCAACAGGATTTTCAAACTTTCTGCGCCGGGGTGAAAAGCTCGAAATATCATTGATACATCAAGACTTTTCAAGATCTTCCGTGAGCCCGGGCGCTCTCCGTTGACGCCAGGTCTCCCGCGCCGAACGCACCAGCGGTTCGGGCAGTCCCAGCGCGAGGGCAATCTCCAGTGCGTCCGAGGACGTGGTCGGGCCGTCCAAGACACGGTAGTTCATCGACGCGGCCAGGGCCTCCACCGTCTCCAGGTGTGTCAGGTTGCGGGAATAGGCCTCGAAATCGATCCCACCAGTATGAAGATATTGGACGTCGACGGCGCCGGGACCTTCGCCCAACCGCTTCTGGTGTCCGGCGAAGATGAAGAGCCCCTCTCGGTGCGAGCGCAGGTGTTCGGCGAGAGCCTCGGTGAGCGCCTGACCCTCCTCCGCGTCCGTGCTGCGGGCGAACTCGTCCACGAGCAAAAGCAGCGGACAAGGCAGGGCCAGCGCCCCGACTAGGTCCCGGCACTCCCGGCCGAAGCTCGAGAGCCCCAGGGTGGGGGCGTCGGGAACCGCGCCCACCCAGGCCATGGCGCGCACCAGAGGCGCCGAGAACGCCCGGGCCGGGATGAAGTAGCCCCGCTGGAACAGCGCCTGCAGCAGACCCACTGTACGGAGAAAGGCGGTCTTGCCTCCCATGTTCGCTCCTGTAAGATGAACGATGGGCGGCTTTAATTTGTACGATAACGACTGATATTGGCGGCCCAGACCTTCGACCTGGTCCCGGATGACGGGGTGGATCGCGTCGACGGCGAGGAAGGTTTCGTCCTGGGAGATGGCGGGGCGCACGGCACCGAGGGCGAGAGCCCAGCGTGCCCGGCCGTACAGGACGTCAAGCTCGCCGATGGCCTCGAGGTCCGTCAGCAGGGCGGGGATCCAGGGCGCCAATTCCCCGCACAGGTCGGCGATCGCGGCGGCCTCGAGTGCGTGGCATCGCTGCCGTGCCCGGTCCATCACGACCCGGGCCTCGGCGGCGGGGCCCTTCGGTGTGAAGCGGAACTGCGCCTGGTGCGGGGTGAGGGAGACCTCGTCCAGCTCGGGGACCGCGCGCAGGGCCTCGAGCCGGGCCACCTCCCCGATGGGGACCGTGAGGTCGCTGCGCAGTCGCCCGGGGCTCAGGCCGAGGCGTCCGGCGGCCGCCTCGCGCGAGGCGCGTTCGAGTTGCAGGAACCGGTCGGTGGCCGCGTCCAGGAGCCCGCGCTCCCGGGCCAGCTCCGAGCCCGGCAGATCGGAAGAGCGGCGTGTAGGGAAAGAGTGTAGATCTCGGTGGTCG
>CALKWH010000425.1 GCA_938004375.1 uncultured Pseudomonadota bacterium
ACCACCGAGATCTACACTCTTTCCCTACACGACGCTCTTCCGATCTAGGACTCCGGGGAGGCCAATCCCCACATCTTCACGCACCTGTTCCACAACGGGATCATCCTGTCCACCCGGAAGACCGAGTATGCGCATCTCCTGGGCCTCGACGACGTGGAAGACCAGGTCCGCAAGTTGATGCAACTACAGCACAAGGACATGATGAAGGGGCTGCTCGGCGGTCAGTTCGACGACAAGATCGTCCGCTACTTCGGCGAATTGGTCGCGCCCGAGGCCGAACCCGAGGTGCCAAAGGCCGAACCCGCCCCCGCCACGACGTCAGCGACGCCGGTGAAAAAGACCGAGAAGACCGGCTCCGCGAAGCAGATCCCCAGCGGGGCCAAGTTCGCCCAGGAGGACACCAAGCTCGGGATCGGCCAGAGCCCGCCGCCGCCCGCGACCTCGGCCCCCAAGACTTCGACCACGACCCTGCGCGAGCAGTCCGTGTCCGCCCTGGGACCCGCCTCGGAAACGCCCGGCGGACTGCCCCGCACGCGGCCGGCGGCGCCCACCGATCCCGGCAAGGCGGCCGAACCCGCGCCTTCCGTGGTGATCGCGAGGCCGGCCATCATCCTCACCGGTGACGAACCGTCGTTCGGCTCCTTCTCGTCGCCCGCCGCCTCACGCTCCTCCGCGAAGAAGCCGGAGCGGCACGTCGAGATGTTCGACACGCCCGACACCCAGCTGGATCTCACTCCGGTGGGCTCCCGTCAGCCCGAGGAGCCGCCGGTGGTGCGCACGCCTCCCCGTCCCCCTCAGCCCGCACCGAACCGCCTCACGGGCCCGATCCAGGCTCCTCCCGGCCTGTTCAAGCCCGAGAGCTCCAAGGAGCTGCCCGAGGAGTTGATGCACCTGAACAACTCCGACACCAAGGTCGACGACATCATCCTCGACTTCCTGATGGCCGAGTCCCTGTCCAAGCTCCCCCAGGACGATGATCCCCAGCCCTGACCCCGGGGAAACGACCTCCGGCCTGATCCCGGTGACCGTGCAGGTGGACCCGGGCGCCCGGGGACTGCGCTCGGATCAGTACCTCGCCGGGCGGCTCGGTCGCATCAGCCGGTCCCGGATCCAGGCCATGTTCTCCCGCGGCCACGTGCTGCTCGACGGACGCCGCCTCCGCGCCGCCCACCGCCTGCATGGAGGGGAAAACCTCACCGTCTGGAAGCCCGCACCCGTCGCGGAGCGGCCCCTGCCCCCGGTTCCGGTCCTGTATCGGGATCCGGCGTTCGTGGTCGTGGACAAACCCGGGGACCTCACCGTCCATCCCACTGCCAACGCCCACGCCCGTACTCTGACCGCCTTCCTGCAGGGCCTCGAGGGCGGTCCGTTCCATCCGGCGCACCGCCTGGACCGCGAGACCAGCGGGCTGGTCGTCTGCGGCACGCCGGGACCGGTGTCCGCGGCGCTCAAGGCCCAGTTCGCGGGCAGGGCCGCCGGCAAGGTCTATCTGGCCCTGGTGGCGGGCCGCCTGGATCACCCCATCGAGGTCGAACAGCCGCTGGATTTCGCCCGCGACTCACCGATCCACATCAAGATGGGGATCGTCCCCGGTGGCCTCCCCTCGTGGAGCTCGTTCTTGCCAATTGTCCCGGGGGACCGGGCGAGCCTGGTCGCCTGCCGACCCCACACAGGTCGGCAACACCAACTGCGCGTGCACCTGGAGTGGGCCGGGCACCCCGTGGTGGGCGACAAGATCTACGGCGCGCCCCCCGGGTGGTTCCTGGAGTTCATCGACACCGGCTGGACGGCCTCGCTGGCCGAGCGACTGCTGGTCGAGCGTCACATGCTGCACGCCGCCTGGCTCCGGTTCGCCCATCCGGTCACCGGGGAGCCCTGCGCGTTCTTCTCCGACGCGCCGGAGGATCTGCGCGCCGCCTGTGCCCTGCTGGAACTCGCGTGCCCCCCAGCGGACGAGCTGCGGGTTCGCCTGGAATCGGCCTTCTGACCATCGTCATCAGTTCAGCAACGAGAAGAGCAGGTCGGGATCCTCGAGGGGGAAAAAATGCCCCGCGCCGTCGATCATGTGGGCCGTGGCTCCGGGGATTGCCGCGGCGAGTCTGACAGCCGGAGGAACAGCCGTCTTCCCATCCGGCACGTGGTCCAGACGACCCACGATCACCTTCACCGGCTGACGGACGTGATCGAGGTGGCGGGCGTAGGTGTTCACCAACTTGCCATCGCAACCCTCGAACACGCGGCGCAGCCGGGTGCAGGCGGTCGGACTGTTGGCGAAGGGGCGCCAGAACTCCTCGACGGCGGCGTTTGTCTCGGGACCCCGGCCAAGAAATGCGCGACCCAGCTCGCGCTCCACGTGCGCCCGGGCAAGCCCGGACCGGAGGAAGGCCTCCCAGGAGAGGCGGGAGCGGGCGGCCCAGAGAAACGGCCTCACCAGCGCCCCGGGGAAGTCGGGGGGAAAGACCGGGGAGATCAGCACCAGGTCGCGCACGAGCCCGGGCTTCTGCATGGCCAGCATCAGCGAGGGGACGGCCCCGTGGGAGTGGGCGACGACGGTGACCGGCGTGAGACCAGACCGGGCCAGCAGGAAGGACCCGAGGAACTCGGTCTGGCGCTCGAACCCGAGCTCGAACTGGGCGGCGCAGTGGGTGTCACCGAAGCCCTCGAAGTCGGGGGCCAAAAAACGACGCGCAGCCCCGTGACGGCCGGCCAGAGCCCGCCAGAGAAAGCAGGAGGTGAACAGGCCGTGGACCAGCAGGACGGGGACTCCGGGTTCCGCCGGGCCGACGGACTCCAGAAAGGCGACCCGGGAACCGGCGATCTGCTCGAAGCGGCGGGTGACGATCATGGCTAGAACAACTCGGAGCTCAGGTGGGCGGATCCTTTGGCCACCTTCACCAGGATCCCGCGCCCCTCGGCGCTGTCGGCGAGCTTGAACTTGGTGCTGTTCTTCACCTCGGGGGCCTCGAGCCGGATGCGACCGGTGTAACCGGAGATGATCTCGAGCTCCACCTTCCCGTCCTGCACTTCGATGACGAGATCCTCCATCGGGTCCTTCAGGCGCTGGCTGAGCCGGACGCTCCCCTCGCGGAGCCGGAGGCGACCGCCCTCGAGGGTGGTGCCCGCCACCACGTCCCCGGTGTCGAGCTCCAGATCGAAGACGCCCTGGAAGGCGCGCAGGGCGATGCCGCTTTTTCCCACGGTCTTGACCCGGAGCTCCCCGTTCATGCCGGCGGCCTCGAAGTCGCCACCCGTCAGGGCCAGGCTGACGGGGACCCGCTGGTTGAGCGGGACCAGCACGACCAACTCCGTGCGCACCTTCTCGCCGGCCTTGAGCTCGGGGTACTTCGGCAGGAAGCGGACCAGCCCGTCCTTCTCCATGGTGGGCACCATAGCGATGCGGTCCATCAACTCCGAGGCACGCGCGCGGCCGATGGCCGTGGCGGCGCGATGGATCTGGAACACGGTCTTGTCCGGCATCGAGCCCCGGAGCCGGACGTCACCGATGTTCTCCACCTGGAGCCGCAGATGGATGTCCTGGGTGGTCAGGAAGGAGAACTCGGCCGGCTTCTCCGTCTTCTCCGTCACGGACGGCTCCTGCCCACGGCAGGCGGTGAAGAGGAAGAGGCAGGTGAAAGTCAGTTGGGTGAGGGACTGTCTCATGGATTGGGTCTCGCTACGGGTTGACGACCATGTTGGTGGTCTTCCAGATCAGATGCCGCCGGGTGGTCCCCAGGGAGCCCGAGAACCGCAACTCGATGCGTCGTGCCGTCTCGGGGAGCACCTCGCGACCGTCCGGCGTGCTGCGCGGGAAGCGGATCAGGAATAACCTGTGGAAATATCCGATATAGGGAAACATGTCCCGGTGGAGCTTGGAGACGGGTTCCACGGCCTTGATCTCCGCCGGGGTCACCGGTTCGGCGCCGTCGACGTGGAGGGTGATCCTCCACAGGCTCCTGCCCAGCGGCCGGCCGGGACCTGGCACCTCGGGCGTCCCTTTCTCGAGATCGTTCCACGCTGCGTCGGTGGAGGCCGTGGCGACGACGAACTCCACGCCGGCGTCGAGCTCCTGCTGCTGGGAGGCCCACAGCCGCTTCTTGTCCGTCTCGGAGAGCCGGAAATACCGGGCGACCGCGACCGTGTAGGCCCACCGGAACTCCCAGGACAGGAGCGTCGCGTGCACGTCGAGGGTGGTGTCCAGCAGTTGGACGACGCGCTCCTCGCGGGTCCACCGGGAGAGGATGCGGTTGTAGTCCCCCGGTGTCAATTGCACCGGTGTCCGGCTGATGTTCACGTAGGCCGGACCCGTGCTGCACGCGCCCGCGCAACAGGCGGCCAGGAGCAGGACGGGGAGAAGACGCCTCATGGAGACCTGCGCGCGCCGGCCGCCATGATGTCGGCCCGGGTGAAGATCGCGAAGAACGGCAACTGGGCGGCCAGGGTGGCCGCGGCCTCGTTCTCCTGGCGGTCCACCAGCGCCACGACGCCGAGCACCTCGAGGCCCTCGGCCCGCGCGCTCTCGATGGCCTTCAGGGTGGATCCGCCGGTGGTGACGACGTCCTCGACGACCACCACGGGAGTGCCCGCGGCCACCGGCCCCTCGAGGAGCCGGCCCAGGCCGTGCCCCTTGGGCTCCTTGCGCAGGTAGAACGCCGGCAGGGGCGCCCCCTCGAGCGCGCTCTGCATGGACACGGCGCTGGCGATCGGGCACGCGCCCAGGATCACGCCGCCCACGGCCCCGGCGGTCGGGAACTCGCGACGGATGACGTCGAGAAAGACGCGTCCCGTGTGCAGGTGCCCCTCGGCGCGCAGCACGGTCTGACGGCAGTCGACGTAAAAATCGCTCTTCTTGCCCGAGGCCAGGGTGACCTCACCCTCGACGTAACTGTGCTTCACCAGCAGCTCGAGCAGCTTGTCGCGGTTCGGATGGGACATGGGGAACCTCCGTGGGATGCTTCAGTTCAACTTGGATCCCGGATAAACTCGGACGGCCTCGTGCAGAAGCTCCATGGCCCGGCGGCACTTGGCGCTCTCGAGGACGTAGGCCAGGCGGACCTCCTGCAGACCGGCGCCCGGGGTGGCGTAGAAGCCGGCGCCCGGCGCGACCATGACGGTCTCGCCGCCGCTCGAGAAGTCGGTGAGCAGCCACTGGGCGAACCGGTCCCCGTCGTCGATGGGGAGCTGGGCCATGATGTAGAACGCGCCGTGGGGCTTCTGGCACACCACCTGCGGGATGGCCATGAGCCCCTCGAAGATGGCGTCCCGGCGGGCCTGGTACTCGCGTCGCACCTGCTCGTAATAGTCCCGGCCCAGGGAATAGAGGGTGATCGCGCCCATCTGCTCGGCCGTGGCCGGACACAGGCGCGCCTGGCCGAATCGGAGCACCGACTGGAACACCTGGGGGTTCTTCGTCGCCAGGTTGCCGATGCGCGCGCCGCAGGCGGAGAAACGCTTGGAGATGGAGTCGCACAGGATGACGCGGTCGCGGGCCGCCTCGATGGCCATCATGGAGGTGGGGACCTCGCCGCCGTAGGCGAACTCGCGGTAGACCTCGTCGGAGATCACGAAGAGGTCACGGTCGATGGCCACCTGGCCCACCATCTCGAGCTCCTCGCGGGTGAGCACCGTGCCCGTGGGGTTGTTCGGCGAGCAAACGAGGATGGCGCGGGTGCGCGGTGTGATCAACTTCTCGAGCTCCTCGCGGGGGGGCAGGTGGAAGCCGTTCTCGGCGCGGGTGGTGTAAGGGACGAGCTTCACACCGGCGTAGATCGCGAAGCCGATGTAATTCGTGTAGAAGGGCTCGAAGACGATGATCTCGTCTCCGGGGTTGGCCACGGCCAAAAAAGCAAAGAACAGCGCCTCGGAGCCGCCGATGGTCGCCATGATCTCGCCGGGCTCGAACGAGATCGGAAGAGCACACG
>CALKWH010000426.1 GCA_938004375.1 uncultured Pseudomonadota bacterium
TGTCGCTCGATTTTTTTTCTTACTGATCCGCCGCCCACCTAGATCTCCCCTCTTTCCCTACACGACGCTCTTCCGATCTCGACCGGGCCGCCCCGGTACGGGGAGAGCATGGACACGCGGTAGACCGGCAGGTACAGCCGGTCCCCGCCGTCGTACTCGAGCAGCAGGTAGTCGCCGGCGACGCCCCCGGGGCTCTCGCGGAACAGCCCGCGGAACAGGCCCACGCCGTGGAGCTGGTGCACCACGGGCTCGCCCTCGACCAGCGCCTCCATGGACGCGAGCGCCGGCCGGGGCCGCGCCTTGCGGGTCCCGCCCGAGCGCGACTTGACGCCGAAGAACTCCTCCTCCGTGACCACGGGCGGCAGATCCAGGCTGTCGTAGCCGCGCCGCAGGTGGCCGCGCCGCAGGGCGACCGTGCCCGGCTCCAGGTGGTCGAACAGAGGCTCCTCGGGGGGCGGCGTGCGCAGGGGGAAGCCCGACTCCTCCAGGATCCGCGCGACGGCCGAGTGCGTGGGCTCGTCGACGGTGACGAAGACCGGGCAGCGTCGGGCGTCGAGGTGACCGGCGAGCACCTCGCGCAAGGGGCCCAGCGGGTCCCCGTGATCCGGGCGGGCGGCGTGGGGCCGGCTGTCCAGCTCGGCGCCCTGCCCGTCCGGCGACACCCCCGGCACCAGGGACCAGGTGGGGAACGCGCCCAGGCCGCAGTCGGGCTCGGCGATCCAGCTGGCCTCGGGGGGGAACGCGAGGAGCCGGTCGGCCAGGCGGGCGTCGTGGCGGCCGCGCTCCTCGGCCAGCAACTGGCCGTGGGCGAGGGCGATGGCGTCGGGGTTCTCGAGCACGACCCGGGTCGACGGCGGCAGGTAGCCGGCCAGCGGCACCAGGTGGTCGTGGTACAGCGGCACCAGCGCCTCCATACCGAAGAAGTCCTCGCCGGCCTCGATGCGCTCGAGGATCATGCGGCTCTTGGAGGAGGGGAACCCGGAGCGGTCCGCCAGCGTGTACAGCCGCTCCCGCAGGCCGCCGGGATCGCCGAGCACCGTCTCGCGCACCGGGTGGATCACCAGCTCCCCGAGGGGCAGATAGCGCTTCTGGGTCTGCGCGTCGAACAGGTGGACGTGCTCGATCTCGTCGTCGAAGAAGGTGATGCGCGCCGGCGACGGCAGGGAGGGCACGAACACGTCGAGGACCTGGCCCCGCTGGGCGAAGGTGCCCTCGTCCTCGACCACCTCGGCGCGGGAGTACCCCGCCTCGAGCAGGCGGCGGCCCAGCTCGGCCAGGGGCCAGCGGACTCCGGGACCCACCAGCACGCACAGGGCGTCGAAGACGGCGCGGTGCAGCGTCCGGCGCGCGAGGGCGGCCGCCGAAGCGACGAGCACCCTCGGGAGATCGCCGAAGTGCAGTTGGGCCAGCAGCGACATCCGGGCGTGGAGCACCGACGGGTCCGACAGCACCTCGAGGTAGCAGCTCTCCGGGGCGGGCAGCCAGGCGACCTTCGGCGGGGACGCGGGCTCCCCCGGCCGCACGGCGCCGCGTCCCAGGGCGCACTCGAGGGCGAAGGCGGCCTCCTGGGCCCGGGCCTCGTCGGCGGTCACCAGGAGGGTGAAGCCGGCCGGCGCGAGCTCACGGGCCGTGAGGAACGCGGCGAACGCGCCCTCGGAGACCCCGTACAGGATCTGCGGACGATCGTGGATGGTCATGGGCTCGGGTTGGACTTCATCCAGGAGAGGTGGGCCCGGACGGCGTCGGCCCACATGGTCTGCGGGTGCGCCTTGAGGAACGCCTCGAAGGCCTTGGGGCCCTCGGCCCAGCCCCGGGACCAGGCCATCAGGGCGCGATGGAAGGCGAGCATCTCGGGCTCGTGGGCGTACCACGGGCTCTTCTCCGAGGGGAACGTGCCGAAGGAGTCCGCGCACTTTCGTTCCAGGATCTGCTCCCAGGTGCAGGGGAGCGGATCGACGGCCGCCAGCAGCCGCCCGTTGTCGAGCCATCGCAGCAGCCCGAAGGCCGTGCGGTGTTGCCCGCTCTTGAACTGGATCTCGGCCATGCACAGCAGCGTGAAGAAGTAATGTTCCCGCTTGTCGGCGCCCCGCAGCTCGAAGAACTGGGAGTGGACCGTCTCGAGCAGGTTCAGCGCGCGGCGGAAGTACTGGTAGGACTGGTCCAGCACGCCATAGCGCAGCAGGTGATGTCCCAGGATCAGGGAGACCTGGAAGCGGTCGGCGTTGGACACCGGCAGGGTGTTGAACAGGATCAGCGCCTGCTCCATGTCGCCGTACTTGAACGCCTCGAAGAAGCGGAGGAAGGAGACGCGGACGTCGTCGATCCGCCGCTCGTGGAGGACGGGATCCCCCTCTAGGAAGATCCGCAGGTAGGTCTCGAGGTACAGGCCGTCCTTGCTCCCCGGAGCGAGGCGGTTGGCCCGGCGCACCAGGTCGAGCTGGCCGGCGTCGATCCCGGTCAGCAGGCGGGCCCGGATCTGGTTGCGCAGGAAGAAGGCCTCCGGCAGCCGGTGGGTAGGCCCGGGCATGAGCTTCTGCCACTCGGGAGAGAGCGTGGGATCCTTCGTCTCCTCCACCGGGGGGGCGGTGGGGGCGCCGGGGTTGTGACTGAGGCCGCCGCTGACCGTCGGGGGCGGCGGGCGCCGGATGATCCGGTGGGGGGGCATGACCGGCTGGGCGAGCACCGGGACCAGGAACAGGGGCACGAGCGCGGCGAGCATCACCTGCCCTCCTCGAAGGCCACGAGGAAGTCCCGGACCTCGGCGGCCACGGCGTCGGACTCGCAGTCGAGGAACAGTTCATGGCCGCTGCGGCTGTACCAGGACACCGACTTGCGCTCGGAGCGGGCCGTCTCCATCACGTGGCGCGTGGCACGGGGCGGGACGACCTGGTCCTTGAGCGAGTGGATCAGGTGCACGGGGACGGTCAGTTTGTCCAGGCGCCCGCGGACCTCGCGGGAGTAGGCGAAGAGCGAGGCGAAGGTCGCCGTGGGGAATTTCTTGTAGTTCGTGTCGAACTTCCGGCGCAGCTCCTGGTCGGTGAAGGCGTTGGGCGACGGGAAGGCGGGCACGAGGCGCCCCAGGTATCTGGAGAACGGCGACAGCGGATTCGAGAACTCCAGCGCCGGCGCGGCGCCCAGCACCACCGCGACCCGCTCTGGAAAATGGATCGCCAGGTCCAGCGCCACCAGGCCGCCCATGGAGAGGCCGACGACGGCCACCGGACGTTTCCCTTTGCCGGACAGTTCTTCCAGCGCCTTTTTTCCGTCCTCGAACCAGTCGGCGGCCTTGACGCCCCGCAGGTCCTCCCAGCGCGTGCCGTGCCCGCGCAACAACGGGGTGGCAACCTCGAAGCCGGCCGCGCGCAGGGTCTCCGCGGGCTTCTTCACGCAGTCCAGGCTCGACGTGAAGCCATGCAGCAACAGGACCGGCAGTTTGCGTTTCTTCATCCGGGTGTCCGTTCCGGCCGTCGCGGGGACGACCGCGGAAACCCTACACGTATCAATAAAAATTGTAAAGAGAGAGGTTCGGCGTGCTCAGCCCCGCGCCGCCTCCAGCGCGCGGCAGCGCAGGGCGAGGGCGATCGTGTGGCGGAAGGCCTGCAGGAGCTCGAGGGGCGGGTCCGGCTCCCCGGGGGTGAGGGCGATCAGCGAGGTGCCGTACAGGGTGTCCCCGAAGACGAACGAGATCGCGAAGAAGCGGTCGACGCCCAGGAACTTCTGGATCGCGGAGGCCACCGGGCGCGGGACGGAGCCGAAGGCCAGATCGTACAGGCTGTCGCTGCGGATCCAGCCGCGGACCATCACGTCCCGGACCTTCTCGGGGCTGATCGGCGTCTCGAGGTCCTCCACCCGCGTGCCAAGCATGGAGACGACCCGGCCCAGGACGCCCGCGTCGACCTCGTAGTACCGGTGCCGGAGGACCGCGGCGGGGGCGTCGTACTCGGACAGGGTGACGAAGCGCGCGGAGGTGAAGGTCCTGAGTCCGCGGGCGATGAATCGGAACAGGTTCTCGCCGGGGGGAAGCCGGCCGAGGTTGACCGAGAAGAGATACAGGAGCGACAGCCCCCGGTCCTGGTAGTTCCGGTAGGTCTGCAGGCGGTTCGCGTCCTCGTCCTCGAGGGTCAGATCCGTGATCACGCCGGTGACGCCGTCCCCGTCCGCGACGAACCGGAGGCGCCCGAAGAACGGCACCCCCGTGCGCCGCAGCAGGCGCAGGTCCACCTGGCGGGGACCGGGACCGTCCGCCCCCGGAGACGCAAGCGCCCTGAGGGCCAGCTCCCGGTCGGCCGGGTGCAGCAGGGTGTCGAAGGCGCGGCCGGGCAGCTCGGCGCCCGGTACACCGAACATCTCCCGCGCCCGCTCGGCCATGAACACGATGCGCCCGCGGCCGTCGAGTTGAAAGGCGCAGCCGGGCAGCGCCTCGGCGAGCCGCAGAAACCTGGGGTCCTGGGGGGGTGCGTCGATCATGACCGACCTCGGTCCGGCAGCCATGCGTCATCCTGACGCGTCATGCGGTTTTCCATCATGGTGGTTTTGTACACCATTCCCGCGGCCGGGCCAAGCTGAAAGGCGCACCGTCCCCGGCGACCTCAGGGGCCGAAAGAAAGCGGATACACCCGGCGCCAGGCCACCGCGGGCACGGTGGCGTCGTTCGAATCGCGGCCCTTCTCCTCGGGGAAGTGGACGAGGCCGGCCGAGAAGAGCAGGCCGCCGGCCGCGTCGGTGTCGGCGGACATATCCTCGAGGAGGAGGACGACGACGTTGTCGGTCCCGTCCGCGGTCAAAAGCGAGGGGGCCAGCGGGAACTCGTCGGGGGAGGTGTTCATCCACATGTCACGTAGGGCGCGGGTCCAGGCGCCGCGCTGCAGGAAGTCCTCGTCCGAGAGCCAGCGGCCGATCAGGCGGCCGTTGAGCCAGATGGTGGCCATCAGGTTGGCGCCCTGGAGGCGAAGCGCCACGGGGGCGCGGCGCGGCCCGGACGGCGTGACCGCCGACGTGGGGAACGCGGCGCGGTACCACAGCCGCTCGCCCTTCTGCAGGTTGAACGGCGGCCGTCGCGGCGTGAAGCCGGCCTCGTCGGCCCCCGGGAGGTGCCAGCCTGCGCGTTCGCCGCCCGAGAGGGCCTGGGCCTGCCAGCCGGTCAGATCCCGGCCGGCCAGGCGGGCGCCGCCCCACAACCCCTTGAAGGCGTCGAACCCCAAAGACGGGATCTGGGCGTTGGTGGCGATGATCCGCCCCCGGGGCCACATGAAGCTGCCGTGGCCCCAGATCTCGACGCGGAACAGGACCTCGTTGACGCCCGGGACGAGCCAGGGCCGCAGATCGGCGAACCGGTAGGCCGAGTTCCAGGCCTGGTTGTCGAGCTCGGTGCCCAGGGGGCACAGCGTGGTGACGTACTCCCCGTTGACGTAGATGCCCACTAGATCGGCGGCGTGGTCGACGACCAGCTGGCCGTTGGCCGGCGGCTCCGGCAGCGTCACCGTGGCCCGCACCCAGGCGGGTCCGTTCAGGATGCCCACGGTCTCCAGCGGCGCCGCGTCGTCCCCCAGGTCGAGCCAGGCGTCCCCCGGCCCCGGGTCCGGACAGGACCGGCCGGTGTCGTCCAGCGAGGGCAGGTCCGGCGCGGGGCCGTCGGCCGGCGCGGTCAGCACGGTGCGCCCGGCGCCGGGGTCGAACCCCTGCGCGCCGCCGCCCCAGCCAGTCTGCACGGGGGCGGCCGAGAACAGGGTCACCTCCGTCGTCCCCGGGTCCAGGGACACCCGCGTCCGCAGGTTCAGGGCGTCGTCGTTCTGCAGTTCCAGATCCGCCAGCGGCGTCATCGCGAGGTCCTGGAAGGCGGCCCGGAAGAACCACAGGCGACCGGCGTCCCGCGTCGTGAGCAGCCACAGGCGCAGCGGCCGCCCGGCGGCGGTCT
>CALKWH010000427.1 GCA_938004375.1 uncultured Pseudomonadota bacterium
CGGCGACCACCGAGATCTCCACTCTTTCCCTACACGACGCTCTTCCGATCTATGTTTTCGCTCCCCTGGACATCTTCCCGCGCGAACGGGTGGTGTGCATCATTGGGAATTATGGGAGCGGCAAGAGCGAGGTCTCGGTGAACTGGGCCCTGGCGCTGGCCCAGGCCGGCGTGAGCCCGCTGTACATCGCCGATCTCGACATCGTGAACCCGTACTTCCGGTGTCGCGAGGCCATCGACCCGCTGGAGGCCGCCGGCGTGCGCGTCGTGGTCCCCCGCGGCGGCCATTTCTGGGCCGACCTGCCCATCATCCTGCCCGAGATCAAAGGGCTCTTCGAGCGCTCCGAGGGGACCGCGCTGTTCGACGTGGGCGGCGACGACGCCGGCGCCCGGGTGCTCAAGAGCTTCGCCGGGGCCATCCCCGACTACGAGATGCTGCAGGTGGTGAACACGCGCCGGCCCTTCACGGCCACCGTGGAGGGCATCCTGGAGATGCGGCGCCGCATCGAGGAGAGCTCGGGCTTGCGCGTGACCGGCTACATCGGGAACACGCACCTGATGGAGGAGACCACGGTCGACACGCTCCTCGAGAGCGTGGCCGTGCTGGGCGAGCTCGAGCGGGTCTCGCGGACGCCGGTGCGGTTCGTGACGGCCCACGTCCGGCTGGTCCACGAGTTCCGGGAGCGGGCGCGGGACTACCCCGTGCTGCCCCTGCGGCGCGTGCTGCAGCCGCCCTGGAAGCCCGAGGATCATCCGGCCTCGCGTCCCCTGGGGCGGCCGGTCGTGAAACCGCTGTTCAAGATTTGACCCTGTAACGGCCCGGTCCTTCGGGACCAGCGGGCAAAGGAGTGAACATGCCAAGCGTGAATGTCGACAAGAACATTTGCAAGGGGTGCGAGCACTGCAACGTGGCCTGCCCCCAGAAGGTGCTCGAGATGTCCAAGGACATCAACGAGAAGGGCTATTTCTATTCCTACCCTGCGCATCCGCACCGCTGCATCGGTTGCACGATGTGCGCCATCAGTTGTCCCGACATGGCCATCAAGATCAAGGTCCATGGAACCCAATACAAGTATTTCAGTTACTGAGAGGTCATCATGCCAAAAATACTCATGAAAGGTGCTGAAGCGATTGGTGAGGCGGCGATTCGGGCGGGTTGCCTGAGCTACTTCGGGTATCCCATCACCCCGCAGAGCGAGGTGGGCGAATACATGAGCCGGCGGCTGCCCGAGGTGGGCGGCGTGTTCGTGCAGGCCGAGAGCGAGGTCGCGGCGAGCCAGATGATCTACGGCGCGGCCGGCGCGGGCGTCCGCGTGATGACCACCACGTCGTCCCCCGGGTTCTCCCTGATGGCCGAGGCGATGAGCTACATCGCCGCCTCCGAGCTCCCCGCGGTGGTCGTGAACATCGTGCGCGGCGGCCCCGGGCTCGGCGGCATCCTGCCGTCCCAGGGCGACTACTTCCAGGCGGTGAAGGGCGGCGGCCACGGCGACTACCGCTGCCTGGTGCTGGCCCCCGCCACCGTTCAGGAGTTCGTCGAGTGCGTGATGAAGGCCTTCCCCCTGGCCGAGAAGTATCTCAATCCGGTGCTGCTCATCGGCGACGGCATGATCGCCCAGATGATGGAGCCGGTGGACTTCGACGCGGTCAAGACCGAGCCCCAGCGCGACGTCGAGGCCTGGGCCACCACGGGCTGCAAGGATCGGCCGCGCAACGTCGTCGAGTGCCTCTGGCTCGACCCCAAGCTGTGCGAGGACTTCAACTTCGAGTTGATCGAGAAGTACAAGAAGATGACCGCCGAGGACTGCTACTTCGAGGAGTACGAGCTCGACGATCAGCCCGAGATGGTCGTGGTCGCCTACGGCACCACCTCCCGCATCGTGCGCACCGCCATCGAGGAGCTCCGCAAGGATGGCTACAAAATCGGCATGCTGCGGCCCATCACCCTGTTCCCGTTCCCGTTCGCCCGGCTGCGCGAGCTCTCCGAGACCTCCCACGTGAAGGCCTTCTCGGTGGTCGAGATGAGCCAGGGCCAGATGCTCGAGGACGTCCGCTGGGCCATCCGGGACAAGTTCCCCGTCGGCTTCTTCTGCCGCATGGGCGGCATCGTCCCGTCGCCGGAAGAGGTCATCGACTTCCTCAAGCAGGAGTTCGTCACCCGCGGACTGAAGGGAGCTGTGTCATGAAAACCATCTTCGAACGCCCCCAGAGCATGACCAAGGCCGAGACCCACTACTGTCCCGGCTGCACCCACGGCGTGGCCCACCGCATGGTGGCCGAGATCGTCGACGAGCTGGGCATCCGCGAAAAGACCGTGGGCATCGCCCCCGTCGGCTGCTCCGTGCTGATCTACCGCTACATGGACACGGACATGCAGAGCGCGGCCCACGGGCGCGCCCCCGCGGTGGCCACCGGCGTCAAGCGCGTCCGCCCGGAGTTGTGCGTGTACACCTACCAGGGCGACGGCGACCTGGCCTCCATCGGCATGGGCGAGATCGTCCACGCCGCCAACCGCGGCGAGAAGATCACCGTCGTGTTCATCAACAACGCGGTCTACGGCATGACCGGCGGTCAGATGGCCCCCACCACCATGCCCGGCCAGAAGACCACCACCAGCCCCAAGGGCCGTGACGTGAACTGGTGCGGCATGCCCATCCGCATGTCCGAGCTGCTGTCCACGCTGCGGACGCCCTCGTTCGTGGTGCGCTCCTCGCTGCACACCCCGCATCACATCATCCAGTCCAAGCAGGCCCTGCGCCGCGCCTTCCAGTACCAACTGGCGGGCACGTGCTTCTCCTTCGTCGAGCTGCTCTCCATCTGCCCGACGAACTGGGGCATCACGCCGGTGCAGAGCAACAAGTGGCTCGAAGAGACGATGCTTCCCTATTACCCGCTGGGGATCTTCAAGACCCCGGAAGACAAGTAAGGAGGATTTGCCATGCAGAATGAAATCCTGATGGCTGGCTTTGGCGGACAGGGCGTCATGACCATCGGCAAATTCCTGGCCGAGGGCGCCCTCGAGAAGGGCCTGGAGGTCGCCTGGATCCCCTCCTACGGACCCGAGATGCGCGGCGGCACGGCGTACTGCACCGTGGTCGTGGCCGATCGACCCATCGGCAGCCCCGTCGTGAACGTCCCCACGAACATCCTGGTGATGAACCGCCCGTCGATGACCAAGTTCGAGTCCGTGGTCAAGCCCGGCGGCGCGCTCATCGTGAACAGTTCCCTGATCCCCGAGGTCTCGGGGCGCACCGACATCCTGCAGGTCCGCGTGCCCTGCAACGACCTGTCGATCCAGCACACCGGCACCTCGCGGTCGGCCAACATCGCCGGCCTGGGCGGCTGCGTCGGGGCCACCGACATGGTCCCGCTGACCCTGGTCGAGGCCTTTCTGACCCGCAAGTTCAAGAAGAACCAACAGGTGCTCGAGACGAACCTGGCCATCTTCAAGGCCGCGTACCAGATCGGCGCCGAGGCCCGCGCGGCCTGGCTCGCGAAAAAAGGAGGCAACTGATGGTGGAGCTCGAAAAGGTCGACCAGATCATCGAGAAGTACGCCGGGGACAAGACCTCCGTGCTCGCCATCCTCCAGGACGTGCAGGCAGCCTTCAACTACCTGCCCCGCGAGGCCATGAACCGCATCGGCGAGAAGCTGGAGCTCCCCATGACCCAGGTGGCCTCGCTGGCCACCTTCTTCCACGCGTTCAGCCTGACGCCCCGCGGGAAGAACATCGTCACCGTGTGCATGGGCACCGCCTGCCACGTGCGGGGGGCGCCGCGGGTGCTCGCCGAGATCGAGCGCGAGCTCTCCATCAAGGGCGGCGAGACGACCTCGGACGGCGAGTTCACCGTCGAGACGGTCAACTGCGTCGGCGCCTGCGCGCTGGGGCCGCTGGTGATCGTCAACGGCAACTACCACGGCAACATCAACACGGCGGACGTGGTCGAGATGCTCCATGAGTACAAGCCTGCCGCGGGGGAGGGTGCGAAATGACGAAGTTCACCACCCCCGCCCAACTGATGGAACACGTCGCCAAGGCCAAGGCCGCCCGCGACCCGCACAAGGTCCGCGTCTCGGTGTGCGCCGGCACCGGCTGCAAGGCCTCGGGCGCCGACGCGCTCATCGCCGCCTTCCAGACCGAGATCGCGGCCCGCGGGCTCGACGTCGAGGTGCTCTCCACGGGCTGCCACGGCTTCTGCGAGCGCGGGCCGCTGGTGGTCCTGCACCCCTCGGGCACGCTGTACCAGAAGGTGAAGCCCAAGGACGTGGGCGACATCCTCGAGAAGACCGTGCAAAAGGGCGAGGCCATCCCCCGCCTGCAGTACCGGGACGAGAACCGCCAGATCTACGAGAAGGAGCACGACGTCCCCTTCTACAAGCACCAGGAGCGCATCGTCTTCGCCATGAACGGGCACATCGACCCGCGCAGCATCGACGACTACTTCTCCATGGGCGGTTACGAGGCCCTGGGGAAGGTCGTCGGGCAGATGAAGCCGGACCAGGTCGTCGAGGAGGTCATCGCCTCGGGCCTGCGCGGCCGTGGCGGCGCCGGTTTCCCCGCGGGCTGGAAGTGGCGCTTCACGCGCCAGGCCGAGGGCGACCGCAAGTACCTGATCTGCAACGCCGACGAGGGCGACCCCGGGGCGTTCATGGATCGCTCGGTGCTCGAGGGCAACCCGCACCTGGTGCTCGAGGGCATGATCATCGGCGCCTACGCCTGCGGCGCCGCCGAGGGCTTCATCTACGTGCGCAACGAGTATCCGATGGCGGTCCGCCACATCGAGCTGGCCATCGCGAAAGCCACCGAACTGGGCCTGCTGGGCCAGCACATCCTGGGCACGGACTTTAGCTTCAACGTCCACGTGAACCGCGGCGGCGGCGCCTTCGTGTGCGGCGAGGAGACCGCGCTCATCGCCTCGATCGAGGGGCGGCGCGGTTCTCCGCGGGTGCGCCCGCCGTTCCCGGCCCAGAAGGGCCTGTGGGGCAAGCCCACCAACATCAACAACGTCGAGACCTGGGCCAACGTGCCGACGATCATCAACCGCGGCGCGGCCTGGTTCGCGGGCACCGGGACCGGCGACGTCTCCAAGTCCCCGCTGGGCGGCTCCAAGGGCACGAAGATCTTCTCGCTGGTGGGCAAGGTGAACAACACCGGCTTGGTCGAAGTGCCCATGGGCATCACCCTGCGGAAGATCGTGTTCGACATCGGCGGCGGCATCAAGGACTCGAAGAAGGGTCGCACCTTCAAGGCCGTCCAGACCGGCGGACCTTCCGGCGGCTGCATCCCGGACGCGTACCTGGACCACCCCGTCGACTTCGACGAGCTGGCCAAGCTCGGCTCCATGATGGGCTCGGGCGGCATGATCGTCATGGACGACCGCACCTGCATGGTCGAGGTCGCCCGCTACTTCGTGGACTTCCTGAAGGAGGAGAGCTGCGGCAAGTGCACCCCGTGCCGCGAGGGCTTGCGTGCGATGAGTGAAATCCTCAACCGCCTGGTGCGCGGCCAGGGCCGCCACGCGGACCTGGACCTGCTCGAGGACCTGGGACGCACCATGAAGACCGCCAGCCTGTGCCAGCTCGGCCAGACGGCGGCGAACCCCGTGCTCTCCACGCTGCGGTATTTCCGCCACGAGTACGTCGAGCACGTGGACCACGCGCGCTGCCCGGCCGGGCAGTGCATCGACCTGATCGAGTACCGCATCAACGAGCAGTGCACCGGCTGCACCATCTGCGCCAAGAAGTGCCCCACGGGGGCGATCACCGGCCAGAACAAGGAGCGGCACCAGCTCGACCAGTCCAAGTGCGTCCGCTGCGGCGTGTGCTTCGACGTGTGCAACTTCAACGGCGTTTCCATTCTGAGCGGCCCGGAGCTCGCCGGGAAGGCGAAGGAGTGACATCCATGGATATTCTCATCAACGGCAAGAAAGTGAAGACCCGCAAAGGCGAGCACGTGCTCGAGAGATCGGAAGAGCACACGTCTGAACTCCAGTCACCGAATACGAT
>CALKWH010000428.1 GCA_938004375.1 uncultured Pseudomonadota bacterium
ACAGCGACCGGCCAGCACGTCCAGGTTTACGCGGTTTCTCGTGATCGGCGACAGTAAACTGGTCCACCTGGGCATCGGCAAGAGCCCCAACAAATCGACGCTGTCGTACGCCAACGAGCACCGCCCGGCCGCGTTGTACGAGGACCTCTTCTGGCATCTTCTGGACCGCTTCCGCACCCAGGGCGGGGTGGGGGCCCGGAAAAGCCGATTCCGGTTTCGAAACAAGTTGCTGTCTCTGGATTCGACAACGATCTCGCTGTGCCTGTCGATGTTTGAGTGGGCCCGATTCCGGCGGGCCAAGGGCGGGGTCAAGGCCCATGTCCTGCTGGATCACGACGATTACATGCCGTCGTGGCTTCTGCTGACCGAGGCGCGACAACACGATGTAACCGTCGCCCGACTTGTCCATCTCAATCCAGGCTCCATCGTGGCCCTGGACAAGGGATACATCGACTTCCAACTCTTCGCCCAGTGGACCATGAGCGGGGTGTTTTTCGTCACCCGCATGAAGAACAACGCACGGTACGAGGTCGTCGAATCGGCCCGGTGCCCCCAAAACCGCAACATCCTGGCCGATGAACAGATTCGACTGACCGGGACCGGCTCCATCGAGAAGTATCCGTTTCGCCTGCGCCGCATCGTGGTGTGGGATCCGGTCCATGAACGGGAGATCATCCTGCTGACCAACCACCTGAAATTCGGGGCTACCACCATCGCGGCCATCTACAAGGACCGGTGGGAAATCGAACTGTTTTTCAAGGCATTGAAGCAGAACCTGAAGGTCAAAACCTTCGTCGGAACCTCGGAAAACGCCCTGCGGGTCCAGATTTGGACAGCCCTCATCGCATTGCTGCTTCTGCGCTGGCTCCACCACCTGTCCATGGCCGCCTGGTCTTTGTCCAATCTGGCGTCCATGGTCCGAATGAATCTCTTCGCCTACCGGGACTTGATGGATTGGCTCCACAACCCCTTCGAAACCCCGCCAATCACGCCGCCACCGAGACAACTCGCCCTGGAACTGCCGGGTATTGGACAGCACCCGGGAGCTCCAACGGGGTAACCTCGTCCAAAAGAACCCCGCAGGGGCATTCCTCAACCGCAGAATTTCAGGTGGTTACCCGGAACTGCGCCGCGTTTGCAGATTGTTTTGGACAGCAGTGTCATGAAGCCTTGACTATTGACCAAGGACTGCTGTCGGCCGTATGATTGCCGCGAATCCTGGTTTTGGTTGCGCGCTCTGCACGACAGGTCGGGTCGGCAGGGTGCGGAAGGGTCGCTGGTTGGCTGCCGTGCGGGTCGCCGAAGCGGGGGCTCGGTGCGGCTGGACGAGAGGTGGAAAAATGCGCCTGCTTCGTTTTTCGTTCCTGATGTTGCCCGCAGTCTTGTTCCTGGCTCTCGGCTGTGGAGATGACCTGACAATTCCCGGCATCGACGTCGGATTTGTGGACCCCGGCTCGGGGGATCCCGGCCTTCCGGGCGACCCGGGGGGTCTGACGGACTTCGGATTCCCACCGGATCCTGGTGTGCCGATCGACCCTGGGGTTGCGGAAGATCCTGGCGCACCCTCGGACTCAGGGGTACCGACAGATTCTGGCGTCGACACGCCCACGGACCCAGGGGCACTTCCCGATCCGGGTACCGACACGCCCACGGACCCGGGGCCGACAGACGTGCCTCCAGCCGATACTGGCTCGACCGACGCTGTCGAGATCCCGTGCGACGAAAACGACGACTGCGACGGCGTCTTCCCGGACCTGTCTGAATGCAGGAAGGCCGTCTGCGACCCCGTCGCCAGGAAGTGCGTGACGGAGGATCTGGTCAACCAAACCCCTTGCGGCCTGTACAACCTCTGCATTCTCAACGGGAAGTGCCTGGATGGCGTCTGCGTCGGCGGAGCACCGGATTGCATCGACGACAATCCCTGTACGACCGATTCCTGCGATCCGACAACGGGTTGCGTCCACACGCTGATGGATGAAGGCGCGGAGTGCGATGACGGACTGCCCTGCACGATCAATGACAGGTGTTTGTATGGTCAGGAGGAAGGCGACGTCTACTGCGAGGGCGAGACGAACTGCCCGACCGACGACCCCTGCATGCTTGGTTCCTGCGACCCGGACTCCAGGGAATGCGAGTTCGAATTCCGGGGCGAGAACACCCCCTGTGACGACGGGGACGGGTGTACCGTCAACGACCGTTGCGTCTGGGAGGAGAAGGGCTGCATTGGCGAACCCAGGGCTTGCCCGACCGGAAACCCCTGCACCGTCAGCGTGTGCGTGGATGGAGAATGTGGTGCCCCGGTCTCGGTGGCCGACGGAACAACCTGCGCGACCGACGTCTGCAAGACCGGGATGACCTGTCTGACCGGGATCTGCCAGGGGGGTACCCTCATCTCTTGTGATGACGGAAACGTCTGCACCGACGACTTCTGCGCAGCGGGAGAGGGTTGCAGGTTCGTGGTCGATACGACCAACGCCTGCGATGACGGGAATAAGTGTACCCATACCGACCTTTGTACGGGGGCCACGACGTGCGCTGGAACCCCTTATTCATGTACGACTCTCAATCCATCCTGCGATGGGAACGGCGGTTGCAACTGCAGGGGTGATTTCTGCGACGTGCGATCTAACTATTGCAGCAAGATTCTGGGTTGCAGATGCACGACGAACCCGAAAGGCGAGGATCCTTGCCCCAAAGGCACGCAATGCACCATGTTGGGATGCCAGTAAATTAGGCAGACGCCAGGCAATCCTGTTTTCGCTGAAACCCAATGAAAGGGGCTATGGAGGGCTGGATCATGGCTAGGGTGCTGCGTGGGTTCATGGTTTTGTCCGTCCTCCCAATTGCGGTTCTTGGGGTTGCCTGCGGGGATCCCGACCCGGGTCCGGCGACGGATATCCTCGTTGATGCCGAGTCCCCGGATGACGTCACGGTGGATCCGGGACTGGCGGACCTGGGGGAAGATGCCTCCGATTCGGGTCGCGACGAAACAGGACAGCCCGATCCGGGCACTGACATCCCCGACGAGATGCCGTGGCCGGACGGGAAGGAGGACTCGTCCTTTCCCTCGGACCCCGGCGAGGATGATTACGCACCGGAGACCTTCCAGGACATTGATGCCGCCAAGGACCACGATGGACCTGACGAAGAGGTGGACGAAACCGGGTCAGGCGACACCTGCGTACCGCGGTGTGAGGGTCGGGAGTGCGGAGATGACGGATGCGGGGGGGTCTGCGGCACCTGCCCGGACGAGTATCCCCAGGATTGTCTTCTGGCCGTGTGCGAGGATGGGATCTGTATCCCGAGGATTTCCGACGACAAATGCCTGATCGACGACATCTGTCGCGATGCGATGGAACCCTATCCTGCGTCGCAGTGCGCCTGGTGCAATCCGTTGGTGGACCAGGAGGGATGGACCGTCCAGGGGGACGGGACCCCCTGCACGAACGGCGGCTACTGCACGGTGGGCGAGACCTGCCTTGGGGGTACCTGCCAGGGCGGGGTGGCCCGGGACTGTTCGGGGGTGGTGGTGGAGTCCCAGTGTCAGGAGGCGTTGTGCGACGAGGCAGGGCGAACCTGCCGGGCGGTGACGGCCAACGAGGGACTGTCCTGCAATGACGGTCGGTACTGCACCGTAGGCGAGGCCTGCGCCACCGGGGTTTGCAGGGGGGGGATGCCTCGGGACTGTTCGGGTGCGGTGACGGAGCCCCAGTGCCAGATCCAGGTGTGCGACGAGGCTTCCGGGTCCTGCAAGGCCGAGCCCACGAACGCGGGTAAATCCTGTGATGACGGGCTGTTCTGCACGGCAGGGGACGTCTGCTACGGTGGGGTCTGTCGGGGCGGACCCCGTGACTGCACGGGAGTGCTGACAGAGCCCCAGTGCCAGTCGGCGGTCTGCGACGAGGATGGACGGGAATGTCGTGCGGAGGCAGCGAACACGGGGCGTCCCTGCGAGGACGGGCTGTTCTGTACCGTGGACGAGACCTGTGCGGCGGGGGTCTGCACCGCGGGGGTTGCCCGTGACTGCGGGGAAGCGGTGACGGAGCACCAGTGTCAGGTGCCAAGGTGCGACGAGGGGCAGCGGGCCTGTCTGGCGGTGTCGACCAACGGAGGCATGGCCTGTGACGACGGACGGTGGTGCACCCAGGGCGAGACCTGCCTTTCGGGCGCCTGTACGGGAGGACGTCCCCGGGATTGTTCCAGTGCGGTGACGGAGCCCCAGTGCCAGGTCGGGGGCTGCAACGAGGAAACCCGGACGTGTGTTCCGGAGCCTGCGAACACGGGCATGTCCTGTGAGGACGGGCTGTATTGCACGACGGGCGACACCTGTTCCGGCGGGATCTGTGCCGGTGGCGGTTCCCGAGATTGCTCTTCAGTGCTGACGGAGCCCCAGTGCCAGGAGGCGGTGTGCGACGAGGATGGACGGGAGTGTCGGGCGAAGGTCGCGAACACCGGGATTTCCTGCGAGGACGGGCTGTTCTGTACCGTGGACGAGACCTGCGCTGCAGGGACCTGCACCGGGGGGGTTGCCCGTGACTGCGGGGAGGCGGTGACGGAGCCCCAGTGCCAGGTGCCACGGTGCGACGAGGGGCAGCGGGCCTGTCTGGCGGTGTCGACCAACGGAGGCATGGCCTGTGACGACGGACGGTGGTGCACCCAGGGCGAGACCTGCCTTTCGGGCGCCTGTACGGGCGGACGTCCCCGGGATTGTTCCAGCGCGGTGACGGTGCCCCAGTGCCAGGTCGGGGGCTGCGACGATGAGGCCAGAATCTGTTTTCCGGAACCGGCAAACACCGGCATGTCCTGCGAGGACGGGCTGTTCTGCACCGTGGGCGACACCTGTTTCGGGGGGACGTGTGCCGGTGGCGGCTCCCGAGACTGCTCTTCAGTGCTGACGGAGCCCCAGTGCCAGGAGGCGGTGTGCGACGAAGGGGGACGGGTGTGTCTTGCGAAGGCCGCCAATCCAGGGCACGGCTGCGAGGATGGTCTGTTCTGCACGGTGGGAGAGGCCTGCGAGGCGGGGGTCTGTACCGGAGGGGTCGCGCGGGACTGCGGGGAGGCGGTGACGGAGCCCCAGTGCCAGGTGCCGAGGTGCGACGAGGGGCAGCGGACATGTCTGGCGGTGTCAACCAACGGAGGCATGGCCTGCGACGACGGACGGTGGTGCACCCAGGGCGAGATCTGCCTGTCGGGCACCTGCAAAGGCGGACGCCCACGGGATTGCTCAGGTGTGGTGACGGAGCCCCAGTGCCAGGTCGGGGGCTGCGACGATGAGGCCAAGGTCTGTTTTCCGGAACCGGCAAACACGGGCCTGTCCTGCGAGGACGGGTTGTACTGCACCGTGGGCGACACTTGTTTCGGGGGGACGTGTGCCGGTGGCGGTTCCCGAGACTGCTCTTCAGTGCTGACGGAGCCCCAATGCCAGGAGGCGGTTTGCGACGAGGCCGGGCGCGCCTGCGTCGCCGATGCCATCCACGAGGGCGAGGCGTGCGAGGACGGCCTGTACTGCACGGTAAACGAGGCGTGCGCGGCCGGTGCCTGCACGGGCGGCGAGGCCCGGGACTGCACGGGGGCGGTGACGGAGGCCCAGTGCCAGGAGGCGGCGTGCGACGAGGCCGGGCGCGCCTGCGTCGCCGATGCCATCCACGAGGGCGAGACGTGCGAGGACGGCCTGTACTGCACGGTAAACGAGGCGTGTACGGCCGGTGCCTGCACGGGTGGCGAGGCCCGGGACTGCACGGGGGCGGCGACGGAGCCCCAGTGCCAGGAGGCGGCGTGCGACGAGGCCGGGCGCACCTGCGTCGCCGATGCCATCCACGAGGGCGAGACGTGCGAGGACGGGTTGTACTGCACGGTAAACGAGGCGTGTGCGGCCGGTGCCTGCACGGGCGGCGAGGCCCGGGACTGCTCGGGGGCGGTGACGGAGGCCCAGTGCCAGGAGGCGGCATGCGACGAGGCCGGGCGCGCCTGCGTCGCGGATGCCATCCACGAGGGCGAGACGT
>CALKWH010000429.1 GCA_938004375.1 uncultured Pseudomonadota bacterium
GCCTGCATCGCATCGGTGGCCTCCTCTGGGGCCTCATGAAGTCGCTGCAGTGAGCGACAATTCAGTCCGGCGCACCCGCGCCCAGCAGCAACTGTGTACGAAGTTCTGATCCACATGATTAGCGTATGCCCATAATGCGTTTGCCCTGCTTCGGGGATCCCAGGGAGATCGGGTTTCGATTTCGATTTCGTCAGCCGATCCGCTTCGCGCAGGCCAGGGCGGCGTTGAGCGCGCCGGGGATGCCCCCGATCTGAGTGGCCCAGCAGGAGCCGATGAGCAGGCGCTCCACCGGGGTGTCGATGTAGGTCTTCATCATGTTCGGGTGGAAGCGGTTCTCCGGGCGCCAGCTCCAGGCCGAGGTGGCGCCGTCGGTGTTCGCGGTGTAGCGCTCGTAGGTGTGCGGGGTGGCGGCGTCGGAGAGCTCGATCATCGAGGACAGCCCCGGGATCAAGGCCTCGGCCCGGCGGATCAGCGTGTCCTTCACCCGCTCCTTGAGCTCGCGGTACCGCGCCCGGTCACCGCCGCCCCAGTCGTCCATCCAGCGCAGGGGAGCCACCGCCTGGAGCATCAGACCGCTCTTCCCTTCGGGCGCCAGGGACGGATCGTGCAGGGACGGGGAGTACAGCGTGAACCCGCACTTCTCATAGAAATCCTCGTCGGCCGGGTCCCGACGCTCGGCCCCGGGCTGGTCGAACAGGGCGAACACGTGGGGCAGCTTCATCGACTCCCGCAACCGGTCGTTGGAGCACGACAGCCCCAGGTATACCGTGAAGATGCCGTCGGACACGGCCGCCGCGCGGGTCTTCTCGACCAGCGACGGCGGCAGAAGCGACGGATCGTCGAGGAGCTCGAGCAGGGCCTTCTTGTAATCGCCGGCAGCGATCACCCAGTCGACGTCGTGGTCGGCGCCACCGGCGGTGACGCCCACGGCGCGCCCGTCCCGGGTGCGGATCTTCTCCACCTTCGTCTTCAGGAGGAGCTCGCCGCCGTGCCCGGACAGGGCCTCGGCCAGCACGTCCGCCCAGCGCTGCATGCCGTCCTTCACCGTCCAGTAGTCGTCGAAGATCGTGGCCAGCGCGCCGCCCACCAGGAAGGCGGCCATGCCCGGATAGCCGAAGCCTGAGAAGAGCCGGTGGAGCTCGGAATCCCGCGGAAAGTGGCGGGCGGTGAAGTCGTCGATGGAGACGTCCCTGTACTTCAGCCAGATGCGTGCCATGCGGGCGGCGGCCCCGGCGGTGGAGAGCGTCGAGAGGGGGAAGGGCCTGCCCGGGCCCACCATGAGGGTCCTCATGGCGGCGTACATGCCGTCGAGCTCGCGGAAATACCCCTCGAGCGCGGCCCGCTCCTGCGGGTAGGCGGCGACCATGGCCTCCCGGAACCCGGGGTAGCTCTCGCTGGTGTAATCGAAGCGCTCACCGAGGAAGCGGCCGTGCTGGCGCACGAACTTCAACTGGTGCAGCACGCCCAGGCGCTCCATCGCCGCGAACACGTCGCGGGACATCTCGAAGGACAGCGTGCCGCTCTCGAAGTAGAAGCCCTTGCGTCGGAACCCCGCCGTGTAGCCGCCCGGGGCGAGATGGGACTCGAAGACGGTGACCTCGTGGCCGCGGGCCGCGAGCAGGTTGCCGGCGGTGAGCCCTCCGAGGCCGGCGCCGACGATGGCGATCTTCTGCTTCTTCATGATTTTCCTCCTGCGCTTTTCGGGCGGGGACGGGGTCAGCGGATCAGGGACTTGGGCTTCTTCACCGGCGGGGCCACCGACTTGGTCGTCGCGGCCATGGTCGCCGGCTTCTCGGCGGCGTCACCGCCCGCCTCGGCGGGCTCGTCGTGGTCGTGGCCGTCCTCGGGATCCATGTCGGCCTTCTCGTCGTCCATGGGTTTCTCCTCATCGGGCATGGGGGCGGGCTCCGCCTCCTCGACGACCATGGACGAGTCCTGGATGCGCCGCTGGTCGATGGCCTCGGGCTGCGGCTCGGGCTCCTCGGGGGCCATGGTCCGCTTGGGCGCCTCACGGGCGGCGGGGGCGGACTCGGTGTTGCAGGCGGACAGGGCCAGGGTGGCCGCGAGGCCAAGGCCCAGGGTGCAGGAGACGACTTTGGTGCCAAGGTGGTCGAACATGACAAACCCTCCGCGCCGGAAAATACCCCCGTCCCAACCGCAAATCAACCCCCCACGTTAGGCCTGTCAGGGCGGTGGAGATCGGACGCAACTTCGGGTCAGGTCGTCTGTCGCGGCCCGCCCCCGTCAAGTCTCCTTCACGGCGGGGCCCCCATCGCTGTGAAACCCCGGTGACGGTCAACAACCGCCCCTGGAAAAAAACCTTTGTCGTGGTATGGTCTTTTCCTTCACGACCGTCGGTCGCCCGTCCTGGCCCGGGACTTGCCGACGAACAGGACCCGCGAAAGGAGCACCCCGATGAAACACTCCATCATATTTTTATCATTGTCCCTCGCCGCCAGCCTGTGGGCCTGCCAGAAGGAGAACATGGTCGCCGACCGCTTCCTCGAGGCCGTGCCACGAGAGTATATGGTCCGCCTGGACGTGCCCGACGCGCAGAAGAACCTGAAGGACCTGGGGGACGTGGCCGAGAGCTACCTCACCACGGTCCGCGTCACCCGGGACGTGAACACCGCGGTGCGCAACTGGCTGCTCTGGGTGGAGGCCATCGTGCGCTACCCGGCCTCGGACTTCGACGACACCTCCTCGACCTGGGGCCCGTGGGAGCCCGACGACGGCCTCTCGAGCGTGCTGTACCGCTTCCGCATGTGGATCAACGAGGACGAGTCGTTCGACTACGCCTTCGAGCTGCGCCCGAAGAACGACGCCGGCGCCCCCTTCGTGCCCGTGTACACCGGTCACGTCGATCCGGGCGGTCTGCCCACCCTGAACGCGGGCACCATGCACTTCGACTTCGACGCCGCCGCGTCGGTGGACCTCGCCGTCGACAGCGCGGGGACCATCACGGTGGCCTACGACTACATCGGCGGTCAGAAGGACATCACGGTCGCCTTCGTCGACTGGCAGGAGCACGCGTCCTCGACCCCCGTGACCGCCAACTATCACTATGTTGCCTCGGCCGCCGGCGACGGCCACTTCGACTTCGAGACCTGGGCCGACGTCCACGCCGGCACCGAAGAGGCGACTCAGTACCCCGGCCTCGAGCACTGGCGCCTGCGCTCCCGCTGGACCCCCGACGGCGAGGGCCGCTCGGACGTGCTGGTCACCGGCGAGGATCTCACCGCCCAGGGCGTGACCGACTTCCGCCAGTCCGAGTGCTGGGACACGTCCTTCGCGTCCGGCTACCTGTGGCGGCAGGTGACGATCCCCCCCGATCCTGTCTACACCGAGGTCCTCTGGGGCGCCGAGAGCGCCTGCGCGGCCTTCCCCGCCTTCTCCGAACCGGAATTGTGAGCGCGCCCCTTCCGGGCTACTGCGCGGTGACGCGCACGGTGTCGATCATCCAGCACCAGTCATATTCGGCGACATACCGGAAGCGAAACTTCACGTTGGCCCGACCGGCGAAATATGAACTGAGATCGATGGACTCATGAACATTGAAGGTGTTCACGGACCAGGAACGCACGCTGTTGGTCCAACTCCCCCCGCCATCGGTGCTCACATCCAGATACCCGTAATCCACGGTATAAAGTTTCAAGTAGTGGTCGAACTCAAGGGTGACCGAGGTATAGGCACTGCAGTCCATGCTCGGTGAAACCAACATGTCCTCGAAAAACACTTCGTAGTAGTCCGAGTCGATGAGCGCCACCGCGCCGGACTTCGTGGTGAAGAGGCTCAGGTTCGAGTAGGCGCAGCCATTGCACTGCACCCAGGTGTACCCGGCGTCCGCTCCATCGACCACCGACCAGCCCGCCGGCACCCAGGTGTTGAAGTCCTCGGACAACAGCGTCACCGGACCGGTCGGAGTGTAACACTCGGCATCGGTGCCGTTCATGCGGCACTGCTGGGACGAGGCGGCGCAGTCCGCGCCGGTGACCGGGTGCAGGCAGCCGTGGGCGTCTGTGGCGCAGTCGGAGATGACGTTCCCGACGCAGGCGTCCTCGCTGCAGGTGTTCACGCAGGCGCATCCCGGCGCAGGGGTGAGGGTGCAGGTGCGCGCGGAGGCGGCGCAGTCCTCGACGAGGGTGAACGACAGGCACCCGTTGCCGTCGGCGGTGCACTGCTCGAGCTCGCTCCCGTCGCAGCGGTGGTCTCCGACGGCGGCGCAGGTGTCGTTGCAGGAGATTACACAGGAGGCGACTTCGTCATTCACCTGACAGATCATCCCGCTGGCGGCACAGTCGGTGCCGGCCGAGAAGTCGAGGCAGCCGTTGGGCTGGGTCACGCAGGTCATCACCACCGTGCTGTCGCAATAGGACTGTTGGACGGCGCATTGATCGGTACAGTTATTTACATTGTTTGTGTTATTAATATTATTGACGTTATTTATATTATTCAAGTTGTTAATATGATTTATATTATTAATATTGTTTACATTGTTAACATTGTTCGCGTTGTTCACGTTCGTGGCGTTGTTGTCCGAGGTGGAGCCGCCCGCACAGGCGACGACGAGCCAGGTGAAAACGGCGGAGACGAAGAAAAGAAGGTGCTTCATGACAGACTCCCGGGGGCGTTGAACTCCAAGGGGAATGTAGCACGGAAGGACGGTCTTTCCACGCCTTTTCACCTGATTTCACGGACATCGATTGCGCGCCACGGCCATTTGCGGTACAGCTACCAGGGGAGTGGTCCGCATGAAACGACTCTTCATCGCCTGCTGGTTCGCCTGGTCGATCGTCTGGGGCCTCGGCGCCTGCGAAAACGACCTGGAGAGCCCCTGTGCCAACAACGCCAACAACCTCAACAACACCAACAACACCAACCCCGCGCGCTGCGGGGACGGGGTCGTCTCGGCGGGCGAGCTCTGCGACGGGGACGACCTCCACGGCACCGCGTGCACCGACTGGGAGGGCTTCAGCGGCGGCGCCCTGGCCTGCGCCATCGACTGCCGCGCCTTCGACACCGCCGGCTGTGTCGCGGATCACGACGACGCCGCCCGCCTGCTCTCGGGGGAGCTCGTCGCCGGGATCGAGATCACGCTCGAGCCGGCCGCCGTCGACTCCATCTGGCTGGACAGCGAACAGTACGTGTCCGCCAACGTGACCGTCACCCTCGAGGGGCGCCGCCACGAGCTGCCAGGCACCGGCCTGCGCCTCAAGGGGCGCTGGGGCTCGTTCCGCCAGCTCGACGGTAAGGCGGCTTTCCTGCTCAAGTTCGACAAGTTCGTCGAGGACCGCCGCTTCTTCGGGCTCGAGAAGCTCGCGCTCAACAACCTGGTGCAGGACGCGAGCATGATCCACGAGCAACTGGGCTACCGGCTGTTCCGCGCCATGGACGTGCCGGCCCCCCGGGCAGGCTACGCCGAGGTGCGCGTCAACGGCGAGCTCTACGGCCTGTACGCCACGGTCGAGGCCGTGGACAACCCGGGGTTTCTACGCGGATGGTTCGGCGACCAGGACGGCAACCTCTACGAAGGGGAGTACGGCAGCGACCTGTATGAAGATCTGCTGAGCTCCTTCGACCAGGACAACGGCGAGGACGTGGCCTTCTCGGACCTGCGCGAGCTCACCCGGTCGCTGGACGCCATGACCGATCCCGCCACGTTCATGGCCGACGCGGCCGCCCTCGTCGACCTCGACGCCTACCTGCGTTTCGCCGCCACCGAGATCTTCCTGGGGCACTGGGACGGCTACGCCTGGACGCGGAACAACTACTTCCTCTACCGACGCCCCGCCGACGGCCGCTGGGCGTGGGTGCCCTGGGGCATCGACCAGACCTTCGACGCCTACCTGGGGATATGGGGCGGCGACGGCCGGCTCCAGCGGATGTGTCTGGCCTCCCGGGACTGCCGCGTGGCCCTGGGTGAGGCCTACGAGCGCGTCATCGCCGAGGCCGACGACCTGGGTCTGGCCGGCCAGACCGACGTCCTGCGGGGGCTCATCCGCGAGGCCGCACTCGCCGATCCGCGTAGGGAGTACCCAGTGGAGGCAGTCTTGGACGGCATCACCGCTACCCGCGTCTTCCTCGAGAACCGACCCACCGACGTCCTCGCCCACATGGACTGCGTCGACCCGGCCACCGTCGACCGTGACGGCGACGGCGTGTCTGGCTGCGGCCTGGACTGCGACGACGGCGACGACACCGTGTTTCCGGGCGCCCCCGAGACGTGCAACGGCCGCGACGACGACTGCGACGGCCTGATGGACAACCACCCGGACTGCCCCCACTGCCAGGAGCGCCCGGCCCCCCTGGGCGGGGTCCACCTCTACTGCTTCATCCCCCTGGACTTTTTCGGCGCCGAGGCCGACTGCGCCGCCGCGGGCGGGCACCTGGTCTCCATCCACGACCTGGCCACGCAGGACCACGTCGCCTCCACCGCCTTCGGCATCGCCGGCCAGGACTGGTGGATCGGCGCCAACGATCTCGAGGCCGAGGGGGCGTTCGCCTGGACCGACGGCTCGCCTTTCGATTTCGCCCACTGGGCCGACGGGGAGCCCAACAACTGGGACGGCTGGGAGCACTGCGCCCACCTGGCCACCTGGTCCGGCGGCCGGTGGAACGACCTGCCCTGCGAATACACCCTCCCCTACGTCTGCCACGTCCCTTGAGCCCCCGACCCGCCGGACGTCGACCGTTTTTTCTTGACTTTTTCCATGGCATTTCAGACGGCCCCGTCTATACTACTTCTGGTCCGTACGGGTTGACCCCCGACCGGGCCTCTCACTCTCGTCCGGAAAGGTGAACCCATGACCAAGACGTCCGCGTTCCTCGCCAGCCTCTTCCTCGTCTTCGCCTGTTCCCCCGGGGGAGGCGGCTCCAACAATGACAACGCCAACAACACCAACAACGTCGATCGCTGCAACTGCACCGACACGGACGGCGACACCATCTGCGACTTCGACGAGGGCAAGTCCGCCGGCGCCGACTACGACGTGGATGGCACCCCGGACTATCAGGACCTGGACTCCGACGGCGACGGCATCCCCGACCGCACCGAGGCCGGCGATCTGGACAAGTGCACGGCTCCGGTGGACTCGGACATGGACGGCAACGGGGACTTCATCGACATGGACTCCGACGCCAACGGCATCATGGACATCATCGAGAGCACCGGGGACGTGGACGCCGACGGCGTGCCCAACTTCCAGGATCCCGACAACGACGGCGACTTCGTGCCCGACACGGTCGAGATCGGCGATCCCTCCCAGGGCATCCCCGACGGCGACAACGACGGCATCCCCGACTACAACGACACCGACTCCGACGGCGACGGCATCGGCGACCTCTTCGAGACCTACCGCGACACCGACGGCGACGGCATCATGAACTTCCGGGATCTGGACTCCGACAACGACGGCATCCCCGACTCCTGGGAGGGCGGCACCAACGGCAACGTCACGCAATCCCCGGTGGACTCCGACGGTGACAACCACTACGACTTCCTGGACGTGGACTCCGACAACGACGGCCTCCCCGACGGGCAGGAGGACACCAACCAGAACGGCCTGCTCGACCCCGGGGAGAGCGATCCCCGCAAGGGCGACACCGACAACGACGGCGTCAACGACCTCGTGGAGATGGCCGCCGGCACCGATCCGCAGGACTCCGGCGACAGCCCGCGCACTCGCGGCGACTTCGTCTTCCTCGAGCCCTACGAGGAGGATCCCGATCCGTGGAACGATGTGCTGAACTTCTCCACGGCCTTCCAGAAGCTCGACCTCATGTTCTTCATGGACGTCTCCGGGTCGATGCAGGCCGAGATCACCGCCGTGCGCAGCGGCCTGGCCTCCATGCTCAGCGACGTCATCTGCGCCCCCGGAGAGGATCCCGCGATCAACCACTGCATCCCCGACGTGGAGACCGGCGTCACCGAGTTCGGGCGGGGCAATACCTCCTACACGATGCTCAAGGCGCTGGACAACAACAACCTGCCCGCGGACCCGGGCGCGGACAACCTGTGCACGTACAACCTCTTGCCCACCGACGCCCCGGGCTACGACGAGCGCCCGGTGACGGCCATGCGCGAAGTCGTGACGGGCACCTGCGCCTCGGACGCCTCCCGGACCGGCCGCGGCTGCTTCCGGCAGGGCGCCCTTCGCCTCCTGCTCATGGTCACCGACGAGGATCTCAACGAGGATCCGCAGTACCCCAACTTCCAGAACTACTACAACGACATCTACAACGCCGGCGCGCGCATCATCATCGACTACGGCGCGGGCACCGCCTCCGACATCAACAACCTGCTCACCGGCCTGACCGGCGCCATGTCCAACGGCACCTATCTGGTGCCCGCCATCGACGCCAACGCGGCCTCGACCATCCCCGCCTGCGCCGGCCTGGGCGCCAACGTCTTCTACAACTCCCGGGCCGCCGTGAGCGGCGCCGACGCCAACGCGGGCGCCGCCCTCTCCTGCGCCGTGCAGGCCGTGGGCGCCTTCGTCCCGCAGGACGTGGACGCCGTGGTCCTCAACGACCCCGCCAACGTCGACGCCCTGGGGAACCCGGTGGACGCCCCGACCGCCTTCATCGACTACATCGAGGTCTACATGGTGGATCAGGACGCCACCTGCCCGGCCGGTTACAACGTGGCCGACGCCGACGGCAACGGCCACCACGACAAGTTCGTCTCCATCCTCCCGGGCAACCCCGTCTGCTGGAAGATCTTCGTGAAATCCAACGTGACCGTGCCCCCGGCCACCGTGCCCATGATGTTCATGGCCACGGTCGAGGTCCACGGCATGGCCGGCGCGCTCCTCGACTCCCGCAACGTCTACTTCCTGGTGCCCCCGGTCATCGAGGGCCCCGGCGGCCCCGACAAGTAGGCTCCTCGTTCACAAGGGTTCGGTGGCGCTGACGCACACGCCGTAGACGCCGATGGGTTCGCAGGACTCGTCCGGGCCGCACTCTTCCGGGCCGCTGCAGACCTTCAGACAGGTGCCGAAGTCCCCCGGCACGGGTTGGGAGCAGACGTGCCCGCCCATGCAGTCCCAGAGGATCTTGCAGCGATCGCCGGCGGGCTTCTCCCCGGCGGGCAGGCAGGTGACGTCATTGGGCGGGATGAAGTAGCAGCCCTCGCCGGCCGGACAGCCGGTGTTCTTGATGGGGTTGCAGTCGTCGGGCTTGAAGCAGATGTCGATGATGGCCGACTCGTCCATGGCGTAGCAGCGGCCTTCCTCGGGGCAGCGGGCGTGGGAGAACTGGTTGCAGTACGGGATGCAGACCGAGGGGGAGCCCACCATGCCCTCGATGCAGACGGCGCCGTGGGGACAGCGCTTCTGGTCGCAGCGGTCGTAGAAGTTGCCCTCGGTGAAGAAGTAATCGCCGACGCAGAAGGCCCCTTCCGTATCCGACCAGATGCACTTCTCCACCTCTCCGCAGGCCGGCGGGGAGTCGTAATAGATGACCTCGGCGGTGCACGGCACCGGGGCGCACTCGGGGCGCTCCATACACGCCTCCACACTGCAGTCCGGGGGCATCATGTCGCACTTCTGGACCGTCTGTTCCGGATCGTCGAAAGAGACTAGCAGAGAGCAGGCCGGGAGCAGGGACAGGGCCGTGAGAATGATGGTGCACCGGATCAAGTTCATGAAGGGCCTCCTCGAAGTGCTCCTACTATGCCCCGGAACCCACGATTGTCAATTCAAGAGAGGGGGAACTCAGGGTTTCGGGGACAACTGGAGGGTGAGCCGATCCGAGGCGAGGACCACTTTTCCGGTGAACTTCTTCTGGCCGAACCAGCTCGACAGGGTCGGCTGCAGATCCAGGCTCAGGCGGCGCTCGAGCACGCTCTTACCCTGCTCGGAGAGGATCCACCGCTTGAAGGCGACCACAATGTGCAGGGCGTAATTATTCAAGCCAAGCTTGACGTTCCGGTTGTGGACGGTGATGCCCTTGACCGGGACCTCGATCTTCCTGCCGTCGAAGACGGGGACGAAGGTGGCCTGAAGCGCCATGGTGTGTCCGACGTGGATGCGGCGCGGCCGGGTGAAGGGCACGGGTATCTCCAGGCTCCCCGAGAACACGAGGTCGAAGGTCGCGGTCACGGTGAACACCGAGATGGCCGAGATAGTCAGATCCTTCAGCTGAAACCCCGAGCCGAGCGTGTGGCTCCGACCGTACTCGGCGTCCAGGAGCGCGTCGAGGGCCGCGGTGTCCAGCGAGAGCGAGATGGTCTGGGCGCGGGCGGGCGCGGGCAGCAGCGAAGCGAACAGCAACAGGATCCCCAGCATCCAGGCGGGCGGACGGTGCATGGCTCAGGACTCCCCGGGCGCAGGCCGCCGCGACGACGGCCACGCCAGAAAAACGAAGGCCACCAGGGCGGCCAAAAGTGCGGCCAGCCAGGCGGTGCGTTGGTCGTCCTCCACAGGAGTCCGCGGCAGCGGGTCGAGCTCGCGCAGGGCGGCGCGGGCGTGGACGTGGACCGGGTTGCGCACCAGCGCCATGCGGTGCATCAGGAGCGCCGAGGCCCGATCACCGGCGGCCTCCTCCTTGAGCCCCAGCAGGTAATAGAGGTCGGCCTCCACCAGCGGATCCTCACGGGTGAGCAGGCTCAGGCGCAGGAACAGGAGCGCCCCCGGGAGATCCCGATCCTCGAGGGACGATCGGGCCTTCTGCAGGAAGGCCGGCGCCATGCGCTCCTTGCCGGGCAACTGGGGGGCGAACGCCAGAAGCTGGCGGTACCGATCCACGGCGCCGTCCAGGTCGCCCGAACGCTCGAGCTCGAGGGCGGCCGCGAAGGCCACCTCGTGCCGGCGCATGCGGGCCAGGTCCCAGTGATGGAACAACTGACGCGCCAGTTCCTCGCCCACCGTGGTGCGGTCGTAGTCACCCCGGGTGACCTCCTCGAGGCGCTGTTTGACGGCGTGAAAGGCCTGGGACCGCGCGGAGATGTACAGCACGGCCTGGGCCTCCTGTCCACCGGCGGTCTTGACGGTGCCCACCTTGGCCTTGGTCGTGCCCGTGGAGAGGTAGGTGACGACGGCCTCGCGGGCGGCGGCGCGCAGCTCCTCGTCCTCGTGGTTGGCGTAGGCCAGGATCGGCTCGATGGCCTCGGCCACCTGGGACGTCGCGTACAACTCCATCAGTTTCTTCTGCAGATCGAGGGTCGCGCTCTGCAGGTTCAGCCGGGGGTTCCCCGAGGGCGTGCTCTGGAGGATGAACCGCGCCCAGCGGCTGCGGAAGTAATCCTCGGGCTGCTTCTCCTTGTCCGGGTTCTTCAGGGAGACCTCGAGAAAGGCGGGCACCAGAAGGGGTCCAAACTCCGCGAGGGCCGTCGTGATCTCCTCGCGGAAGATCAGGGTGGGCAGGTGGAAGGCCGCCTCGAGGAGCACGGGCGGGGAGGAGAGGTCCTTCAGGCGCCCCAGCCCGCGCAGCAGGCAGCCGCGCTCGGCCAGGTCGGCGAACAGCCGGTTGCGGTCCTCGTCCTGGGAGGAGAAGGGGACCGCCAGGAGCAGGTCGGTGACCGACGGAGGCGGCGGCGCCTGGCGCTCTCGGCGGGTGTCGGTGGTGGACAGGGTCACCTTGGGCTCGAAGAAGGCCCCCGACGGCGGCGGGAGCACGGCCCCGCGGTTGGCCAGCCACTCGCGGGCACGGTCGATGGCCGCCGTGGCCAGCGGCGCCAGGATCACGGCCCGGGCTTTCTCGACGTCGAGCTCCTCCGCGACCTGGTTGCACCAGCGGGCCCGCTCGAAGGGGTCGGCCCGCCACCAGGTTTCGCGGGTGAGGGTGGAGGTGCCCACGGGAGGTGCGGCGGCGGGATCCGCCGGCGCGGCCTCGGGGTGCGCGGCGGGTCCGGGCGTCGCCGGGCCGGGCGACGCGGGCGGGACGGCGCCCTGGGTCCAGAGCATGGCGAGACAGAAGACAATGGATTCCACAAACATGGGTCGGGTTCATCCGGGGCGGCCTTCCTGTCGGCGCGCCGCGCGTGACAACCTAGCACGAGTGGGTTTCATTCTCCAGCTGACAGGTGATCCTCCCAGTTTCCGTTTGTATCCCTCCCCGCCTTCCTGTATAACCCCATGGAAACCCGTTTCGAGTACCACCATGACGATCCTGTTGCGCGCGCTACGAAGCCTGATCATCGGCGGCGTCCCCGCCGACGCCGACCTGGAGTTGCTGCGCAAGGTCGTGGTGCTCCGCGTCACCACCCTCATGGGTGGCTTGTTCATCGCGATCTTCGCGCTGGTCAACGCCTTCACCGGACACCACCTGCTCGCGGTGGCCGACGTGGTCGCCTTCGGGTTTGTCGCGGCCGCCTTCCTGATCTCCCGGCTGAAAGGAGACCTGCGCCTCGCCTCGTGGCTCACCGTGCTCCCGACGATGGCGTTCTTCCTCTTCGTGCTCGCCACGGCCAAGCCGGGCCTCTCGACCTACGTGTGGTCGTTGTCCATCCCGCTGGTGACCGTCTTCCTGCTGGGCCTGCGCACGGGACACATGCTCGCGGCCTTCCACCTGGCTGCCATGGTCGGCCTGTTCGTCGCGGCGGGACACGTGGAGGGCCTCACGCGGTACCCCGCCTTCATCCAGGCGCGCGCCCTGACCGTCTACGTCATGGTGGGCTTCGCCGCGGCCGTCATGGACCTGCGCCGTCACGGGGCCCATGAGGCCCTGCGCCGGCAGCGGGCGCGCCTCGCCGATCAGATCGACGCCCTCGAGCGGGCCAGGTCGGAGAAGGAGCTCCTGATCCGCGACCTGCAGAAGAGCCTGACCGAGGTGCGCACCCTCAAGTCCTTCCTCCCCATCTGCTCCTACTGCAAGAAGATCCGCGACGACGACGGCTACTGGAGCGGACTCGAGCAGTACCTGGCCGCCCACACCGACGCCCGCGTCGAGATGAACCTGTGCCCGGAGTGCCAGGGAAAGGACGCGCCGTGAGCGACTCCCCCCGCCTCCCGCGCTTCCTGACCGCCGGCTGCCCCGCCGGGGCGCCCGAAGAGCGCCGTCGCCAGGTGGCTCTGGTCAACGCCACGCTCCTGACCAGCCTCGCCTGCGCGCTGCTGTTCGGACTCCTCGCCTGGCGCCGGGGCGACACGTTCCCGGCCATCGTCAACTTATCTTTCTCCGGCGCCCTGTTCCTACTGTCCGTCGATCACCGGCTCCACGGCGTCCTGCACCGGACCGTCACCGCGGCCGTCGCCCTGGGAGGCGTCTTCTTCTGGGTCCTGACGTTCCACGGCAGCGTGCTGAACAGCGGCTTCGTCTGGATGGTACTTTATCCCATCGTCTCCCTGTTCGCCCTGGGGCTGCGCCGGGGCCTCGTCGCCGCCGGGATCGGCCTGGCGGGGGCGGGGGCGATCTTCGCGCTCTCCCACCGGATCGACGCGATCCCGACTTATTCCCTGGAGCTGGTCCTCAGGTTCGTGGCGGTCTACCTGCTCGTCGCCGCTCTCACGTACATCATGGAGGCCACCCGGGAGCACTTCCACGCCCGCCTGGAGCAGGCCAGGGCCCAGCAGGAGCGGCAGGCAGCCGAGCTCGAGGCCCACAACGCCCAGAAGGCGGCCCTGATCGCCCAACTCGAGTCCAACCTCCGCGAGGTCCGCGCGCTACGGGGCCTTCTGCCGGTCTGCCCCAACTGCCGCAAGATCCGCGACGACGACGGCTACTGGAGCGAGCTGGGCCAGTACCTGCGCCAGGCCGCCGGCACCGAGCTCACCCACGGCGTCTGCCCGGACTGCGCCCGTGAGCTCTACGCCGAGTTCCTGCCGGAGAAGTCCCCTGAGACCTGACGGCGGCCGGGGGAGCCGACATCCAATCGAAATCGAAATCGAAATCGTTCCAGGCCTTGGTCCCGACGCGGAGAAGGGAATTGCCTGTCGTCTCCTGCCCGACCGATCACCCGGCGCGCCGCGAGAGGGCGACCCCCGCGAGGATGAGCCCCATGCCCGCCCAGGTGGACAGGCGCGCGGGCTCCCCCAGGACCAGGTGGATCCAGACCAGGGAGAGTACCGGGGAGAGGAACACCAGGGCCGTGAGGCGCGAGGCCTGGCGCGTGAGCCGCAGCGCGGTGAGCCAGGTGAAGAAGGTGAGGCCCATCTCCATGACCCCCAGATAGGCCGCGCCGGCGAAGGCGGGGGCCGCCGCGTCCCGGGAGAAGACCAGCCACAGGATCCCGGCGGCGAGCGTCCCCACGAAGAACTGCCGGGTGAGGTTCTCCAGCGCGTCCCCCGGGGCCCTCGCGTTGAAGATCCAGGTCCCGGCCCAGATCACCGTCGAGACCAGCGCCAGGGCGAAGCCCGCCGGATCGAGCCCGGCGAAGGCCGTCAGGCGCCCGCCGCTGGCGATCACCCATACGCCCAGGTAGCCGGCCCCCAGCGCGACCCCCAGCCGCGCGGTGAACGGTTGGCGCAGAAGCGGCACCGAGAGGGCGGCGAGCACCAGCACCCAGGTGTAGTTGAGGGCCAGCGCCGCCGAGGCGGCCAGCCGGTCGTAGGCGGCCAGCAGCACGAGGTAGTAGGCGACGGGGTTGGCGAGCCCGATCAGGTCTCTGGGCGCTAAGGCGAGGCAGGCCCGCAGACGGCCGGACGCGGCGGACAGGCCGACCAGCGTCAGCGCCGAGGTGAGGGAAGCGAAGAAGACCAGCGACCAGACGTCGCCGTGGCGCAGGGCGAGCTTGAAAGCGGTGGCCACCGTGCTCCAGGCGAGCACGGTGTACAGGGCGAGGGCGACGGCGCGGGTTTCCCGGCTGTGTTCACCGCCATCCCTGGCCTCCCCCGCGCTCATGCGGGCGTGGACAGGCGGGCCAGCAGACCGCCAGCCTGTACGAACAGGCGATCCACGGCCTCGGGGTCTAGCTTCCGGTGCGGAAGCAGGGCGAGGTCGTACAGGTGGGAGAGCACCTCCTTGGCCGTGTCCTCGGGCAGGACGTGGGGGTGGGCCGGATCGAGCCGCTCGATCACCGGATGCCGCAGGTTGAGCACGCACTGGTGGGCGCCGAAGACGTTCTCCGTCTTGGGCGACTGATAGGCGAGCATCTCCTTGAAGCGCCGCTGGAGCTCGGGGATCACCAGCACCAGGGGAAGCTCGGTGGTCTTCAGTTTCTGCACCTCGAAGGTGACGTCGGGCAGCAGGGACTTGGCCCGCTCGAGCACGCGGTCGCGATCGGTGCGCCCGTCGACGTCCACGACCTCGGGCAGCTCGGCCACCAGCTCAGGACCCAGGTTGGCGTCCACGCGCCGGAACGAGATCTTCTCGTCGTGGTGGCGGGACTCGTAGTAGTTGAAGTAGTGGCTGTCGATGGGCGGGCTGGCCAGGATCACCGGCAGGCCGGCCTCCTCGTACAGGTGGATCAGGCTCTTGAGCGTCTCGCCGGGCACGGCGTAGTAGAGGTGCTTCTCCTCCTGGCTCTTCGCGTAGTCCTCGCCATAGCGGGCCTTCAGGGCCTCCTCGAGGGAGGTGAATGCGCCGTCGCTCTTCTCGTAGACCAGCGCCGGGGCCACCCGCTCGGCGAACTTGTCGTCGCGCATGCAGGCGAACTTCACGTACGGGTGCAGCTCCTTCCACATCTTCCGGAACTCCTCGGGCTTCTCCGTGTTCAGTTCCACGATGCGATCGGCGATCTTGCGGGACAGGTGGGCGGCGATCTTGCGCACCGAGGCGTCCTGCTGCAGGAACGAGCGCGAGACGTTGAGCGGGATGTCCGGGCTGTCGATGAACCCCCGGATGTACTGGAACGCCTCGGGCAAAAGCACGTTCATCTCCGAGGAGACGAACACCCGGTTGCAGTACAGGTGCAGCCGGTCGCTGCGCAGGTCGTCCTGACGGGAGAGCCGCGGGAAGAACAGCACGCCCTGCAGGTGGAAGGGGAAGTCGGCGTTGACGTGGACCCAGAAGTAGGGGTCCTCGTCGGTGGGGAACATCTTCTTGTAGAACGCGACGTAGTCCTCGTCCTTCAGGTCGCCTTGCTTGCTGACCCACAGCGGCGGATCGGGGTTGATCACCTCGTCGCCGAGGCGGATGGGCACCGGCAGGAACCGGCAGTAGCGGCGCAGGATCTCGCGCAGCTTCCAGTTGTCCAGGAACTCCGCGTCGTCGTCGGCCACGTGCAGGATCACCCGCGTCCCCCGGTCGGCCTTGGTGCTCTCCTCCACGGTGAACTCGGGCTCGCCGGTGCAGCTCCAGCGCACGGCGGCCGCGCCCTCGCGCCAGGACAACGTCTCCACTTCGACCTTGCGCGAGATCATGAACGCCGAGTAGAAGCCCAGCCCGAAATGCCCGATGATGCCGTCCTTCCCGGACTGGTACTGGGCGATGAACTCCTCGGCCCCCGAGAAGGCGATCTGGCCGAGGTATTTGCGCACCTCGTCGGCGGTCATTCCCACGCCGTTGTCCTCCACGGTGATCGTCTTCAGATCGGCCGAGAAGGACACCTTCACCCCCAGCTCCTCCTCACCGAGGGTGGTCTGCCCCTCGCCGGCCAGGATCTTCAATTTGGTGATGGCGTCGACGCCGTTGGAGACGAGCTCCCGCAAAAAGATCTCGCGCTCGGAGTAAAGCCATTTCTTGATGATTGGAAAAATGTTCTGCGCGCTGATGCTGATCTGACCTTTTTCGCTCATCGCATACCTCCAGGCGCAGGCACTGTAATCACCGGGATTGTCGGGATCAAGGGGGGTGGACCCGGCAGTTAATATTTTATCTGTGCTCTTTCCAAGGGACTTGCTTTTTTCCCGCGAGGACATACTCTTTGCGTCACCTGAACGGAGGTTTCACCACCATGAAAAAAATCCTGATCCTCATCCTCTCCCTGTCCATCTCGATGCTCGCCTGCAATAAAAAGAAGGCCGACGACAAGAAGGCCGACGACGGCAAGCAACCCGTGGCCGGCGACATGAAAGGGCCCGCCGACGCCATGACGCCGGACAAGCCCGCCGAGGACCCGAACTGGGTCAAGGCCGAGAACGTGAAGCCCGAGGACGAGAAGGTCGAGTGCGGCGGCTGGAACGCCTGCAAGGTCACCGTGATCACCAAGAAGGTGAAAGAAGAGATCGAAAAGCAGAAGGACTTCGAGAACCTCGAGATCCAGTTCACCGAGGAGGTGACCAACGACCAGTTCAAGACCGTGGCCAACCTGCCCTGGGTCAAGAAGCTCTCCGTCGCCTCCACCAAGGTCGACAACCTGGAGCCGGTGGCCAAGCTCGCCAAGCTCGAGGAACTGAAGGCCTCGTCCCTGAAGTGGGAGGACGACAAGGAGCGCAAGAAACGCCTGAGCCTGAAGCCGCTGGCGGGCTTGAAGAACCTGAAGAAACTGACCTTCTACGGCACCCGGGTGACCGACGTCTCCGCCCTGGCCGAGGCCGTGACCCTGACCCACGCGAATTTTTACATGAGCGAGGTCGAGGACATCAAGTTCGTCGAGAAGCTCGTCGCCCTCGAGGAGCTGGACCTGTACGCCTGCCCGGTCACCGATCTGGCGCCGCTGGCCGGCCTGACCAAGCTCCGCGTCCTGAACCTCTACATGAACAAGTCCACCGACTTCTCCGTGCTCTCGAAGCTCACCGCCCTCGAGGACATCTGGCTGCAGTTCACGACCTTCTCGGATCTGAACCTGCTCGCGGGCGCCACCAAGATGAAGTCCCTCTCCCTGAACTGGCTCAAGGAGGGCGGCGTGAAGGATCTCTCGGCGGTGAAGAACATGCCCGAGCTGGACAGCCTCTCCCTGACCGACTCGGCCGTCGAGAAGCTCGACGACCTGGCCAACTGCAAGAAGCTCCGGCGCGTGGACCTGGGCAACACCAAAATCAAGGACATCAAGGCCCTCGCGGAGCTCACCGAACTGAGCGACGTGGCCATCCCCAAGACCGCCGTGGCCGACTTGAAACCCCTGGCCAAAGCCGAGAACCTCTGGTCCCTGAACATCAGTGAAACCAAGGTCAAGTCCCTGGCCCCGCTCCTGAAGCTCACCAAGATGCGCACGCTCACGGTCTCCAAGGGCTTCCCGAAGGGTGAACTGGACAAGCTCCAGAAGGCGATGCCCGAGCTCAAGATCAACGAACGCTAAATACTATACCCGGCCCATTCAATACCCCATACAAATCCAACCCGATCTGTGGTAGAGGTGCGACACCCCGCCGGCTCTCCGGGCACCGTGACGGCCCACCGGCGAGGATGGAGTCGAGGACCGTATGAACATCTTCATCATGGGCGCCGGCCAGGTCGGCGCGCACCTGGCGAAGGTGATGGCCGAGGAGGGGCACGGCGTCACCCTGATCGAGAACGACCCCCGGCGCGTGGAGGACGTGGACTTCCACCGCGACGTGCGCGTGGTGGCCGGCTCCGGCACCTCCTCGGGCCTGCTCAAGGACCTGGGGATCGCCGACGCGGGCCTGTTCGTCGCCACCTCGGGGCACGACGAAGCCAACCTGGTGGCGGCGTCCCTCGCGAAGAAGCTCGGCGCGAAGAAGACCGTGGCCCGGGTGGGGCAGTACACGTATTTCCAGGAGGCCCTGGAGCTCGCGGGGGCCTTCCACGTGGATCACATCCTGAGCCCGCAGGAGCTTACCGCCCGCCAGGCCATCGCCTACCTCGAGCACCCGGGCATGGTCATGCTCGACGATTTCGCCGGCGGCCTGATCCAGGCCTTCTCCTTCCACCTCGACGAGGCCTCCCCCCTGCGCGGCCCCCTCTCCCGCCTCAAGCTCCCCGAGCACACCCTCGTCGGCCTGATCCGCCGGGGCGCCGAGACCATCATCCCTCGGGGCGACGACGCGCTTGAACCCGGAGACCAGGTCACCTTCATCGGCAAGGCCCACAAGGGGCAGATCTTCGAGGAGCTGGTGAAGAAGAAGCTCGACCGTCTGCACACGGTCACCATCGCGGGCGCCTCGTCAGTGGGCCTGTTCATCGCCCAGAAGTTGGGGAAGTACCGCTTCACCGTGAAGCTCGTGGAGCGCGACCGCGAGCGCTGCGAGGAGGCCGCCCGGCTCCTCGAGCACGCCGAAATCATCCACTCCGACGTCACCTCGATCGACGCCATGAAAGAGGAGCGTCTGGACCAGAGCTCGGTGTTCATCGCCGCCACCGACAAGGACGACCGCAACATCCTGGCCGCGCTCCTGTCCAAGGAGCTGGGGGTGCCCCACTGCCTGGCCGTGGTCCGGCAGCCCGACTTCTCCGTGCTCATCAACCGGCTCGGGGTGAACCACGCCCTGATCCCGCGGGTCATCTTCGCCACCCACCTGCTCGAGCTCACCTTGGCGCAGGGCTGCCAGTCCCGCACCGTGCTCGAGGAGGAGCAGGCCGAGATCCTGGAGTTCATCGCCCGGGAGGGCCAGCTTGCGACGGGCCAGCCCCTGGCCTCGGCCGGCTTCCCGCGAGGCTCCCTGGTGGCCGCCATCGCCCGCCGGGGCAAGGTGTTCATCGCCGGCGGCGCGGATCGCATCGAGCCGAAGGACCGCGTCGTGATCATCGCCAAGAAGACCGTGGCCGCTGACGTGGTCCGCATGTTCCCGACCAACGGCTGACGATCCCATGAACTACCCCATCCTCGCCCGCTACCTCGGCCAGTTCCTGCTGTTCTTCAGCCTGTGCCTGCTGCCCGGCGCCGCGTGGAGCCTCATCCACGCCGAGTGGCGCCCGCTGGCCGCCTTCTTCGCGGCCATGGCTGCGGGCGGCGCCCTGGGCGGCGGCCTGTGGTTCCTGGGGCGGCGCGCCGACGGCCGCATGTACAACCGCGAGGCCCTGGCACTCGTGGGCCTCGGCTGGCTGATCGCCGCGGGCATCGGCGGCCTCCCGTTCTGGATAGGCGGGATGTTCTCCAACCCCGTGGACGCCTACTTCGAGTCCATGTCGGGCTTCACCACCACCGGGGCCTCGGTCCTCGCCGACATCGAGAGCGCCTCGAAGGGCCTGGTGTTCTGGCGCTCGTTCACCCACTGGCTCGGGGGCATGGGCATCATCGTGCTGTTCATCTCGATCCTGCCTTACCTGGGCGCCGGCGGAAAGCAGCTCTTCAAGAACGAGAGCCCCGGCCCAGACCCCCGCGGGCTGGCCCCCAAGATCCGCGACACCGCGTCGATCCTGTGGAAGATCTACGTCGCGATGACCGTGGCCCTCACCGTCGTCCTCATGCTCGAGGGGATGTCGATCCACGACGCCCTGTGCCACGCCTTCGGCACGGTCGCCACCGGCGGCTTCTCGACGCGCAACGCCTCGGTGGCCGCCTACTCCAGCGTGGGGATCGAGCTCACCCTGATCGTCTTCATGGTGCTCGCGGGCACCAACTTCAGCCTGTTCTTCGCGGTCTGGGGCCGCGACTGGAAGGCCCTGGTGCGCGACCCCGAGTTTCGCGCCTACCTCCTCGTGCTGGTCCTGGCCACCGCGGCGATCACCGCCGACCTGTGGTTCGAGGGCGCCGTCGACGGCCTGGCCGCCGCCCTGCGTGGCTCGGGCTTCTCCACGGTCTCGGTCATGACCACCACCGGCTTCGGCACCGCCGACTTCGACCGGTGGCCGGACTTCTCCCGCGCGGTCCTGCTGCTGCTGATGTTCATCGGGGGCTGCGCGGGCTCCACCGGCGGCGGACTGAAGGTCATCCGCCTGCTGATCCTGTGGAAGGTCGCCTGGGAGCGGCTCCACAAGGCCTGGTCCCCCCGCGCGGTGCGGACGATCAAGATCGGCAACGACGTGATCTCCCCCGAGCTGCAGCACACCGTGCTGGTGTTCTTCCTGCTGTTCCTGGTCGCGGCCACCATGGGCACCCTGGCCATGGCCGCCCTGGGCCTGGATCTGATCACCGCCTTCTCGGCGGTGGCGGCGACGCTCAACAACATCGGCCCGGGCCTGGGCGTCGTGGGCCCCACGGGCAACTACGCCGACCTGCCCACCGCGGGCAAGGCGGTCCTCAGCCTGCTCATGGCCATCGGCCGCATCGAGTTGTTCGCCATCCTCGTGCTGTTCTCACCGGGCTTCTGGCGGAAAAATTGAAGAATCGAAATCGAAATCGAAGAGCGGCAAACCGGCAGTTGATGGTGGACCGGTGCTCCGAATGGAAGTCGCTTAGCGGCGGCGGGTTGGGAGCCCGCGGCGGGTGTTCACGCGGACGGTGCCGCGGCCCATGCGCACGGGAGGCGGACCGGCCTCGACGACCTTGGGGCGGATGGCGAAGGGCACGGCGGGCGGGAACTCGGGGATGAGCTCCTGGGGGATCTCGTGGTTGACCAGCTTCTCGATGGCCACGAGCAGGCCGTACTCCTCGATGGACACCAGGGACACGGCCAGGCCGTCGCGGCCCGCGCGGCCGGTGCGGCCGATGCGGTGCACGTAGTCCTCGGGGGACTGGGGCAGCTCGTAGTTGACCACGCAGGGCAGCTGGTCGATGTCGAGCCCGCGGGAGGCGAGGTCGGTGGCCACCAGGATCCGGGCGCGGCCCGTCTTGAAGTCCGACAGCGCCATGGTGCGGGCGCCCTGGGTCTTGTTGCCGTGGATGGCGGCGGCCGGAAGCCCGTCGCGGGTGAGCTGGTCGGCCAGGCGGTTGGCGCCGTGCTTGGTGCGCGAGAACACCAGCACCTGGCGCCACTGGCGGGTCCGGATCAGGTGGGAGAGGGCCGCGCGCTTCTTGTCGCGGTCCACCGGATGCACCACCTGCTCGACCAGTTCGGCGTCGAGCTGCTTTCGCTCGATGTCGATGCGCTCGGGGTCGCGCAGAAGCTCGTTGGCCAGGTGCCGGATCTCGTCGGGGAAGGTCGCCGAGAACAGCAGGTTGCGCCGCAAGGCCGGCAGCAGGCGGATGATCCGGCGGATGTCGCGGATGAACCCCATGTCCAGCATGCGGTCGGCCTCGTCCAGGACGAAGATCTCCACCCCCGACAGATCGACGGTCTTCTGTCCCGCGTGATCCAGCAGCCGCCCGGGGGTGGCCACCAGCACGTCCACGCCGCGCCGGAGCTGCTCGATCTGGGGGCCGATGCCCACGCCGCCGAACACCAGGCCGGTCGAGAGCGGCAGGTGCCGCCCGTAGTCGGTGAAGCTCTCGGCCACCTGGGCGGCGAGCTCGCGGGTGGGGGTGAGCACCAGCGCCCGCAGGCGGGGGCGGCGCCCCAGGGGGCGGTTCTCGGCGAGGAGCTGGAGGATGGGGAGCGCGAAGGCCGCCGTCTTGCCGGTGCCGGTCTGGGCGCCGGCCATGACGTCGCGGCCGGCCAGCACGAGGGGGATGGCGCGGGCCTGCACCGGGGTGGGATCGGTGTAGCCTTCCTCGGCGATGGCCTGGAGCAGTTCGGCGCGCAGGCCGAGGGACTTGAAGGGCATGGACAAACTCCTTGATTATTTGCTGTTTTCCCCAGTCCGGCAGGGCCGGCCCGGTCGAGAGGATCAGCTGTTGTAACGACTTCCACGCATGCTCGAACGAAGGGAGATGCACGAGGACGAAGGGCGCCAACCGGTCCGCGCTCGTTCAGGGTCGGCGGGAACATAGCAGAGATTTTCGGAAAGTGGGAAAAAAAGTGCGGGCCGCCCGTTGGCGGGCGTCCCTCTATTCGACGACCTCGCAGCGCACCGGGCCGGCGGGGCGGGCGTTGTTGCCCGGCTCACACTCCTCGAGGGCGCCCGCCTCGTTGACCACGGCCGAGAAGGTCATGTCCACGCCCGTCTCGGCGCCCTCGTAGACGAAGGTCAGGCGCTCCCAGCCGCCGGGAAGCACGATGGTGGCCGTGGTGAGCGATCCCAGGTAGGCGGCCGGCGTGACGTCGGTGCGGTAGAAGTGGACGGCCACGCCTGGGGCTGCGGCCGCGGAGCCCTCGTTGCGCACCACGGCCGAGAGCCGGACGATGGAGGGACAGAGCGCGGCCGCGGTGAGGTCGATCTGGAGGTCGGGCACCGGGAACAGCGCGCCGCCCTGCACGTTCTGGCGGTAGTTGTTGTACAGCAGCCAGTTCGCGTCCTCCGAGAGGGGGACGTCCCACAGGCCGCCGGCGTACTCGATGTTGGTGACGTGGTAGTCGAACTGGTTCCAGATCGGGCGGGTGCGCACCCAGCGGTCGTTGGCGTCGCCGTAGACGCGCACGCCCACGGTGCCGCCGGCCTGCTGGCAGACGCCCGCTGCATCGCACTGGAGGTCTCCGGAGCAGGTGCCGCCGATGCCGCCGTCGCAGGGCCCCTGGGCCACGCAGTCGGTGAGCTGGCACAGGGTGTCGATGGGGACGCCGGCGTTCTTCCAGTGCAGGCGGCACTGCAGGCCGCCCACGGCGTACTTGTTCGACACGATGATCATCTCCGAGTTGCCGTCGCCGTCCACGTCGGCCACTAACGGGTACTCGGCCAGCGTGCCCGAGGAGCCCGGGATCGGCGGGGAGACCAGCTCGGCGCCGGTGGTGCCGTCGTAGATGTGGAAGAAGCACTCGTCGTTGTAAAGCACCTCGGCGCGACCGTCGCCCTGGAAGTCGAACACCGAGGAGCCCGTCATGGAAGAGCTCAGGTCCTGGGTGGGGGTGGACCACAGGATCAGGTCGGTGCGCCCCGAGGCGCAGGCGCCGCCGGTGCGCAGCGCCGGGTCGTGGCAGTCGGGATCGTACACGACGTACTCGGCGCGCCCGGCCGTCGAGATCTCGAGCAGGCCGTCGCCGTCGAAGTCCGCCAGCGTGGGGGCGCCGCCGTTGCCGGTGCCGGGGATGGGGATGGTGGCGTCGACCAGGGCGCCGCCGGTGCCCACCAGCAGCTGGCCGGTGAGGCCGTCGACCAGGAAGAAGTTGTTGTAGACGTAGGCGAGCTCGGGGCCGGGCCGGTCCGGCAGGATGTCGGCTGCGGCGAGGAACCCCGAGGAGAGGCCGGCGGCGTTGGTCCAGAACGTCTGGCCGCCGGGGATCAGCGGATCGACGGTGTAGGCGTGGGAGCCGTCGAAGATCTCCGGGCGCCCGTCGAGGTCCAGATCGGCGATGAGCACCGAGCGGCCGCAGCCGAGCTGGTTCACGAAGTCCAGCGACGGGTTGGAGATGTCGCGGCCGTTGAGGGCGTGACACCCCAGCACGATGTCGGGCATGCCGTCGTGATCGAGGTCGGCGATGCCGGGCCCGCCGTGGATGTGCCGCATCGAGGCCCCGGAGAGCCGCAGGCCGCTGCAGCCCGGGTGGTTGGCCGTGTCGCACACGTCGCCGAGGCCGTCGTTGTCCGCGATGCGCACGCCGCCGCCCTGCACGTTGTAGACGATCTCGAGACCCGGATCGTCGTCGAAGTTCGCCAGCGCCACCGAGGCGCCGCCGAAGGGCTTGGGTGCGGCGGGATCGGCGTCCGAGGGGATGGTGAACAGGATGCGGCCGCCGCCCGCGCCGTCGCCGTCGCCGGCGAGCACGACGATGACCGAGTCGGTGTTGTACAGGTTGGTGTAGAACAGCACGACCACGATGTCCGGGATGCCGTCGCCGTCCACGTCGCCCACGATGGGGGCGGCCATGCTGTCGGTGTAGGCCTTGCCCAGCACGGTCGTGCCGCGCCAATACCACTCGAGCTCCGGCTCGATGTCGGTGAAGGTGGCCTCGCCCTCGCACAGGGGCCCGTCGGGCAGGCGCAGGCACTTGCCGATGGCCGCCTCGCAGTAGTAGCTCTCGTCAGGGCAGTCGAAGTGATTGTCGCAGTTGCCCGCGGGCACCGCGCACTGGTCATGGAGGCACAGGGTGCCGGGGGGACAGCACACGTTGAGGCTCGCGCCGCACAGGGACTCGCCCGCCGGACAGTCGGCCGCGCAGTCCACGCCGTCCAGGCAGATCTGGCCCGCGCCGCAGCAGGTGAACAGGTTCTCCCCGCAGCGGGTGAACGGGCACACCGGCAGACAGGCCATGTGGTTGACGCACTCCTCGCCGTCCGAGCAGCACAGGATGCCGCAGCGGTCCTCCTCGGGGCAGACGGGCTCCGCGTCCGCGTCCGAGTCCGGGACATCGGGGACGTCGGCGTCGACCCCGCCGTCGGGACCCGGGCGCACGCCGGCCTCGCCGGAGCAGGCGGCCAGGCCGAGGCAGGCGGCGAGGAAGAAACAGAAGGTCCAGGGCAGCGGGAGGGTTTGCGTGCGGGACGTGCGCATGGTGACGGACTCCTGCCGAGATTGTGGTGGAAAGCCGTCTCCGGCACAAGGGCTTTGTTCGCACCGGCGAGCGCACCGGCGCCTGGAAATTCCGTGAAAAATTTCCCTTGAACCGCGCGCGCGGGTGTTTTAAGACCGTTTTGCGGCTTCTTCGGCCGCTCCCAGGAGGTGTCGGGTGCACGAACGAAAAATCCTGTTTGAAACACGCTTCGAACGGCGGGATCTGGACCGCGGCTACGCGGGGCGCGCCCTGCGCGTGGACATCTCGGGCCAGACCATCACCGAGCTCCCGGTGGACGACGAGATGAAGCGCCTGTGGACCGGCGGCAAGGGCTTCGACCTGTGGCTGACCCTGCGCGAGATCACCGGGAACACCCGGTGGGACAGCCCCGAGAACCCCATCTGCTTCTCGGCCGGTCCCCTGGGCGGCACGACCTCGTTCCCCGGCTCGGGCAAGACCATCGTGACCGCGGTCTCGCCTTTGACGAACTCCATGATGGACTGCAACGTGGGCGGCTACTTCGGCCCGTTCCTGAAGTTCGCCGGCTTCGACGCGATGATGCTCACCGGGAGCTCCGACACCGAGTGCATCATCGCCATCGACTCGGTGGACCGGACCATCCGCGTCCTGGACGCCACCGCGGACCCCGTGGACTCCCACGTCCTGGCCGAGGAACTGACCGCCGAGTTCGCGCCCAACGAAATGGAGCGGCGCAACGTCGCCGTGGTCTCGGCCGGCACTGCCGCCGAGCACACCCGCATGGGCATGCTCAACTTCTCGTTCTACGACTGGCGCCGGGGCTGCTGCCGCTTCAAGCAGGCCGCCCGCGGCGGAATCGGCACGGTGTTCCGCCACAAGAAGGTCAAGGCGCTGGTCCTGCGCAGCCACGCGGAGCTTCCGGCCTGGCGCGTCGAGGAGAACAAGGTCGCCGCGCGCATCACGCCGAAGAAGATCTCCCGGATGGAGTGCCCCACGGTGCGCGAGGAGCTCGACCGCATCATCGACCGCTGGCAGGCGGACCCCGAGTACGTCATCGAGATGATGCAGGACATCCAGGAGCGGTTCCGCCACATCCCGAAGGTGGCCCTGGACCAGCTCCAGCGGCGCTGCGGCACCCCCATGGCCCACCTGTACCATATCGCGACCTTCTACAAGTCCTTCAGCCTCGAGCCCCGCGGCGAGACGACCATCCAGGTGTGCATGGGCACCGCCTGCCACGTCAAGGGCGCGGCCAACATCCTGGACTCCTTCGAGCGCGTGCTGGGCGTGAAGGCCGGCCAGACGACGACCGACGGGAAGTTCACCCTCGAGGCCGTGGCCTGCCTGGGCGCCTGCTCCATCGCCCCGGTGGTGCGCATCGGCGAGGAGATCGTGGGGAACGTGGAGAGCCGGCAGGTGGAGCGGCTGTTGAAGCAGCACGCGCCCGGCAAGGCCAACGCCCCCGTCGAATGCCCGGAGGAGGTGGATCATGAATAAGCTCGGGATGAACCAGCTCGAGACCATCGCCGCCGGGGTGCGCGCGACCCAGGCGAAGTACCGCGGCATGCTCATGGTGTGCAACGGCACCGGGTGCGTGGCCGCCAAGGGCTTCGAGATCAAACGCGGCCTCGAGGAGACCCTCGCACGCCACGGCCTGACGAACCAGTGGCTGGTGGTGGGCACCGGCTGCAACGGGTTCTGCGCCGTGGGACCCATCGTCGTGGTGCAGCCCGAGGGCATCTTCTACCAGAAGCTGCGCGAGAAGGATCTCGAGCTCCTCGTGACCGAACACCTGGTGGGCGGTAAGCCGGTCGAGAAACTGATGCACAAAAACCCGGTGACCGGGGCGATCAACCCGAAGATGGAGGACATATCGTTCTTCACCAAGCAGCAGCTCGTCGCCCTGCGCAACAAGGGGCTCGTCGACCCGGAGAACCTCGAGCACTACATCGCCCGGGACGGCTACCAGGCCTTGCGCCGGGCGCTCACCGAGGCGAACCCCGACGCCCTGATCGCCGAGGTCACCCGCTCGGGCCTGCGCGGCCGCGGCGGCGGCGGCTTCCCCGCGGGCGTGAAATGGGCCAGCGGCAAGAAGGCGAAGGTGAAGCGCGGCACCGACATCTACGTCGTGTGCAACGCCGACGAGGGCGACCCCGGGGCCTTCATGGACCGCTCGATCATCGAGACCGATCCCCACGCCGTGATCGAGGGCATGGCCATCGGCGCCTACGCCGTGGGCGCCTCCGAGGGCTTCATCTACATCCGCAAGGAGTACCCGCTGGCCCTGGTCCGCCTGAACAAGGCGCTGGCGGCCGCGCGGGATGCCGGTCTCCTCGGCGAGCGCATCTTCGGCACCGACTTCTCCTTTGACATCAAGATCCACCGCGGCGCCGGCGCCTTCGTGTGCGGCGAGAGCTCGGCGCTCATGGCCTCCATGGCCGGTCGCGCCGGAGAGCCCCGCGCCAAGTACGTGCACAACGTCGAGTACGGCTACCGCGACCTGCCCACCGTGCTCAACAACGTCGAGACCTGGGCCAACGTGCCCCCCATCGTCCTGAAGGGCGCCGACTGGTTCGCCGCCATGGGCACCGGCGACGTGAAGGAGAACCCGTGGAACGGCTCCTCGGGCACCAAGGTCTTCTCCCTGGTCGGCAAGGTCCGCAACACCGGCCTCGTCGAGGTGCCCATGGGCATCACCCTGCGCGAGATCATCGAGGACGTGGGCGGCGGCGTGCCCGAGGGGCGCACCTTCAAGGCCGTGCAGACCGGCGGCCCGTCGGGGGGCTGCATCCCGGCCTCGCACCTGGACATGCCGGTGGACTTCGACTCGCTCACCGCGCTGGGCTCCATGATGGGCTCGGGCGGCATGATCGTCATGGACGACCGCACCTGCATGGTCGACGTGGCGCGCTACTTCGTCGACTTCCTCGTGGACGAGAGCTGCGGCAAGTGCACGCCCTGCCGCGAGGGGCTGTACGCCCTGTCGCGGATCCTGCACCGCATCTGCGAGGGCGCCGGCCGCGAGGAGGACCTGGCCCTGCTCGAGGAGCTCTGCGACACGGTGAAGGACGCCTCCCTGTGCCAGCTCGGCGGCTCGGCCCCCAACCCCGTGCTCTCCACGCTGAAGTACTTCCGCGACGAGTACGAAACCCACATCCGGGAGAAACGCTGCCCGGCGGGCGTGTGCAAGGCGCTGATCTCGTACCGCATCCTGGCCGACGCCTGCACCGGCTGCGGCGCCTGCGTCAAGCCCTGCCCCACCGCGGCGATCACGGGCGAGCGGAAAAAGGCGCACGCGATCGACGCGGACAAGTGCATCCGCTGCGGCATCTGCTTCGAGGTGTGCAAGTTCCACGCCGTGGAGGTGAAGTGATGGCCCCCAGGAAAATCGACATCACCATCAACGATCAGAAGGTCACCGTCCTCGAGGACAGCATGCTCATCAAGGCCGTCCTCGGGGCCGGCATCGCGCTGCCCACGCTCTGCTACCACAAGGATCTCACGCCCAACGGCACCTGCCGGCTGTGCCTGTGCGAGATCGAGATCCGCGGCAGGAAGCGGCTGGTCACCGCCTGCAACTACCCGGTGCGCGAGGAGATGACCGTGTGGACCAAATCCGAGCGCGTGCTCAAGCACCGGAAGGTGCTCGCCCAGATGTACCTGGGCCGCTGGCCCAACGTGCCCGTGGTGCAGGACGTGGCCCGGCGCTGCGGGGTGACCGACGGTTCGGCCTTCGCCAGCGACCTGACCGACCCCAACCCCAAGGCCTGCATCCTGTGCGGCCACTGCGTGAAGGCCTGCGAGGAGTTCATTCAGGAGCGCATCCTGGACTTCGCCGGCCGCGGCATCCTCAGGCACCTGACCATGCCGTTTGGCGAGACGGATCCCCACTGCATCGGCTGCACCTCGTGCGCCTTCGTCTGCCCCACCGGGGCGATCCAGGTCGTCGAGGAACTGAACCACCCGGTCGATCCGTCCCTGATCCGCCGCCACGGCATGAAGGTCAACGCCGAGATGGCCACCCTGGACAAGGTCCAGTGCCGCATGCGCGAGGTGGGCACGGCGAACATCGTCGAGGTCATGGACAAGTACGACCTGCTGCCGGTGAACAACTACAAGTTCGGCTCCCACCCCGAGACGTACAAGGTCGACTCCAAGGTCCTCAAGGAGCGGTACTTCACCCAGAACAGCCCCGACGGCTGCTGGTTCGGCTGCTCGATGTCCTGCGCCAAGGCGGTGGACGGCTACGAACTGAAGACCGGCCCGTACAAGGGCCAGCGCGTCACCGTGGACGGCCCCGAGTACGAGACCGTGGGCGCCTGCACCAACATGGGCTGCTTCGACCCGGACTTCATCGTCGAGTTCAACTTCTACTGCGACACCTACGGCATCGACGTCATCTCGGCGGGCACCGGCATCGCCTTCGTCATGGAGTGCTTCGAGGCCGGCGTGATCACGAAGGCGGACACCGGCGGCCTGGACCTCTCGTTCGGCGCCTGTAACGAGGTCCTCGAGCTGCTGCACCAGATGAGCCGGGGCGAGGGCTTCGGCGTCGAGGTCGGCCAGGGCATCCGGTGGCTCAAGGAGAAGTGGATCCGCGAGGGCCGCGGCGACGCGCAGTTCATCCGCGACGTCGGCATGGAGGTCAAGGGCCTGGAGTTCTCCGAGTACGTCTCCAAGGAGAGCCTGGCGCAGCAGGCCGGCTACTCCATGGCCGTCAAGGGCCCTCAGCACGACGAGGCCTGGCTGATCTTCATGGACATGGTGAACAACCAGATCCCGTCCTTCGAGGACAAGGCCGAGGCGCTGTACTACTTCCCGCTGTGGCGCACCTGGTTCGGCCTGCACGGCCTGTGCAAGATCGTCTGGAACGACGTGGCCCCCGCGGACAACAAGAAGCACCCCCCGCAGCAGGCGGCCAAGATCCCCGAGCACGTGGACAACTACTTCAAGTTCTACGAGGGCATGACCGGCGAGAAGCTCGACGAGGAGAAGATGCTCGCCCAGAGCGCCCGGGTGCACAACCTGCAGCGCCTGATGAGCGTGATGTTCGGCTTCGGGCGCCGGGAGGACGACGTGCCGCCGTACCGCGCCATCGGTCCGGTCACGGCCGAGGAGTACCTCTCCCGCGCCGAGCGATACGACGGCCAGTTGAAGAGCGTGCTGGGCCTGGACCCCGAAGATCGGAAGAGCGTCGTGTAGGGAAAGAGTGTAGATCTCGGTGGT
>CALKWH010000430.1 GCA_938004375.1 uncultured Pseudomonadota bacterium
ACCACCGAGATCTACACTCTTTCCCTACACGACGCTCTTCCGATCTGTCTCGAGTTCCTCGGTCAGGCGCTGCTCCAGGCGCCGCTCGCTGTCGATCTTCTGCGTCCAGCCCTCGAGGGCGACGCGGGCGTTCTGCACCTGCTCCTGCAGGCCGTCGACGCGGGCCACCAGCTCGCGCAGGCGGGCCAGCTCCTTGTCCAGGTGCTCGCGGCGGGCGCGGGTGCGGCGCTCGAGCTCGGGATCCACGGCCACGCGGGGCGCCTCTGCGGGCGGGGCCAGCCGGGCGATGGCCTTCTCGCGGTCGGCCATGACGTGTTCCAGGGTGCCCAACTGCGCGCGCAGTTGATTCTCGGCGATGACCTCGGCCTGGTGGCGGGCCTGGGCGTCGCGCAAAAGGGCGCGGCGCTCCTGCAGGCGGGCGGTGGCGTTGGCGACCCGGTCCCGGGCGGCGGCCACCGCGGTGACGAGCCCGGCCTTCAGTTCAGCGGCCTCGCGGGCCTCGGGCTCGAGCCGCTCCTTGTCCATGCGCAGCTTGAACGCGCCCTGGGCGTTGCGGCGGTGCAGCCACACCTCGCCGGTGCCGGTGACCAGCACGGTGTCCGAGATGATGAAGCCGCCGTCGTCGGGGACCAGGTGCAGGTGGTCCAGCGCCTCCTCGAGGGAGGGGGCGAACCACCAGCGGGCGATCCATCGGGCGAAGCGGCCGTCGAGCACGCGCACGCGCTCCGAGAGCGGGACCCAGCCCGGCGGCAGTTCGGGGGCGGGGGCCTCGGCCTCGGCCTGGGGCAGCATGAGCGCGACGTCGGCGCAGTCGCTCTCGCGGGCCAGGCGCAGCAGGTCCGGCAGGTGCTCGGTGCCCGACAACCGGAAGGCGTGGGCGGCCCGCGCCAGGATCAACTCCAGCGGCGCCACCGCGCTCTCGTCGGGGGCGAAGGCGTCCAAGAGCGGGCCCTCGACCCAGGCCACGCGCTGGGCCTTCTCCAGGGCCGTCCACAGGCGCCGGGCGCTCTCGTCGGCGTCCTGGTGGTGGGCGATGACGTCGCGCAGGTAGGTCAGTTTGCCGGTGAGCTCGGAGTCGCGCTGCTCGGCGGCCATCAGGTCGTTCTGCAGCTTGCGGCCGGCCTCGGTCTCGCGGGCGATCTCGGCCTCGAGGGCCTTCAATTCGCCCTCGAGCTCGCGGTATCGGGTCTCGGCGGCCTCGCGCTCGGTCACGCGGGCCTCGAGCTGGGGGGCGAGCTGGGCCTGGCGCTCGCGCATGGCGGCCAGCTCGGCCACGAAGGCGGTGCGGCGGGCCTCGTTCTCGACGCGCTGGCGGGCCTCGCTCTCGGCCATGGCGCCGGCGGCGGCCACCTGCTTCTCGAGGGCGAGCACTTCGTTGCGCACGTCCTGCACGCGGGCCTCGAGGTCCAGGCGGGCGTTGCGCGCGGTCTTGTACTCCTGGTCCAGGCCGGCGAGCTCCTCGCTCTTGATGGCGGCCACCGAGGCCAGGTGCTGGCGCTTCTCGGCGCTCTGGTCGACCAGGGCCTGGGTGGACTCGAGCTTCGCCTGGGCCTCGGCGCGGCGCGCGCGGGCGGCGGTGATGGTCTTCTCGAGGGTGCCGGCCTGGTTCTCGGACACGCGCACCGAGCCGTCGAGGGCGGCGTGGGCCTTCTCGAGCTCGATCTGCGCGACCACGGCCTCCTGGTAGGCGGTCTCGGCCTCGGCCTGCTGCAGGCGCAGCCCCTCGGAGCCGGTGCGCACGGTCTCGAGCTCGGTCGCGAGCAGGTCCAGGCGCCCGGCGTTGGCGGCGATCAACTCGCGCACGCGGCGGATCTGGACGTCGAGCTCGCGGCCCTGGTGCACGGCGCGCCAGCGGTCGAGCACGAACAGCCGCCCTTCGAGCACCTGGTAGCGCTCGGCGACGGCCTTCTGGCGCTCGAGCTGCTTCAGGCGCGTCCCCAGCTCCCGCACGATGTCGCCGATGCGCTCGAGGTGCCGGCGGCTCTCCTCCAGGCGCTTCTCGCTCTCCTTGCGGCGGGTGCGGTAGCGGCTGATCTGGGCGGCCTCCTCGAAGAGCATGCGGCGCTCGTCCGGGCGCGCGGCGATGAGGTAGGCGATCTTGCCCTGCTCGATGATGGCGTACGAGCGCGAGCCCAGGCCGGTGCCCGAGAACACGTCCACGATGTCCTTCAGGCGGCACGGCATGTTCATCAGGCGGTACTCGGAGGCGCCGTCGCGGTGCAGCACGCGGGACACGCGGATCTCGGGGTAGTTCAGATACGCCACCGGCGGCGGGCTGCGGTCGTCCTGCTCGAACACCAGGGTGACCTCGGCCAGGCCCGCGGGGGCGCGGTGCTGGGAGCCCGAGAAGATGACGTCCTCCATGCTGCGGCCGCGCAGGCTGCGGGCGGACTGCTCGCCGAGCACCCAGCGGATGGCGTCGACCACGTTGCTCTTGCCGCAGCCGTTGGGCCCCACGATGGCGTTGAGGCCGTCGGGCAGGTCCAGCACCGTGCGCGTCGCGAAGCTCTTGAAGCCGTTGATCTCGAGTCGGGCCAATCTCATAAAAGCAGTCCCCGTTCAAACGCCGCAACCTAACAGATATGGGAGCGATTTCCAACCCCCCCCGTTTCGCGTCACGGACCCCTTGAATTCCCATCGGAATTGTGCGTAATTCGGCCGGTCCGCGTTTTTTCCATCCGAAGGAGGATGTTCCATGAAAAAATTATTCATCGCTTTTATTTTGTTATTGGCCTTTGCCGTGGTCGGCTGCGACGACGAGAAGAAGAAGGCCGTCGACCTGGGGGTGGGCGCCCAGTGCGCCGAGACCGCGCAGTGCGACGAGGAGACCCAGGAGTGCCTGCTGGACTTCAAGGGCGGCTACTGCGGCGTGAAGGACTGCACCGGCGACGTCGACTGCCCCGAGGGCTCGCGCTGCGTGGCCCACGACGACGGCGTGAACTACTGCTTCCTCGTGTGCGTGGACAAGGCCGACTGCAACGTCTCCCGCGACCTCGACAACGAGGCCAACTGCTCCTCGTCCATCGACTTCGTCGACGAGCCCCAGGACGCCAAGGCCTGCGTCCCCCCCTCCAACTAATCCACGTCGAAGAAGATCGGGGCGGTGACCGCCACCTGAAAGGGCGCCTCGTCGTCCTGCAGGTCCACCAGCGTCGCCCGCAGGAAGAACCAGGCGTCCTCGCGCACGTCCACCACGGGGAACCACACGAAGCGGCGGGCGCCCGGGGGCGGCTCGACGGCGGCGGCCACGCGCCCGCCGGCGGTGACCAGCTCGAGCCGCGCGATGGGCTCGTCGTCGGCCGCCCGCGCCAGGAACTCGACGGGGCCCGGCGCGGTCAGGCGCACGGTGTCACCCATCCAGGCGTCGCCGCAGCGAAAAGCCAGCTCCAGGCCGGGGTCGTCGGTGGAGTAGACGCGGCGGGCGCGCAGGGCGCCGAGGAGGTCGTCGGCGGTGAGCGCGGGCGCCCAGAAGACCGTACGGTGGGGCACCGCGCTGGGGCCGGAGTTGTCCAGGCTCGCGGTGGGGGCCACGCGCCAGCCCTGGTCCAGCGCCTGGAGGTAGTAGGGCTGGTAGTGGTTCGAGGCGTTGCCCCACGAGCGGTTGGCGGTCTCGATCGCGACCAGGGCCTCGCCGTCCCCGGGCAGAAAGGCGAAGTCGTCGAAGGCGTCGGGCTCGCGGCCGGGGTGGTTGAACATGGCGATGCCGCCCTGGGGGACCAGCCAGTCGGTGACGAAGAGCGACCAGTCGTCGGGGTCCGTGGCGGCGGTGTAGTCGGCGGTGTCGAACACGCACAGGTGGCCGGCGCTGGGGTGGGACCACTCGAAGCCGCGGATGACCGCGAACACGCCGGGCTCGGTGGCCGTCAGCGCGACCTGGCGCCACAGTTCCCAGTCGTCGGCCGTCAGGTGGGTCGAATGGTCGGTGAGCGCCACGAAGTCCAGGCCGGCGTCGTCGCGGGCCCAGGCCAGGGCCTCGGCGACCGAGTCGGCGTCGGTGAGGCCGTAGTGGTTGTGCAGGTGGCCGAAGTACGGGCGCCAGCCGCCGGCGAGGTCCTCGACGTGCACGGTGACGGTGGCGCGGGCGTAGCCGCCGGCGGCGTCGAACGCCGTGAGGCCCAGGGTGCGCAGGCCGGCCTCGGGGAACACGACGGGGCCGGGCGAGGCCGTGCGGTCCGGCAGCGGCGCGCCGTCGAGATCCCAGCGCAGGGCGTACGGCGGCCGGCCGCCCGCGACGGCGCCGGCCACCTGCAGCGCGCGCCCCTCGCCCACCCGCGCGCCGGCCGACGGTTCGAGGAGCTCCACCCGCAGCGGCCCGTCGAGCGGCGCCTCGCAGCCGCCGGCGCCGCACAGTTCCGAGGCCCGGAAGTCCGAGCGTCCGCCGCACCCCGCTGTCGCCGCGAGGAGACATAGGGCCAGGAGGATGAGCGCCGCGGTCGGCCGACGCGCGGGGGACTGCCCCGTACGGGACGACATCGTGGGAAGGGGGGCTGGAGGAGTTGTCATGGCAGGGAAGGGGCCCGGGCAGTCCGCAGGCATTCGCAGTCTAGTGGAAACGCGCGGGCGATTCCACGATTATTCCCGGGTGGCGCGCGTCGCCCGGTTGCGGTATGACGGAGGACATGAGCGGATTCGGTATGAGATGGCAAATCACGCGAGGCGGCCCCCACGGGGGGGCGTGGGCGGTCCTGGTTACGCTGGTCGGCCTCGTGGGGGCCTCCGGGCTGGCCGGCTGCGGTCGGGGCGAGGCGGGGCCCGACGAACCGCCGGCCTTCCTCGAGGCCGTGCGCGCGGCGCAGGATCTCGAGGTCCCCGTGCGCCTGCACCTGATGACCGTGTCCGCCGCGAAGCGGGACTACTTCGTGGCCGTGGCCGACTGCGACGAGCCCAAGGCCCTCGCCGCCCCCCAGGTGCGCGTCGCCTGCCGCCACCTGCTGCGGGCCTCGCAAGAGTACTACCGGGGGCGGGTCCGCGCGTACCTGGCCGGTCCCGCTGGCGGCGCAGGAGCGCGATCGTCGGGTGACGCGGCAGCGTCCGGCACCAGCGGCGCGCTCCACGACGTGTGGAACCTGATGGAGACGGCGCTCATGCTGGGGAAGGCCGAGCGCGAGGAGGCCCGCGGCCTGTTCGACCGGGTGGCCGCGCGGGACTACCCGGGCGCGCTCTCGTGGTGCGCGACCGTGCACGACCGGCTCCCCGGGACCCTCGCCGGGCGCTGCACCGCGCTGCCGCAAAAGGCCCACGACGTCAACCGGAAGGCGGTGCTCGCGGCGCAGCAGGGTCCGCCGAAGGACCATTTCTCCATATGCTACGAGTTGAAGCGCACGGCGGACCTGCTCGGCGGCGCGCACCCGGTCGAGGCCGCCCGCCTGTGCGCGGAGCTGGACCTGCGGGCCTACGTCGAAGCCGCGCTGCCGGCGGTGGAGCTCTACCTGGCCCAGAACAAGCCGAAGAACCTGGCGCTGGAGTGCATGCCGCCCTACATCGACAGCAAGTTCCGCCTCGACGAGATGACCTCGCCTTTTGCGAAGGCGCAGAAGGCGCGGCTCTTTCACGCCTGCTATTCGCGCCTGGGGGTGTTGGTGCTGGATTATCTCATCCCGCGCACCAAGGGCGAGTGCGAGTTCACCGTGCTCATGGTGTACCGGGCGGTGACGCGCTACGGCCTCACCGACCCCGAGCTCGCCGGCCGCATCGGCCTCGTCGAGAAGCCCTGCGCCCGCTCGGTCGAGCTGCACCGCGAATATCTGTGATGGGGAGGATCAGGGGAAGGCCAGCTCGACGGTGAGATCGGCCCCGGCGAGCTCGAACTCCTTCTCGGCGCAGACCTCGGCGCCCGAGCCCCAGGCGTCGGCGGCCAGCTTGCCGTCCTTCACGCAGGGCGGGGCGGCGCAGGTGAGCTCGCCGTGCAGGCAGGTGCGCACGCGGTGCTTGCCGCGGGGGGCCGCCAGTTGGTCGTGACACAGGCACTCGGGGGTGGCCTTGCGGACCGCGTACTCCACGCCGGGCCACGAGAAGTCGAAGGCCTCGCCCGGCGCCAGCGCGGCCGGCCGATCGGGCTCGGTGTGGCAGCCCGGACCGCAGGAAGGGGCGCTGCCGTCGGCCGGGCACCGGGGCGTGCACGGCGGCATGAACAGGGTGGCGGGCTTCCACTCGGTGCCCTCGAGGCGCTCGAGGCGCACGGTGGTCAGGAAGTTGTTGAACTTGGGCGGATACAGGGGGACCTTTCCGCCGTTGGTGACCTTGAAAGAGACGGTCAGTGGGGGTATGGGCGCCGGCTTGGGCGGCTCGGGGGTCATGTCGCCGGCCATGTCGGCGGTCATGTCGCCGGTCATGTCGGCGGTCATGTCGCCCGCGGCGGGCGCGGGGTCCTTGTCGCCGCCCTTCTGGCCGCACGCGCCGAGCGCCAGGCCGGCCATAAGGCCCAGTCCAATCAGCCGCCCCGTGATCCCGGTGTTCATCCAGTTTCTGCAAGTTTCGCGTTTCATGGGTCCTCCTGCCCCGCGGGCGTCCGAATTTATCGCAGCCGGAGGAGGGCGTCCAGCGAGGAAATTTCCCTATTCGAGCCAGCCGCCGCCCACGAGGACGATCCACTCCGCGGTGAGCGGATCCACCGGGTCGGTGGTGCGGGCGTAGCGCAGGACCGTGGTGTGGAAGACGTAGCCGCCGTGCCAGATCGCCGCGAACACCGCGGTGCGCTCCACCCGCGCCACGGCCGCGTCGACCAGGGCCGGCTCCAGGGCGGCGGCGCCGTCGGTGAGGTCGAAGCCCCTGGCGCGGGGCGTGCCGCCGCTGGGGGGGCAGCCGTCGGCCAGGTCGTCGGGGTCGCGCCAGGCCGCGGGCCAGGTGAAATCCCCCGCGCCGCCGGCCTCCTGGCCGCCGGCTTCCCAGGTGCCCCCGAAGGTGGTCAGGCCGTTCTCGGCGTTGACGAAGGCGGCCGCGCCGTCGGCCAGGAACAGCCAGCCGTCGCCGGGATCGTCGGGGTTCACCAGGGTCGCGCCCGGGTCGATCCCGGTGTCCACCGTGGCGCGCTGCCGGGCGCCCGCCTCGTCGAGGCCCCCATAACCGCCGCAGAACACCGCGTAGCCGAGGACCTCGAGGGTCTCGTGGTCGAGGCGCACGGCCACCGCGCAGGCCCCGATGGTCTCGTACAACTCCGTGGTGAGGGTCGCCGTGGCCGTGGCGCAGGCCTCGGATTGCCCCGTGCAGTCATGGTAGTTGAAGAGACAGTACTCGGTGCACCCGAGGGTCCCGCCCTCGAAGCCGAAGTCGGCGCAGGTTTTACCGCCCAGCGCGGTCAGATCGCACTCCTCGTCCCCGCCGATCAGGGCGTCGCCGCAGAGCGCGTTGTTGAGGTTGTTGAGGTTGTTGACGTTGTTGACGTTGTTGACGTTGTTGACGTTGTTGACGTTGTTGACGTTGTTCGCGTCGCCGCCGTCGTCGCACGCGAAGAGCGCCCAGGTCACGAGGCACGCCGCCAGGATGGTCCGTTTCATGGTTCACCTCCGGAGGCGAGCATAGCACCAATCCCGGCAGAGGTCCGTCGTCGTGTTTGGGGCGTCGATTATTCTTGACAGCTGCGTCCGTCTGTGGAGATTTTCCCCCCTGGCGACCGGGTCCCGCGCCCCTGCGCCCCGGCTGCCGCACAACATCTTTTTCGTAGGAGATATCAAAATGCCTTGGGTCTTTTTCGCCATCCTCGCCGTCTACGGGCTTCTGAGCATCGTGTTCGCCTTCATCGAGCCGCCGGAGACCATCTCCCGCATGTTCAAGGTGCCATCGATCTTCGTCTTCCTGCCGGACCGGTACGTGATGCCGGCGGGCCGGATCTTCGTGGGGATCTGCTGCTTCGTCGCCGTGGGCGTGCTCTACGTCAAGCTGGCCGCCGTACTGTAACCTCGGATATTAACTCTTCAAAATTGAAGAAAAAATGATAAATATGGGAAAAATTCTTCAGAATTGAAGAATTGTCATTGATATTGCGGAGGCGTCGGGTATAGTCCCGGTATGACCGGTTTGCTCGACACCCACACCGATCCGTTCATCCTGGCGGAGCTGGGCCAACGGATTGCCCGCCTGCGCGTGGACGCACAGATGACCCAGGCGCAGCTGGCCTACGAGGCCGGGATCTCCAAGAGCACGGTGGAGCGCCTCGAGGCGGGGCGGTCCATCCAGGTCGCCGGCCTGATCCGGGTGCTGCGGGTGCTCGGGCTGGTCGCCAACCTCGACCTGCTGCTGCCCGCGCCCGCGCAGGGTCCCCTGGCGCTGCTCGACGGGGGACCGTCGGTCCAGCGGCCAACCGACGTCCGGCGGCGCTCCCCGCGCAAGAAGAAGCCCGACGCCGAAGCCGCGCCGTGGCGCTGGGGTGACCAATGACCGTGGTGGCCGAGGTCCGCCTGTGGGGGACCCGCATCGGCGCGGTCCACCTCCCTGCCGGGAGCGAAGCGGCGGTCTTCGAGTACGACCCGGCCTTCGCCGGCAGCGGGATCGAGGTGGCGCCGCTCACGATGCCGCTCTCCCGCCGGCTCCACTCCTTCCCGGGGCTGCCGCGGGCCGCCTTCCACGGGCTGCCCGGGCTGCTCGCGGACTCCCTGCCGGACCGCTTCGGCAACGCCCTGATCGACGCGTGGCTGGCCGCCCAGGGCCGCGCCCCCGACAGTTTCAGCGCGGTGGAGCGCCTGTGCTACACCGGCAGCCGCGGCACGGGCGCCCTCGAGTACGTTCCGGCCGTGGGCCCCGACGCCGGGCGCTCCGAGGCCGTCGAGGTGTCCGATTTGGTCCGCCTGGCCTCGACCATCCTCGACGCGCGCCAGGACCTGTCGGTGAGCTTCTCCGACGACCGGCAGGAGCAGGCGCTGCGGCACCTGCTCGCGGTGGGCACCTCGGCGGGCGGCGCGCGCGCCAAGGCCGTCATCGCCTGGAATCCGGTCACCGGCGAGGTGCGCTCCGGCCAGGTCGCGGCCGGGGGCTTCGAGTACTGGCTGCTGAAGTTCGACGGCGTGGCCGGGAACCGGGACCGCGAGCTGGCCGATCCCGCCGGCTACGGCGCGGTGGAGTACGCCTACCACCTCATGGCGCGGGCCGCGGGCCTCGAGATGACCGACTGCCGCCTGCTCGAGGAGCACGGCCGCCGCCACTTCATGACGCGCCGCTTCGACCGGCTGCCCGGCGGCGACAAGGTGCACATGCAGTCCCTGGCGGCCCTGGCGCACCTGGACTTCAACGCCCCCGGCGCGCACGCCTACGAGCAGGCCTTCCTGGTCATGCGGCGCCTCGGGCTCCCCATGGCCCAGCTCGAGGAGCAGTTCCGGCGCATGGTCTTCAACGTGCTCGCGCGCAACCAGGACGACCACGTGAAGAACCTCGCCTTCCTGATGGACCGCCGCGGCCGGTGGCGCCTCGCGCCCGCCTTCGACCTGACCTATGCGTTCAATCCCCGGGGGCAGTGGACCGCGCAGCACCAGATGACCATCCACGGCAAGCGCCGGGGCTTCGTACGGGACGACCTGCTCGCGGCCGCCGAAGCGGCCTCCCTGTCCGGGCGCCGCGCCGCGCACTTCGTCGAAACGGTCGCGAAGGCCGTGTCCGCCTGGCCGGATTTCGCGCGGGCCGCGGGGGTCGCCGAAGCCTGGCGCGAAGACATCGGGAAAAACCTGATCACCGACCTGTGACGGCGCCGCCGGCGCTGTGTCCCTGCGCTGCGGGTCTACGGGGACCCCGGCCGCCCCCCATGGGCGTGCTCTCCGGCGGCGAGCGCAACCGCCTGCGGCGGGCGCCATCTAAATATAAATGACTGCATGGACATGCTATATACTTTCAATCGGACGGACATAAACTTTCAGATGGACGCACTCAAAGCTTGCAATTGGACGCATCCTGACGTAGAACCGAAGGGTCATGGATGCGCCGCCATTGATCCCTCGCCTGATCCTGCCCCGAATGCTGGAGGCCTTGTCGGATTCGCCCGTCGTGCTTCTCCATGGACCGCGCCAGTGCGGCAAGACGACGCTGGCCCGTCACCTGGGAGCACTGCAGGGATACGATTACCTTTGCTTCGACGATGACGTGCAGCGGCGGGCGGCGCAGGCTGATCCGGTGGGGTTCGTGGCCGAACTGCCCGACCGGGTCATCCTCGACGAGGTTCAGCGGGTGCCGGAGTTGTTCACCACGATCAAGACGGCGGTCGATGCCCGGCGTCTGCCCGGACGCTTCATCCTGACCGGGTCAGCCAACGTGCTGCTGGTCCCGAAGTTGGCCGACTCCCTGGCCGGCCGCATGGAACTGTTGCGGCTGCACCCCCTGGCCCAGGTGGAGCTCTCCGGCGGTGGCCCCGGCTTTTTGTCGGCCCTGTTTCAGGGACAGTTCAGAACCGGTCCAGCGGGCGCCCGTATGGGCCGACTGCTGGCCGACCGCATCGCCGCAGGCGGCTTCCCCGCAGCGCTGAACCGCCCCTCTGCGAGACGACAGGCGGCCTGGTACCGCGACTACACGGAGACTCTCGTGCAGCGGGACATCCGCGACCTGGCCCGGATCTCGGCGCTGGACGCGATCCCCCGCCTGCTGACCCTGGCGGCCGGCCAGACGTCCCATCTGATGAACGTCTCGGAGCTCGCCGCGCCGTTTTCGGTCAGTCGCCCGACGATCCGGGATTATGTGACCCTCCTGTCGCGGATTTTCCTGCTCGAGGAGCTGGCCCCCTGGCACAACAACCGACTTTCCCGCCTGATCAAGACGCCCAAACTCCATCTGGGAGACACCGGTTTGGCCTGCGCGCTTCTGGGGGTGGACGCCGATGGGCTCTGGCTGGACCGCGCCCTGTTTGGACAGATGCTCGAGACCTTCGTTTACCAGGAGCTACGGCGACAGGCGAGTTGGAGTGACGCCCCGGTCGCCTTTTTCCACTTCCGGGACAAGGATCAGGTCGAGGTGGATCTGGTACTGGAGTCCGGTCCGAGGCTGGTCGGGGTGGAGGTGAAGGCGTCCTCCACCGTCACCGGCGACGACTTCCGTGGCCTGCGCAAGCTCCGGGATTCGGATCCTGCGCGGTTCGTGTCCGGCGTGGTGCTCTACGACGGCGCGGCCATCGTACCCTTCGGCGAACGGTTGCATGCCGTGCCCATCACGCGTATGTGGGAACCCGCCGCGGGGGTCGCCGAAGCCTGGCGCGAAGACATCGGGAAAAACCTGATTACCGACCTGTGACGCCGGGCCTCGTCAATCGGAGGGTTCGGCGTGGGGATCGACGCGTAACTCCTCGGGGATCAAGCGGATGAACTTCTTCAGATGGGCCAGATAGAGCAGGTAGCCTGGGGAATCCAGGTTATAGTTCACATAAAATACGACGGTGTCGCCGACTATTTCGATGGTGCAGGGCGGCGCCTGGAGGAGATAGTCCATCATTTTCGGGTGCAGGAGCTCAGATCGGAAGAGCGTCGTGTAGGGAAAGAGTGTAGATCTCGGTG
>CALKWH010000431.1 GCA_938004375.1 uncultured Pseudomonadota bacterium
AGATCGTATTCGGTGACTGGAGTTCAGACGTGTGCTCTTCCGATCTCGGCGGCCCCCAGGGCGAACGGGAGGGTCCGCTCCCAGGGCCACTTCTCCAGCCGCGTCAGGGTCATCATGCGTACGAACATGTCCGGCGAGGCGAGCAGGTCCTTCACCCGCACGATGGCCTCGGGCGAGTACTCGGCCACCTGGGCGAGCCTTGCGCGATCGGCCCCGGACAACATCTCCTCGGCGGGGGTCTCCTGCACGGGGTCGGGGCGCCGCTCCTTCCCGGAGCAGGCGGCGAGCAGGCAGAACGGCACGACCAACGACAACAGGTTCGACGGACGCATCTAGACTCCTCCGGTCCTGGACAGGCGCGGCCCGAACAGGGCGGACCCCACCCGCACCCAGGTGGCCCCCTCGGCGATGGCGACCTCGAAGTCGCCGCTCATCCCCATGGACAGTTCGGTGAGCGAGACGTTCCCGAGGCGGCTCCCGGCCTCGGACAGCAGCCGGGCGGACCCGGACTGCAGCCGGGCCAGCGCGGCGAAATGCGGGCGCGTGGCCTCCGGCTCGAGGTCGAACGGCGGCAGGGTCATCAGGCCCCGACAGCGCACGTGGGGCGTGCCGGCGAACAACTCGAGGAAACCAGCCAGTTCCCCTGGTTCGAGGCCGTTCTTCTGGGGCTCCCCCCCCAGGTTCACCTGGACGAGGACGTCCTGCACGATTCCGAGGGAGGCGGCGCGGCGCTCCACCGCCCGCAGGATCTTCTCCCGGGAGATCGTGTGGATGCAGGCCGCCTTGCCCACGATCAGGTTCACCTTGTTCTCCTGGAGGGGACCGATGAAGTGCCAGGTGACGCCGGACACCGCGGCGGACTTGTCCCGCAGCTCCTGCGCGTAGTTCTCTCCCAGCTCGGTCTGTCCGCAGGCCAGGGCCGCCCGGATCACCTCGGGGGGCTGGGTCTTGGACACGGCGAGCAGGCGCACGGATCCCGGCGGCCGGCCGGCCGCGCGCTCGGCGGCGGCGATGCGCGCCCGCACGACCTCGAAGTTGTGACGGATGAGCTCCAGGTCAGTCATCGGGACGACTCCAGGGCAGCGCGGGCCACCCCGGGTGCAGACGGTACAACGCGGCGACGACCTGCGCAAGCGGCAACCCGACCACGTTGGTGTACGAGCCCGAGACGCGCTCGGTCCAGGCCGCCGCGTGGCCCTGCACGGCATAGGCGCCGGCCTTGTCCTGCCAGTCACCGGCCGCCGCGTGGGCGTCGAGCTCGGCTTCGGTGAGCGCGCGAAACGCCACGTCGGTCACCTCGGCGAAGAGCTCGCCGCGACCGTCCGGCTGACGCAGGGCGACGCCGGTGATCACCTGGTGGATGCGGCCCGAGAGGAGGCGCCACATTTCATAGGCCTCGACGACTGAAGACGGCTTTCCCAGGATCCGTCCGTCGCAAACAACGATGGTGTCGGCCGAAAGGACGCACAGGCGTCCCTCCTCGACGGCGGCGGCCTTCTCCGCGGCCAGCCGTCTGGCCGTCTCGAGGGGGCCCTCCCCCGGGTTCAACGCCTCCTCCGTGTGCGCGGGCCGCACCACGGGGACGAGCCCGAGGGCCTCGATCATGGCGCGACGACGGGGCGAGGCCGAGGCCAGGACCAGGTGGGGGGGGGCGGGAAGGACAGGCTTCACGCGGGATCTCCTGTGCCGGTGCCCGGACCGGCGGCCAGCCAGGCGTCGAAGTCGGCCACGGCGCGGGCGGCCAGGAGACGGCGCTTCTCGGCCTTTGACGTCTTGCCCCCCGGCTTCGCCCCCGTGATCGGCGTCAGCGGGGGCCACAGCCCCAGGTGGACATTCGTGGGCATGTAGGGGGCGGGGGCGCCGCGGATGTGCCCCACGAGGGCGCCCAGGGCGCTGGTGGCCGGCGGCTCGGTGAACGGGCGCCCGCGAAGCCGGGCGGCCAGCCGCAGCGCGGCGTAGAGCCCCAGCGCCATGCTCTCGATGTAGCCTTCGACGCCGCAGAGGAGGCCGGCGAGGGCGACGTCGGGCCGCCCGGGCAGGAACAGGCCCTCCTCCAGGCGGCGCGGGGCGTCGACGAAGGTGTTGCGGTGGACCTCGCCGAAGCGCAGGAAGCGCGCCTCCCGCAGCGCGGGGATCAGCCGGAAGACCCGCTCCTGGGCCGGGTGCGTCATCCGGGTCTGACACCCCACGAGGTTGAACGCGGTGCGGTGGGCGTTCTCCGCCCGCAGCTGGACCACCGCCCACGGGCGGGCGCCGGTGCGCGGATCGACCAGGCCCACGGGGCGCAGCGGTCCGTGTCGCAGGACCTCGCGCCCGCGCTCGACCATGAGCTCGACCGGGCTGCAGTTCTCGAACCAGCGGGGCTCCTCGAACTCGCGGGGCACGACCTTGTCCGCGAGCGCGATGGCCTCGACGAAGGCGTCGTACTCCTCGCGGTCGAGGGGGCAGTTCACGTAGTCGCCGTCGTCGTCCGCGTCGGCCCCGGGGGCACCCTCGCCCCGGCCGACCCCCTGGTCCCTCCCCCAGCGAGAGGCCTGGAAGGCGCGCTCCCAGTCGAGGGAGTCGGCGTCCACCACCGGCGCGATGGCGTCGTAGAAGTACAACCCCTCGGTGCCCACGGCCTCGGCGAGGACGGCGGCCAGCGCCGGGCGGGTGAGCGGCCCCGTCGCGAGGATGGCCGGCCCCGCGGGCAGCGCGGTGAGCTCGGCGCGCACCAGCCGGACGTTGGGACAGGCCGTGAGCGCGGCGGTCGCGGCCCGGGAGAAACCTTCGCGATCCACGGCCAATGCGCTGCCGGCCGCCACGGCGTGGGCCCGGGCCAGCGGGATCAGTAGCGATCCGAGCCGCTCGAGCTCCCGCTTGAGCAACCCCGAGGGCCGCTCGGGATCGTCGGACTTCAGGGAGTTCGAGCACACCAGCTCCGCCAGGCGGTCGGTCTGCCAGGGCGGTTCCAGGGACACCTCGCCGGACTCCCCGGCGCCCCGGGCCTCGATCAGGTCCACGTGAAAACCCCGGTGCGCCAGATGCCAGGCTGCCTCGCAGCCCGCCAGGCCCCCGCCCACCACGGTCACCACGGTGCCCCGGGCGGCGCCCTCGTCGCGCTCGGACTCAGTTCTCGGCATTTTTCTGGAAGTCACACTTGGGGCAGACGAGCGTCTTGCGCGCGCGCCGCAGGGTGCTCTTGAGGAACAAGTAGGGGTGCTGGCACTGAGGGCAGGTCTCCTTCACCGGACGATCCCAGGTGACGAAGTCGCAGGGCGTCGCCGTGCCGTAGTTGGAGCACCCGAAGAACACCTTGCCCTTCTTGCCGCGCTTCTCGACGAGCATGCCGGTGCAGCCCGGCTTCGGGCAGGCGAACGGCAGGGTCAGCGGCAGCGTGCCCTTGCACTCGGGGTAGCGCGAGCAGCCCAGGAAAGGCCCGAACTTGCTCTGGCGCACGATCATGCCGGCCTTGCACAGCGGGCACTTCTCGTCGCGGGACTCGGGCTCGATCACGGCGACCTTCCCGTCGGCCTCCTTGCGGTACTCGCGGGTGTTCTTGCAGTCGGGGTAGTTCGAGCACGCGAGGAAGCTGCCGTTGGAGCCCCAGCGGATCACCATGTTGCCGCCGCACTTGTCGCAGGGGATGTCGGTGGGCTCCACCTTCGAGCGGATGTTGGGCAGGTCCTTCTCGGCCGAGACCACGACCGGATGGAAGCGCACGTAGAAGTCGGAGATGAGCTTGCGCCACAGGATCTGATCCTCCTCGACGCTGTCGAGGCTCTTCTCCATGTCCGCGGTGAACTCGACGTTGACGATGTCCGGGAAAGCGGTCACGAGGAGATCGGTGACGATCTGCCCCAGCTCGGTGGGGGTAAACCGGCCGGAGGTGCGCTCGACGTACTTGCGGTTCACGATCGTGGTCATGATCGTGGCATAGGTGGACGGACGGCCGATGCCCTTCTCCTCGAGCTCGCGGATGAGCGTGGCCTCGGAGAAGCGCGGCGGCGGCTGGGTGAAGCGCTGCTCCCGGTTGGCCGAGACCAGGTCGGGCCGGTCGCCGACCTTCAGATCGGGGAGCTGGTTGTCGGTCTCGGGATCGGGGGTCTCCTCGCCCGCGGGCGCCTTCTCGGCCTCCTTCTCGCGGTTCTCCTCGTAGAGCACGGTGAAGCCGGCGAAGCGCATGACCGAACCCGAAGCGCGCAGCGTCAGGCGTCCGCGCTCGATCTCGGCCACGGTGGCGTCGAAGACGGCGGGGTTCATCTGGCTGGCGACGAAGCGCTTCCAGATCAACTCGTAGAGGCGCGCGAGGTTGCGGGCGTCGGTGCGGTTGGCATTGGAAGAGAGGATCAACTGCTCCACCTGCTCGGGCGTGCGGCTGACGTCGGTGGGGCGGATGGCCTCATGGGCGTCCTGGGCCGTGGACTTGGTCTTGTAGACGTTGGCCTTGGCGGGTAAAAAGTCGCCGCCGAAGCGCTGGCCGATGTAATCGCGGGCCTCGGTCAGGGAGTCCTCGGAGAGCCGCGTCGAGTCGGTTCGCATGTAGGTGATGAGACCGGTCAGTTCCTTGTTCTTGCCCAGCTCGATGCCCTCGTAGAGCTTCTGGGCGAGGCTCATGGTCTTCTGCGCAGGGAAATGGAAGCGCCGCGAAGCCTCCTGCTGCAACGTGGAGGTGATGAACGGCGGCATGGGGAACTTCTTCTGCACCTTCTGGGTGACCGTGGCGACCCGGTAGTCGCCTTCGAGCTCCGCGCACAGGCCGCGGGCGGTCTCCTCGTCGCGCACCGTCGCCTTCTTGCCGTCCAGCCGCGAAAGCACGGCGGTGAAGCGCTCCTTGCGCGCGGTCTCGAGCAGCACCGACAGGTTCCAGTACTCCTGCGGCACGAAGCGCTGGATCTCGCGCTCGCGCTCGACCACCAGCCGCACCGCCACCGACTGCACGCGCCCGGCGGACAGACCGCGGCCGACCTTCTTCCACAGCAGCGGGCTCAGTTCGTAGCCCACCAGCCGGTCCAGCACGCGCCGGGCCTGCTGGGCCTCGAACAGTTTCTGGTCCAGCGGCCGGGGGTGGGCCAGCCCGGCCTCGACGCCGCGGGGGGTGATCTCGTTGAAGAGCACCCGGGAGATGTTCTGGTTCTCGCCCTTGATGATCTCGTAGATGTGCCAGGCGATGGCCTCACCCTCGCGATCGGGGTCGGGAGCGAGATAGACGGCCTCGGCCGAGGCGACGGCCTTCTTGATCGAGGCGATGACGTCCTTCTTCTCGGAGAGGATGCGGTACTTGGGCTCGAAGTTCTTCTCGATGTCGACGCCCAGCTCGTTCTTGGGAAGATCCCGGACGTGGCCGCGGGAGGCCAGCACGACGTAGCGGCTGGACAGGTATTTGGTGATGCTCTTCGCCTTGGTGGGCGACTCGACGATGATGACCGGTTTCGTCATGACCACTCCGGATTGCGCAGGTTCAGGTATCGGCCGCCCGGAAGCCGGACGACCTCCCCGTTCAGCTCGCCAATCTGCAACCTTTGAAAGACTTCTGTCAAGGTGTTTTGGGTCCTCGCTGCGATTTCCTCTGGAAAAAGCCCGTCGTGCATGGGTTTTTCGTTCATCGGGGTCAACGGACGGCCTTCCGTGGTATATTGTTTTATTTCTGCCTCCAGGCCATCGGCCATGCGGAAGGGCCGCGCGCCCTCGAGGAGCAGGCGGTTGCAGCCGGCGCTCCCGGCGTGAACCCAGACCGGCTTTCCGGCCTCGAGCGAGAAGCGCGCCGTGTGCAGGGCGCCGGAGACCGACGACGCCTCCACCACCACCGTCGCGTCGGCGCAGGCGGCCATGAAGGCGTTTCGTTGAACAAAATAGCCCCTGTCCGGCTTTCCATATAAATGATTCGCCGAGAACAAACATCCTCCCGCCGCGATCACCCGCGCGAAGAGGTCCCGGTTGCCGGGGGGATAGGGCGCGAGCACGCCGGAGCCCAGGAAGACCCAGGTGATCCCGCCGGCCTCCAGGGCGCCCTCGTGAGCGGCCGCGTCCACCCCGAGCGCCCCACCCGACACGATCGCGCCCGACTGGCCCCGCTCCCCGCCGACGGTGAGCGCGCCGGCGCACGCCCGAGCCAGGTCTACCGCCCACCGGGACGCCGCCCGGCTCCCCACGACGCAGACCCGCGCGGCGGGAGGCGACGGGGAAGGCGGCGCCCCGAGGGCGAACAGCAGGTCCGTGCCGCGCAACGGCCCCGTCACCTGCAGCGGCCAGCCGGGATCCGCCGGCGTGAGGATCCGGACCCCGGACCGCGCCGCCGTCTCCTGGTCCGCGGTCGCGCGGCGACGGATCTCCTCCCCCGTCACCACCCGGTAGCGTTCCCACAGCACCGGGGAGGCGAGCACCTCCGCTGCCGTCACGCACCCGGCGGCCAGATCCCGGATCAGCCTGCCTCGTACACCCACTTTCGAATAGTGAAGAATCATTGCCGAGAACGTCTCCGAATCGGTCATGTGCCCATTGTCGTCCCGCCGGGCCGCCGGTTGACGGAAAAACGCCGCGGCGCTCACTTTTTCATTGACTCCAGACCGCTTCATCATACACTTACGAGGACTCGCGCCCCGGCCACCTGTGCCGGCGCGGGGATTTCACCCGTTTCCGGAGGGTTCCATGAAACGTACCGTGTTGATCGCGATCGCCGCTCTCTCCCTGCTGACCCTTTTCTCCTTCGGCTGCGAAGAGACCGACCTGGGCCGCTACTGCGTCGTCGGGTTCGACCCCGCCACCGGCGGCGACGGCGTCAAGGCCGTCAACCCCGAGGCGCCCGAGTGCCTGCAGCGCCTGTGCGTCCTGCAGAGCCGCATCGTGCTCGATGACGACAAAGAGGTCTCCCAGACCGTCCAGTACTGCTCCCAGAAGTGCGGCAAGGACGGCGAGTGCAAGGGCGGCGAGAAGCCCGAGCACTGCGACAGCGGGTTCGTCTGCATCCGCCTCGGCGCCGAGACCGGCGACCTCGACGGCAAGTGCATCTGCGAGTGCCGTGACTTCCTGACCGAGGCCGACTTGTGCCTCGGCCGCTGCAAGACCTCCGACCGCAACGCCGACGACTCCTGCGCGGCCGAGAAGTAGTCCGCTCCCCCAGGCCCCGTCCATCCAGCCCTCCTTGTCCCAGGCTCCCGTGTCCTTTTCCCTTTATGTCCATGTCCCGTTCTGCAAACGGATCTGCACCTACTGCGACTTTCCCCGCGTGCTCTTCGACCCTGAGACGGCCGCCGCGACCCTGCGCGTGACCGCGGCCACCCTGCGGGCGCTGCCGGAGTCGATGCGGGCGGAGATCGGAAGAGCACACGTCTGAACTCCAGTCACCGAATACGA
>CALKWH010000432.1 GCA_938004375.1 uncultured Pseudomonadota bacterium
ACCGAGATCTACACTCTTTCCCTACACGACGCTCTTCCGATCTTGACGGCAACGGACATCGCGAACGGAATCTGCTGTGGCATGAGGCGCAGTTCCCGCCCGATCTCGGTGTCGTCGATGTCGATGCCGATGCCACTCACGCTCGCACCTGTCAGGCCGGGTTGACCACGACGAACCGCCAGACGATGGAGGGATCCGTCATGTTCGAGCCTTCGTTCTTCGCCCAGATGGTGAAGGACCCGGCGTCCTGGGACTTGATCCCGCAGGCGATCGGCTGGTACACGCCGGACACGTCCGCCTGCACGGACGGGAGGATCACGGAGTCGGCCCCGGCCTTGTTGCAGAGGATCGTCTGGGTGAAGATGTCGCCGGTGCTCCAGACGGAGGAGCCGACCCAGAACTCATGAACCTGTCCGGACGGGGCGTTGACCGTTGCCGGATCCGCATTGAGCGTGCCCGTCGCCGTCCCGACCGTGAGGCCGCCGTTGGCCGTGATCTTCCCGGTGGACCCGTTCAACGAGATGGTCTCGCCCGTGTTCGTCGCGGCGCAGGTTCCGCCGATGCTGACGGCCGTGTTGAGGCGGAGCCAACCGTTGCCGACCTTCCAGGTCAGGCCGTTGTACCCCCCGCCGACCGTCCAGTCGTCGTCCAGGGTCGTGTTGTACGAGGAGAACAAGGCAGACCCGTGGCCGGTCACGTTGCACTTGACCAGAGCCGCACCGAAGGACTGGTCACCCGAGACAGTCGATCCGGCGACGGCGATCAGCGCCGAGTCGTCCCCGGTGGCCTCAGTGAAGTCTCCGGAGAGGATGCCTGTCGAGGTTGCCGCGAGGAACGAACGCGCCCCGCTGGTCTCACCTCCCGCAGATGCCACGACCGCCGACATGGTCCCCGAGGCGATGGCCCCGTGGCTCCCCAGGATGCCGGACTCGACGCCCGTAGCAGACGAGTTCCCACCGGCTGCGAACACGCCCGAGTAGTCCGCGTTGGCCGTGCCCCACGAGGCCACCAGCGCCCGCTTGTGGGCTGTGTGTCCCGAGGAGATGGACGTGGCGTGGGACTTCACGGATGCAGCGCCACCGAGGGCGTCCCGCAGTTGCGTGTCCGACAGGGGATCAGGAGAAAGCCCTGCCCAGATGATGGCGTTGAGCAGTTCCTGCGTGATCTGGTTGCACCACTGCACCGTCTCGGTCGTGCCCGTGGTGAAGTAACCCGCAACCCCATCCGCCGAGTACGCGGGCAGGGTCGGGGACGAGTCAGGGGTCCTTGCGAGGTCCATGGGTTCCTCCTACGGGTACAGGTCTGCGGAATGCGCCTGGATGTGGGCGGGCTTGAAACGGGCAACCAGCCGCTCGATGTGGTCCCAGGTCGTGGACGTGGACTTGAGTTTGTCCCCGGCCTTGCTGACACCAGCGCGGGCGACCTTGACGTGCTCGGGCGGGCCGATCAGCCAGAAGTGGAACGGCCAGTCGGTCGGTTCCGATACCGATGCCACGACGTCCCACAAGGTTGCCAGGGACACGTACAGGGCCGGGGTCGCCCGTGCGCCCTGTGCCAGCGCACGCTTGACGGCGGCCTGCCTGCTGGCCACGTCGGGCGTTGCCGGGTAGTCCTCGTCGGGCAGGTTAAGGGCGTCCTCCCAGGCGACCAGCCGGTCGCCGGTCGCCTGATCCGGGATGGAGTCCGCGGCGAAGGTTTCAGCCGCAGCATCGACCCGGGCGAACACGCGCCCGAGGCCCGCCAGAAGGTTGTTGACGCGGGGGTCAATGCGGAGCCAATCGATCCCACCGGGCAGGTGCCGGGCGATCCACGTCTGGAGGTCGGTCTTCGTTCTCACTGGTACACCGTCCAGGTGATGGTTCCGAGGATCGGGAGGTGGTACAGGCTGGTCGGGGTCACGTCGGATGTGCCCGACCCGCCCGCGACGGCCTGGAGGTGGAACAGGATCCCTGCCCGCGCGATGGCCGCCTGGATGTCCAGGTTGCGCACGAGGACACCGGGCGCGGTCGCCGTGAACAGGTCCCGCAGGAACCCGGTGACACGATCCTGGTTCGCCGTCGTCGACGACTCAAGGGCGATCGTCAGGTCAACGGTCTGGGCGTCCGGGGCACGAACCTCCTGGGCCAGCATCCCGGCCTCGCGCTTCGTTGCGAGTGCAGCGGTGACTGCGGACACGACCGAGGGCTGCGGGATCGGGTTGCTGCCCGAGACCGCCATCATCACCAGAACCTTGCCCCCCTCGTTTCCGAGGCGCCCGCATTCGTAGACCCACACGCGGCTGACGGCGGGGGATGCCTCACGAGTCCACCTGCGGTAGTCAGCAGCAGTGCCACTCTCGGCGGGGCGTTGAATGCGGGTCAGGAGACGGGCACGCAGGGCCTCGTCGTCCTCCCCCGTCTGCCCGCCGTTGAGGCCCAGGAATGCTACCAGGGCGGACGCGATCCCCGTCGCCGGGGATGCAACGGTGAGGGCCGTGCCGACCGGGAGGTTGAAGGCGTCCCCGCTGGCGGTGGCCGTCACGTTGACGAGTCCTGACCCGAGGACGCCTTCGTCGCCCTCCATCGTGCAGGCGTCGTCGGTCGTGTAGGACTGCCCGTCCGGGCCGATGATGGTGCTGCCCGCAGGCTGGATGCTGCCCGTGATTCCGTTGATCAGGATCCCGCCGGTGGCGGTGCCTGCGATGACGCGCGTCAGGCCGAAGAGCCGTGCCCACAGGTCCAGCCAGATCCCCGTGGCCGTGGCCGGGTTGCACTGCTTCACAATCGAGTCGAGCCACTTGTAGTAGACCCACAGGAGGCCCGCCAGCACGGTGGACAAGGCGTTCTCGAAGGACCGGCGGACCCACACCTGGCTCACGCCTTCAGCGGACAAGTCCTGGCGGACTTGAGTGGTCAGTTCGGAGAGGGTCGGGGTTGCCATCATCTACCTCACAAGCCCGCCCACAGGTCCCAGCGGAGGCGGGTGCCCTTGCTGGCCGGACGGTTGATCGTCACGTCCATCAGCAGGGCACGGCCCTGCGGGATTGCGGTGCAGTCGACGGCGGCTGCGATGCCGTCCTCGACCAGCCAGGAGAGGGCCTCGCGCACGTACTCCTCGGCACGGGCGGGCACGTCGTCGCCGCGGGCGCGGTACAGGAGCCACAGGCGGGAGCCCCACAGGTCCCCCGGAGTGCTGCTGTAGAAATCGCCCCACCAGCCCCCGCGGTCCGGAGGATCCCCCCACGGGTCGGGCAACTTGTCGGAGGTGGCCGCCAACCGCTTGCCGAGCAGCGAGAGCCACGCGGCGCGGACGAGGAACGCGCCGTCCGGTTCACCGGGGGACGGCAGGAGGCTCAACGAGGAGCCGTCCATCGGGGCGCCGTCGAGGGTCACGGTGACCCCCGGGGGGATCCAGGGCGCCGAGGTGCCCAGGTAAGCCAGGAACCCGGCGGTTGCCTGTGCGTTCGTCCCGCCGTCCAGGCTCGTCAGTTTCGAGGCCGTGACAGTCAGGGTGTAGGAGCAGCCGCCCGTGGTCGGCGTCACGAACACCTGGACGAACCCGGGACGGAGCGTTGCGCCCCGCACGGTCACGAGGGCCGCGTTGGGGTCCGTGCTGGTCACGGTGTACGAGGCCGGATCCCGGAGGGCGGTCGTGTCCCGCAGATCCTGGTCTGTGAAGTAGACCAATGCGGTCTCGGACTCGGCCTCCGCGCCCGTCAGATGAACGGCAGTGGGCGCTGGGGCCGTCCACGATGCGCTGAAATCCCCGAGGGCCTCGTCACACGGGCCGGTGAGGCCCACGATCTGGATCAGGTACGACTTGGCCCCGGTGCCCGGAGTGGCAAAGGCCAGCCGCAGCAGGTGGCTGTACGTGTGCAGGGGGTCGGGCTCAACGGCGACCGACTGGATGCTCGGGATGGCGCCGCCGTCTGACGAGGTGATCACGTAGAGACCGCTGCCCTGCGGAGCCCGGTCAAAACCCAGCACGAGGCCCCTGCACCCGTCAGGCGTGGCGGACAGGACGTTCAACGTGGGGGCGGCCGGAGTTCCCTCCAGCGTCATCGGACTCCCGATGACGGTCAGAAGGACGCCCTCCTCCAGTGTCATCGCGACGGCAGCCATGGTCTTGCCTCGTTAAATCCAGGACGCGTCCCGGGATGCCTCGCGGGGCCAGCCGATCCCCCCGACGAAGTACCAAGCGCCGTCCAGTGACAGGGACCCGTCCGCAACCTTGGAGTTCATGCACAGGCCCTGAAGGAACCCGTGGGTTCGGGAGGTGTTCGAGCACCACAGGGGCAGCGGCAGGTTGACCCACGCCCCGTCGACGTCTTGCTGGAAACAGCCGCCCGAGGTGGCGTCGATGTTCGTGTGGTCGGCCCGCATTCCGAACGTCGTTGCGCTGTACCAGCCGTCGAGCGTGGCTTTCGGGACACGCTGGGAGCCCGTGATGCCTGCGGAGTTGTTCCAGTAGTACGTTCCGTTCGTGTTGTTCTGGGCTCGGCGCCCCAGGAGGCCGACCCGGTACTTCGCGTCGGAGCACCCAGCCGGGGGCACGAGGGCTCCCGCGTACCCGGACAGCCCCTGGAAGTTCGCACCGTCACGCAGGGAGAACCCGATGGAGCCGGGTCGCGTGGCAGCAACGCCCGGGTGGAAGAACAGGTTGAACGTCAGCGTGGAGGAGGACCCGCCGTCAGTGCAGCCTGCGATCCCGCCATTCCGCCAGTCAGCCAGGGACGACCCGAAGTACAGGTTCGCGTGAACCCACCCCCCTGTCGGAGAGCAGGCGAGGTACAGATTCTTGCCGAGGGAACCGAACCCTGCGAGGTTGCCCGTGGTGAGTCGAACGCCGATGAAGACCTGCATCTTCTCGCCGGTCGACCAGCCGTTCAGCCACTCCAGCACCATCCAGGCGCCGTCTGCGGGAGAGGCATCGCCCGTCCAGCCTGTGTCCGTGTAGTTGTTGCCTGCCGTCCCGGCAGAGCAGTCCACGATGGAGACCTTGCCAGTCATCGCCCCGTTGAGGAGCGACGTGACGGCCTTCCAGGCCCGGTACAAGGGGCCGGTGAGGTACGTGTTGGTTCCCGCGTCGAGGGGGATATTGACCCAGGCGTTGTATGCCATCGAATACCTCTCAGGTCTTGATGCTCTTGAGCACGGTCCCGTTGGCCACAGGGCAGGCTCCGCCGTCTGCGTAGCCGGTGACGATTCCGCCCTTCAGAGTCAGTTGGAAAAGCGTTGATCCCGGGGGGGTGACCGTGACGGTGATCGTCCCGGTCAGGCCCGGGGTGCCGTTGACCTTGAACCCGTCCCCGCTGTCCGTGTAGCCCTCGACGGTCGTGTTGCCGTCAGTGGTCGAGTCGCCGTCAACGTGCAGGTCGCCTTCGACCACCAGTTGAGGCCCCTTGACCGTTGTTCCGTCGTCCCGCAGGTCGAGCCGGGCGTCATGCCCGCTGTAGACCGTTACGTCCCCCGCCCCCAATCCCGTGGGCCTGTCCGTGTGCCCGGTCGCCAGGGCGACCACGTGGTCCCAGGCGCCACCGACCATCAGGAGCAGGGTCCGCGCACCCAGCGGGGGGTTGCCGGTCAGGCCATACGGCTGGAGGTGATCCACATCGGGGATCGACTCACCGGAGCGGGCCTCGACCTGGACCTTCTGGACGGTCCCGTCGTCGTCCACGAGGCGGACCAACGCCCGGCGAACGGACCCCAGGAGGCGGGTGGCGATGGGGTTTGCCATCAAACACCCCCCCGCAGTTCATCCCATCCCAGGACGTTCTTGAGGTCCTTCTTGGGCTTGCCCCGCTTGTACTTCTTGGCAACCAGGGGCTCCGGCGAGTACCCACCCGGATAGGCAAGGGAGAGCGTTGCGGTTTCCCCGCCCCCCACGGACTTCGTGTAGTTCACCCGGGCGATCAGGAGGTCGTCGTCGACGCCCAGAGGCATGTCGAAGAGGTGTACCAGCGTGTTCGGTTCCCACAGGGGGGACTCGGGATCGCTCGAATCCGTCCGCCACCCGGCAACCTCTGCCTCGTACTGGACGCTCTTCCCGGCGCGTGTGGCGGCCTCCCAGCGTGCCCGCTTGTCGCAGTCGGCCTTGCTGGCAGCACGATCGTGATCGAGGCACAGGGTCCGGTTCCGGTTCATCCACTGGTCGGTGACCAGGGCCTCGGCGCCGAACTCGTCGTAGGTCTGCCCGCGGATCAGGTAGTGCTTGAACCGCTGCGCAACGTTCCGCGAGCGGGTCAGGGACTTGATGTTCCGGCCCCGCTCCAGGGTCGTTGCCACCTTGCCCGGGGCGGCGACGGTGGAGACGACGAGGTTCCCGATGGAGTCGTCAAACAGGAGGAGGCCACGTTCCCTGCACAGGCGCTCGATGGCTTTGATAACGGTCTCGGTCTTCTCGGCACGGAACGACTCGACGACCGGCCCGGTGCTCTCCGCCTCGCACAGGACGGTCAGGTTGTAGGGGTCGGCCAGGGCCTGCGCGATGTCCTCGACCTTCTGCTTACGGAAGACGCCAGTGGGGTGCTGGACCGTGCAGTCAACGAGGTCTGCGACCTTGGAGCGGATCTCCAACTTGTACGCGGAGCCCTCGGACGTGGTCGTCGTGTCGCCGTCAACGTACCCGGAGATGATCAGTTCGCTCTTCGAGAACTCGGCGTCAGGGCCGATCCAAACCTGGCAGAAGTCCGAGGGGGTGATTTCCAGGTACGGGGCCGCGTTCGTGAACTGGCTGTGCTCCCAATCGATGACGGACACGGACAGGGCCGCTGTGCTGCAAACCTGCTCAATCGACCGCGTGATGCTCACGTCGGACCACGCCCGCCACTCGTTGTCCCCGACGCGGAGGCCGACCCGTTCCTTGACTCTGGCCATCACGCAGCCTCCTGGTTGAGGAGGCGCAGGGGGGCTGTGACCCAGCCGGGGGACACGAGCCCGTTCCGGGCGATGACGTCTTCCGCGTTGGCGCCGGAGCCGTACACGCGCTGGCAGACTTCGAGGACGGACATCGTGCGCGGGGGCGTCCAGGTGCGGACCCGCGGCAGAGACAGCGCCAGATCCGTGACGGCTTTGTCGGTTGCATCCCGGAGGTCGAGGGCGGCCCGATACACGACCGGGTCGTTGGCCTCCTGGCCGACCGTCTCGATGGTGCTTGTTGCCAGGGCCAGCAAGGACACGGCGTCGTCGTAGGTTTGCACGTCGCCCGCCGCAACAGCCCCTACAAGGGCCTGACACCCGGCGGACGCGGTAACGGCCCGGACGAGCCCGGCAAGGGCTTGTTGGGTGCGTTCTGACGGCGACGGGGCCTCGCTTGACGACGGCATCGGGATCGCGAGGGCCGATCGTAGGCTGGCCAGCGTTCCCGCACGGACCAGGGGGTCGACCATGCCCATCCAGGAGGCCGCGAGGTTGCCCGGCATGCGGACGAGGCCCTCGGCCTGGGCGGTCAGGTTCTCCACCTGCTGGAGGACGGCCCCGACCTTCGAGGGATCAGCGTAGGCCCGGACTGCATCGGTCACGGCGGACGCGGCCTCGTTCACCTGTTGGACGGCCTGCGCTGCGGTATCGAGGGCATTTCCAACCGCGCCCCAATCGCCCGTGAACTTCGAGGCGACGGCGTCCCTGAACTTGTCTGCCCAGGACTTGTTGTCGGGGACGGACACCGGGGACGTGTCTGCGGGCTTGCCGGATTCCTTGCACTCGATCGAGTACTCGACGGCACCGAGTTTCCCGCCGACCCGGGCCTTCCAGGAGGTGATGCTGACGGACAGGGATCCCAGCCAGGGGTGGACGAAAGTCCCGGCGTCGGGGGCGTCCAGGGCCTTGTCGAGGGCCTTCGAGTCCTTGAGGTAGTTCTCTCCCGTGACGACGGCCTGGACGGAGAAAGTCCGGAGTTGCCGTCCCGTGTCCTCGACCCACCCGGCGCCGTCCACGATCTGGTGGTCGACGGTGATCCGGCCGCCCCCGTGCTCGACGACCTGGGCGACAAAGGCGAGTCCCCTGAACGACGCGGGGCGGAAGTCCTTCTCGTTGTAACTGACGGAGTTGCTCACAGGCCGTCCCCTCCGTCGTCGGAGAATTCGTCCCGCTCGCCCACGTCCGCGGACACATCGAGGTTCTCGTCACCCTTGATGGACTTGATCCGGGCCTTCAGGTCGTCCGAGGCGTCGACATGGATGTTGACCTTGGCCTGGAGGCGCTTGAGTTTCGCGGTGTCCATGGCCAGGGGGGTCGCCCACCTGGACCCGGCAGGGACGCCCTGGAATCCGGAGAAGGAACGCTTGCGCTCCTCTTCCTCTTGCTGCCTCTTTGCCCAGATTTTCCGGACGATCTGATCCCGCTGCCACGCGGTCTCGTCGTTCCACTCGCTGTCCGCGGGGTTGATGAACGGGTTCGCCCCCCCCGTCCAGTCAGCGATGGCCCCGGTAGCCTTGGCAGGGTAGTCCCCGAAGAAGGCATACCCCACCCCGGCTGCTGCGACTGCCGCGGGCGCGGTCACGAGGCCCAGGGCACGTGACCCGATGCCCCCTACGGTGGTCCCGCCGGGGATGCCGGGCAGGGCGAACTTGACCAGGGAGATGGCCTTGAACGCCTTGTAGATGTCCCAGGCCGCACGGCCTACGGACACGACGGAGGTGAGGAGTTTCGATCCGATCCAGAAGGTCGCCAGGACTTTGACGGTGCTGACGATCCCGGACCAATGCTCGTGGATCCAGACAAGAACGCGCCGCACTGACTGCATCGCGTCCTTGAGCCACGCCTTCACCTCGGCCCGGTTCTCCATCAGCCACGCCGTGGCCTCCTGGAGCAGGGGCGTGAGGTCGGGGATCATTTCGGCCGCGATGACGTTCGCCCAGCCCTTGGCTGCCCAACGCATGCGCTTGAGGGCGTCCTCGAACTTTCCAGCGTTCTCGATGGCGTCGTTCGACCTGACGAACTGGTGTCCCTCCGCGCGGAGGCGCCGGATCCCTTCGACCCCTTCGTCCGCCATGCGGGCCATCTTGGGACCCAACTCTTTCCCGAACAGGGCGACGGACAGGGCAGCACGACGGGTCGGGTCCGGGACCTTTTCCATGGCCTGAACGGCGAGGTTGAACGCACCCTCAACCCCCCCGGCGTTCTTGAACTGTTCGAGGAGGGTTCCGGTGGGGTCGACACGCTTGAGGAACGACGCCAGTTTGCCCGTGCCAGCCTGCGCTTGACCCAGGGACACGGCGAATTTCTGGAGCCCGCCGTCCATCTCCTCGACCGAGATGTCAACCATGTCTGCTGCGAACCGGAACTCTTGCAGGGCCTCTGCGCTGATCCCGATCTGCCTGGAGAGGTTCCCGATCTCTTCGGAGGACTCGCCGTACTTGAGGATGAGGCTGCCGAGGGCGGAGCCTGCCAGGGCGGTGCCCACGGCCCCGATGACGCCTGTGATGGACCCGAAGGATGCCTTGAGGCTGCCCGTGGTGGCCTTGCCCGCAGCACGGATCTTCCCGAGCCCGTTCAGCACCGGCTTGGACTCGTCCTTGCCGAGCAGGCGAGCGAAGATGCTGAAGGACTTGGCCACGGGTTAGCCTCGTTGGTCCGCGAGTGCCTGGGCGTCCTCGGCCCACTCGCGGAAGTCGGTGTCGGTCATGGCGTCGAGTTCAGAGGGTTGGAACCGGAACAGATAGGCGAGGTTGCGCCTTACCTCCCTCCAGTTCGACGGCCATTCCCCGCGAAAGGGCTCATAGCCACGATCAGTGCGTTGCTGTCCTCTGCGTCGAGTGAGTCCGCCTCGGAACGGGTGATGCCGTACAGGCGGGACAGGAGGATCGCGATCGAGTCGATCTCGGTTCCGCCCTTTGAAGCCTCACGCATGTCCCCGAGGTTGGCCCGCCGCTTGATCGTCAGCGCCGAGCACTGCTCGCCTGCGACCTCGATCGGGTACAGCAACTTCACGGTCGGAAAGTCACTCACGGTCATGCCTCGCGCATAGGGCCGATGCAGCCGAACTTCACCTTCACGGTTCCCTTGACGGGGTCGATGGGGTCGCACTCCTGGCAGTACAGGGTGTCCGTGATGTACCGATGGCCGTTGATGCACTCCACCTGGGCGGATACGCCCGCGATGGCACGAAGATCGGTGACGTTGAGGGAGCCGAGGGTCGCGAACGTGGCCTCAACGGCGCCGTCCTCGATGGTCTCGGTCCACCCGCAGCCCTTGCCGGAGAGACCAGGAACGGCCTCCCTCTTCTTGCCACCGGGCTGAACGGTCAGGTCACCAGACAGGTCGTACTGGCGTCCCTTGATCGTGAAGTAAACGGTCCCTCCGACGGGGCCGGGTGCGGTGCTGGGCATGATTCAGTCCTCCGTGGCTCAGGAGTAGGAAAGGACGGGTGCGAAAATCTCGAAGTTGTCTGCGAGGTTCGCGGGCAACAGGGCGTCGAGTCGGTTCTTGTCGCCGGTGGGGCGGACGACCTGGACGTTCGCTGCGAACGTCTCGGGGTCCTGTGCGTAGCCCAGGCGGCAGAGTTTCTCGTACCAAGCGATCAAGGTGCCGCGGACCATGCTCGGGGTTGCGCAGCCCTCGGGGGCCGGGCCGTCGTTCACGAGGCGGCAACGGGCGTACTCGGTCTCCATGGTCGCCCGCAGGTCGTTCAGAGCCCACTCACACAGCCAAATCTTGGCTGCACTCGACTGGCGCTCGTCCCGGCTGCCATAGGCGTTCTGGGTCTTGCGGGTGACAGCACGGTCAACGGTCAGAATCCCGCCCACGTCGCCGCAGGTGGTGTAGCCCGCGTACAGCAGGTCGTTGCGCATCTTCGGGGTGAACTGGCTGCCCGCGTCCGCCGCGGGGCAACCCTGGAGGGCCAGCCCGTGGATCGTCAGGCCCGGGTCCACGTCGTCGCTGCGCAGGGCAACGGCGCACAGGCCAGCAGCAGCCTCGAAGGCCGGGGTCTTGCAGGCAGGCTCCAGGGACAGGCACGACCACGTCCAGTGGGTTGCTGCGTAGGTCGAGGCTGCACCCAGGAGGGCCGTGTAGCCGAGGGTGTCCCCGACTCCGGACGTCCCGTTGACCGCGCTGAACCCGTACCCGTGCTGCTGACGCTGCCAGCCCCAGCGGTCGAGGATGTCCGTGGAGAGTTCGTCGCCCAGGTCGTTCAACCAGACGGCGACCTTGTTGTAGGTCTTGTCTGCGATGGCACTGATGGTGCTGGTCAGGGTCGGGTCCGTGGCGCCCGTGGCGCCCGTTGCCACAACGGCCGTGACGCCGGACGGCAGGGGGATGTTCCCGTCAACAGCCACGTAGATGCCGTTGCCTGCGGTGCCCTTGTTCTTGGCCGTGAGGGTCACGACGCCGCTGTTGTGCGTGCCCGTCATGGGGTAGTCGCCCCCCGAGGGGAACGCCGCAGCGATGGCCGTGGCGATGTCCGAGGCGGACTCGCTGGCGGTGACGCCGATGTCCTGGCAGTCAGAGCCGACCCAGACGCGCAGGGTTCCAGCCCCTGCGTTGCTGGCGGTGATGGTGATCGTCTTCGTGGCAGGGGTGGAGTCCGCAGCATCCGCGACCCCGATGGCCGTCCAGTCACCCCACGGGCAGGCGTTGAACGCCTTGAGGGCCATCCGGTGCAGGAACGAGCCGCGACCGAACAGGGACGCTGCCTGATCGGCGGATGCAATGGCCCGGGGGACGCCGTAGTTGGACGTCGTGACCTGACCGATCAGCAGTCCCTTCTGGCGTGCGGACACGGGCGTCTGCGCGGCGGGCGCGGCCTCGCCCCAGAAGAACGGCAGGCGGATCGAGAGGGGGACGTTGGTCATAGCCATCGCGCTTACTCCTCATCCCCGGCGCACTGGACGCGCGTCTCGGGGTCGGTTGGTTGGTTCGTGCCGTCCAGGCCGAGAGAGGCCCGGATCTCGCGGAGCGGAGCCATGTCGTCGGGGTCGGGGCTGAGTTGTGCGAAGTCGCCCGTGATCGTGATCTTCAGGACCCCACGGCGCTTGTCGGACTCGGCATCGCGGCCCGACTCGGTGTCCCAGGACAGGAGGTGGTCCCAGGAGCGGTACCACTCCTGGTTGCCCATGAGGGCCTCCCAGCAGGCCAACTCCAACGCGTCAGACCTGGCTGCCAGGGCCGCGTCGTTCTTGGCCTCAAACTCGCCGTAGATCACGACGGTCTGAGTGCGGTTCCAGCGGGTGCCCCCGAGGCTGGCGGTTACCACCTTGCCGGGGCTGGTGATGACCACGAGGGACGGCAGTTCCTGTTCGCCAATCGCCGTGGTCCGGGAGTCATAGACCTTGGACTCGTAGCCCTCGATCGTTCGGAGGCGCGCGCAGGTAAGAGTCCGCAGGGTGGTGGCCGTCATTCGTCCACCTCCTCGGGCTCCAGCAGCCAGCAGGACACGCAGCCCTGCGCGCCGTCCTCGACCCGGGACACGGCCCAGGTCTGGCCGTTCGAGGTGACGAGGTCGCCGTGCATGGGACGGCCCAGAGAACCGAGGTCTGCAACGCGGACGTCCAGGCGCGGCTGGACGCCCTCGGTGTCCAGGTAGTGCGGGGATACAGGCGCCGTCTTGGCGTCCAGGTCGAGGATCGCTGACAGGTGGACGGTGACATCCCCTCGGGTGTAGGCGACCTGCTGGCCGAAGAAATCCCGGACATCAGCGGTCATGCGGTCGAGGATGTTGTCCCACCCGAGCACCGGTTACCTCACAGGGCTATGCGCCACGGCGGAGCAGCAGGACGGCGTGTCCAAAGGCGGACAGATCACTGAGAGCCGACTGCTGAATCTGGTTCTGGACGGTGATGGCCGACTCGAAATCGGTCGTGCTGCCGCTGCCCGGGGCGAACCCGATGACGGACACGACCACGTCGCCCACGCGAGCACCCGTGCAGGTGCAGGCAGCAGGGCCGGTGCCCTCGTCGTTGTCAGCACCGGAGAAGTTCAACATGGCGAATGCGCTGGCCTGAATCTGCGCGGCGGTCACGGAGTCATCAGGCAGCGGGGACACGAGGACCCACGCGCTGCCCGTGTACTTGTAGAGGGGGGCGTTGGCGTCCTGGTTCCGGGTGATCAGGTCCCCGACCTGGGGCTGGATTTCCTGCCACGGATCAACGTCCGCCTGCCGCCAGTACAGGCGGTCGACCGTCCAGGTGTATGCATCGTGGGTCGCCGTGGCCGTGGCCAGGAACGTCCCCTCGAATGCCGGGAAAGCCTCGGTTGGATCTGCGAACGTGACGCCAAGCGCATTGGCCGGGCGCGGGCCGTCGTTGTTGCCCCCGCCACCCTCTCCGAACATGCCGAGCAGCATGTCGTACAGGCCCTGAACGGTCGTCGGGGCGGTGAAATCCTCACCGGGCAGCGGCGTCTCGGGGTTCGTGTAGAGGCTCACGTCGGCAGCGGTCACGGGCGGGGTCGGGTCCAGGAGGAGACCGGGGACGGTGGCATCGCCGGACAGGGCTGCCTGCGTGGCAATGGCCGGGGGGGTTCCCGTGCCGGTCGTGCCGAAGAGGCCCGTGTCCTCGTCGAAGTACAGGAACGCGCCCGCGTTGACGGCTCCAGCGGCCTTGGGCAGGTCGGTGCCGACCCCGCGGACCAGGATGACCTTCTCGCCTGCCGCAGCGTCCGTGTTGCAGACGCCGAACAGTCCACCGATGGCCAGGAACTGCCCGTGGACAACGCCCCCTGCGGGAGCAACGACCTCAAGCAGATCAGGATCGAACTGGGTGCGGTTCATTGCTCACCTCACGCGCCGGGGGCGGTCTCGGGGACTGCGTTGACGCCGTCGAAGAGGACGCGGGCCGTGGCGTCGGTGCTCAGTGCGTCGGCCGTGAACTTGCCAACACGCAGCATGGTTCCAGCGAGGGTCTTGGTCATGACGCTGGTGCTGTCGTCGAAGTACGCCGGGTCGCCCGCGTCAACGGCCTCTGCGGCCTTCGGCAGGTCCAGGTGGCCCTCGACCAGCCCCTCGCACTCCTCGCCCGCGTTCTTCGTGGAGAGGGGCACCAGGAACAGGGACTTGATGGCGACCGGGATACCGGCCACAACGCCCTCGGTGGGGGCGATGAACTTGACGAGGTCTTCGTCGTACTGCTGAACGTTCATTTGCGGATTCCTCCGGTAGTTGTCAGGGAATCCGGGCAGGCAGGGCTATGCGCTCTGCCTGCCCGGGGCGTGTGTCAGTTCTCGCCCTTGTTCCGGTAAGATCGGAAGAGCGTCGTGTAGGGAAAGAGTGTAGATCTGGGTGGTCG
>CALKWH010000433.1 GCA_938004375.1 uncultured Pseudomonadota bacterium
CGGCATACGATAGCGTATTCGGTGACGGGAGTTCAGACGTGTGCTCTTCCGATCTGGCCGCTGGCGTTGCCGCCCCAGCACCAGACGGTGCCGTCGAGGCGCAACGCGCAGGTGAACTGATTGGAGGCGGCCAGCGCGAGGACGTTCCCGGTCAGGCCAGACACGGCCACGGGCCGCCGGCTGCAGTCCACGCCCTCGCAGGTGGTCCCGTGGTTGGCGACGCCGTCGCCCAGGGCGCCGTATTCGTTGCTCCCCCAGCAAGCGACCTGGCCCAGGGTGCCGATCAGGCAACTGTGGTACCACCCCGAGGTCACCGAGAGGGCGGAGGTGGGGACCGCGAGCAGATCCACGTTCACGGGGATGAGGCTGCAGTCGATGCCCTCGCAGGAGATGCCGTGGTCCGCGCGGCCGTCGCCGAGCTGGCCGTACTGGTTGCTGCCCCAGCACTTGAGCACGCCGCCGGCGCTGATGCCGCAGGTGGTGGTGAAGCCGGCGTGGATCAACTCCAGGTCGTCGACGCCCAGGACCTCCTGCGGGGTGGAGTCACACAGGATGCCCCAGAAGCAGGCCTCGGCGCCCACGCGGCCGTTGCCGAGCTGGCCCATCTGGTTGTAGCCCCAGCACCAGGCGCGGCCGTTGACCATCAGGGCGCAGGTGTGCGCGAAGCCCACGCTCAGGCCGGTGGCCCCGCAGTCCTGCGCGCACGGTTCGCCCTCGTCGCAGCGCCCGTCGCCGCAGCGCTGGCACCCGGAGGTGTCAAAGGCGCAGTCGTCGTCGCACCGCAGGTCGCCCGAATCGAAGCCCAGGGAGACGCAGGTGGCCCCGCGCAGGTCCCAGCCGTCGCAGGCCTCGTCCCCGGCGCCCAGATCGTCGCCGCACGCGGCGGCGCCGCACGCCGAGGGGGAGGCCTCGTCGCAGGTCCAGCCGGCCTCGACGGCGCAGGCGGCGTCGCAGCCGTCCCCGCCGTCTTTGTCGCCGTCGTCGCAGGCCTCGGCGCCGGCGGCCAACAGGCCGTCCCCGCAGGTCGTCTGGCAAACGCTGGGCATGGCCTCGCAGGTCCAGCCGTGTTCGACCTCGCAGGCGGCGTCACAACCGTCCCCGGGCTCGAGGGCGCCGTCGTCGCAGGGCTCGAGGCCCACCACGCGGCCGTCGCCGCAAATCGGCAGGCAGACGGTGGGGGTGCCCTCGCAGGTCCAGCCCTCCTCGAGGGCGCAGGAGGAATCGCAGCCGTCGTCGGAGAGGGTGTTGTGGTCGTCGCACTGCTCGCCGGGGTCCAGCGCGCCGTTGCCGCAGGGGCGGGCCTTGGAAGACTTCCCGTCGGCGCAACCGAGGACACCGAGCACGGCGACGAGCAGGATCGGGATCACGAGGACGCGGGGTAGCTGGCGGGTCATGTTCGGGCGCTCTCCATCGGGGGTCCGGTTCCAGGGACGTACCTTCATAAGGTACAGGAAAACGCGGGTTCTTCAACCCGATTTCGATTCCGATTTCGATTTCGGTTTCGGTCGGGAAGCAAGACGGACGGGTCTCCGCTCATGGTTCGTCCCGCCAGCATAGATCCTTGATATTGTTGACTATTTATTTCTTCAGGACCATCTCGGGCTTTTCGCCGCGCTCGACCACGCCGTCGGTGACGACGACCTTCTCGACGTCGCTGCGGGACGGGATCTCGAACATGACGTCCATCATGAGCTTCTCGGTCACCGAGCGCAGCCCGCGGGCGCCGGAGCCCAGTTGCAGCGAGCGCTTCGCGACGGCGGTGAGGGCCTCGGGGGTGAACTCGAGCCGGACGCCGTCGAGCTCGAAGAGCCAGCGGTACTGCTGGACCAGCGCGTTGCGCGGCTGGGTGAGGATGGTCACCAGGATCTCCTCGTCCAGGTCGTGCAGCGGCGAGATGACGGGCAGGCGGCCGACGAACTCGGGGATCATGCCGTAGCGGTGCAGATCCTCGGCCTGGACCTCCTTGAGGTACTCCCAGGTCTTCAACTTCGAGCTCTTCTTGCGGGTCTTGGCGCCGAAGCCGATGGAGTGGTCGCCGAGCCGGTTGAGGATGATCTCGTCGAGCCCGGAGAAGGCGCCGCCGCAGATGAACAGGATGTTGGTCGTGTCAACGGGGATGAAGTCGGCCTGGGGGTGCTTGCGCCCGCCCTTGGGCGGGATCTGGGCCACGGTGCCCTCGAGGATCTTCAAGAGGCCCTGCTGCACGCCCTCGCCGGCGACGTCGCGCGTGATCGACGGGTTCTCGCTCTTGCGCGCGAGCTTGTCGATCTCGTCGATGTAGACGATGCCCCTCTGCGTGCGCTCGATGTCGTAGTCGGCGTTCTGCAGCAGGCTCAGGATGATGTTCTCGACGTCGTCGCCGACGTAGCCGGCCTCGGTGAGGGTGGTGGCGTCGGCGATGGCGAACGGCACGTCGAGGATGCGGGCGAGGGTCTGGGCCAGCAGCGTCTTGCCGCTGCCCGTGGGGCCCAGCAGCAGGATGTTCGACTTCTGCAGGATCACGTCCTCGAAGGACTCGTCCTTCTTGCCGTCGCCCTTCTGCTCCTGCACCTCGATGCGCTTGTAGTGGTTGTAGACGGCCACCGAGAGGATCTTCTTGGCCCGCTCCTGGCCGACCACGTACTCGTCGAGGCGGGTGCGGATCTCCCGCGGGGTGGGGAGGCTCTTCTTCTGCGGGGCGGCCTGCTGCTCGACCTCGAGGGAGGTGTCGTCGTGGATGATGTCCAGGCACAGCCGGACGCAGTCGTTGCAGATGTACACGTCCGGGCCGGCGACCATCCGCTTGACCTCGCGCTGGGTCTTGCCGCAGAACGAGCAGCTCACGTTGGAGGACGGCGGCTGGAGGTTGTGGTCCACTACTTCGCCTCGACCGGGGCGGGGGCGGCGCCGGCGGGCAGCATCAGGGAGTCGACGATGCCGTAGGTCACGGCCTCCTCGGAGGACATGTAATAGTCGCGCTCGGTGTCGTGCTGCACCTTGTCGACCGGCTGACGGGTGTGCGCCGAGAGAATCTGGTTGAGCCGCTCGCGCAGCTTGAGAATCTCGCGCGCCTGGATGTCAATGTCTGTGGCTTGCCCAGAGAATCCACCCATGGGCTGATGGATGAGGATCCGGGAGTTCGGGAGCGCGAAGCGCTTGCCGGGAGCTCCGGCGGCGAGCAGGATCGCGGCCATGGAGGCGGCCTGCCCGATGCAGAACGTGTTCACCTGGCAGGGGATGTGCTGCATGGTGTCGTAGATCGCCAGCCCCGCGGTGACCACGCCCCCGGGGGAGTTGATGTACATCATGATGTCCTTCTCGGGATCCTCCGAGAGCAGGTACAGGAGCTGGGCGATGATCAGGTTGGCGACATCGTCGTTGATGCTGGTGCCGAGGAAGATGATGCGGTCCTTCAGCAGCCGGGAGTAGATGTCCCAGCCGCGCTCGCCGCGGTGGGTCTGTTCGATGACGGTTGGGATGATCGTCATGGCGTTCGCCGGTCCTTTCGCCCAGCCGAGGGGTTCGGCTAGTGGTGGTCGTGGTCGCAGTCGGGGCCGCACTCGTGGTCGTGGTCGTGGTCGTGCTGGGGCTCCTCTTCCTGCAGGGAGGGCAGCTCGTCCACGGTCTCCTCGCCGATGACCGCCTTGGATTTGATCAACTCGATGGTCTTCTCCATGCGGAGCATGTAGCGGATTCCCTCGAGCTTGCCGTCGCGCTGGTAGTCGGCCTTGATGCGCTCCAGGCTCTTGTTCGCGTGATCGGCGATCTCCTGGAGCTTGGCGTCGAGCACCTCGTCGGAGATCTCGACGTTCTCCTTCTTCGCGATGCCCTCGAGCAGGAGGTTCTCGCGGATTTCTTTCTCGGCCTTGACGAAGTAGTTCTTCGCCAGGGTCTTCTTGGTCTCGAGGAAGGCCTCGTTCTCGGGATCCACGCCCAGTTGCATGAGGATCTGGTCGACCTTCATCTCGGCCTGGCGGCGGATGAGGCCCTGGCCCACCTCGAACGGGTTGGCCTCGACGAGCTGGCGCAGCAGCTCGCGCTCCAGCAGCGTCTCGGAGCGCCCCGTCTGCTCCTTCGCGAGGTCTTCGGCGAGGACCTTGCGCAGCTCGGCCAGGTTGTCGGCGCGGCCGGTCTCCTTGGCGAAGCCGTCGTCGAGGGCGGGCTTGACGTGGGTGAACGCCTTCGTGATCTCGACCAGGACGCGGCCCTCGGGCTTGTCCCCGAACGCGGGGATGGCGAGCTCGTCCTCGAAGGGCACGGCGGCCAGGTGCAGGCCGTGGAGCACGGCGGCGACGCGGGCCAGCGGGCTGTCGTCGGCGGGCACCGCGGTCTCGGGCACCGTGAGGTTCTGGTTCTCGAGGGAGACGGGCTCGTCGCCGAGCTTGCCCATGGCGTTGAACTGCACGTGGGTGCCGGCGGTCAGCGGGGCGTCCTCGACGGGGTTGACGCGGGTGCTGCGCTGCACGAGGCGCTCGAGCTCCTGGTCGACGGCCTCGTCCTTCACGGGGGCGCTCAGCCGGGTGGCCTTGAGGCCCTCGTAGCCCTGGGGCTCGACCTCGGGGATCAGTTCGAGCTCGGAGGAGAACGGCAGGTCCTCGCCCTTGACCAGCTCGCCCGGAGTGACCTTCCACTCCCGCGGGCTGTCGGCCGGGCGGATGGTCTCCTTCAGGCGCAGGAACTCCACGAGGGCTTCGCGGGTGAGCTCCTGGAGCAGGTCGCCCTCGACGTGCTTGGAGAACATCTTCTCGAGCATCTGACGGGGGACCTTGCCCTTGCGGAAGCCGCGGAAGCGCATGTTCTTCGAGATTTCACGGTAGGTCTCGTCGAACTTCTTTTCGACTTCCTTCCAAGGCACGACGCCCTGGATGCGGATCTGGATGGGGTTGATATTCTCTATGGAAAAACGCTCGGCGTTGAATTGCATCGTATATCCTCAAATGGCCGTCGCGGCGGGCGAAGCCAATGAAAAGGTGAAAAAAAACGGAACATCCGTCGGACCGGACGGCGGGGGAGTTCCACACCGCCGGCCCGCAAAAGCGCGTAGAATATTCTCTCAATTTCCATGTGTGTCAAGAGAATTCGGGTTGTCCGGGCATTTTTTTCACGCCCGGTTGCAGGGCTGCCGGAAGGCCGTAAATTATATTAACAATGGTCCCCTGTGCACTTTTCGAGACACCCTCCGGAGGGGGCGGGGCGTGCGGAAGGAATTGACATCGATCGCGTTCCCTGTCAGAACGTGCCGGTGGAGAAGCCGGCCCTCCCCGCGGCCGGCAAACCGACCTCCACCATCCGAAGGAGTGAAGCAATGCAGGTCTGTGTGATTGGTACTGGCTATGTGGGTCTGGTCGCGGGCGCGGCGTTCGCCGATTTCGGCAATGACGTGCGCTGCGTGGACATCGACGAGACGAAGATCGCCAAGCTCAACGCCGGCGAGATTCCTATTTATGAACCCGGCCTTGATGTCATGGTCGCCCGCAACGTGGAGAAGAAGCGCCTGAGCTTCTCGACGAACCTGCCCGAGGCCGTGAAGGGCGTGCAGGTCGTCTTCCTGGCGGTGGGCACGCCCCAGGGCGACGACGGCAACGCGGACCTGGGCGCGCTCAAGGCCGCCGCCGAGGTCGTGGCGAAAAACATCAATGGTTTCACGGTGATCGTCGACAAGAGCACGGTCCCCGTGGGCACGGCCGACGTCATTCAGGACATCTTCAACCGCCACGCCACGAGCGAGGCGGTGGTGGTGTCCAACCCCGAGTTCCTCAAGGAGGGCGACGCCATCAACGACTTCATGCGCCCCGAGCGCGTGGTCATCGGCACCGACGACGAGCGCGCCCGCCGCGTCATGCATGAACTGTATCAGCCCTTCGTGCGGTCCCGCGAGCGCATCATCGACATGGACCCGCGCAGCGCCGAGCTCACCAAGTACGCGAGCAACGCCATGCTGGCCACGCGCATCTCGTTCATGAACAACATCGCCAGGCTCTGCGAGATCGTCGGCGCCGACGTCGAGCTGGTCCGCAAGGGCATGGGCTCGGACTCCCGCATCGGACCGAAGTTCCTCTACGCGGGCACCGGCTACGGCGGCTCCTGCTTCCCGAAGGACATCAGCGCGCTCCTGTACCTGGCGCGCCAGAAGGACCAGTTCCTCGACGTGGTCGAGGCGACCTCGGCGAGCAACGCCCGGCAGAAGGGCATCCTGGTGGAGAAGCTCGAGCGCCACTTCGGCGACCTGAAGGGCAAGGTGGTCGCCGTGCTGGGGCTCGCGTTCAAGCCCAACACCGACGACACCCGCGAGGCCCCCGCCAAGGTGGTGGTGCGCCTGCTCGAGGAGAAGGGCGCCACCGTGCGGGCGTACGACCCGGTCGCCATGGACAACTTCCGGGCCGAGTTCCCCGCCCACGAGCGGCGAATCTACGTCGAGAGCCTGTACGAGGCCGTCGAGGGCGCGGACGCGGCGTGCCTGATCACCGAGTGGCACGAGTTCCAGCGCCCCGACTTCGCGCGCATCCGCAAGCTCATGCGCGGCACCGCGCTGTTCGACGGCCGCAACGTGTGGAACACCTCCGAGATCCGCGCCAACGGCTTCACCTACGAGGGCATCGGCCGCCCCGTCATCCGTCCGCAGTGACCAGGAGCGCACCATGAGCGACCGACCCGTCCGCACCCGCATCGCACCGAGCCCGACCGGGGATCCCCATGTCGGCACCGCGTACATCGCGCTGTTCAACTACGTCTTCGCCAAGCAGCACGGCGGCCAGTTCCTGCTGCGCATCGAGGACACCGACCAGACCCGCGCCCGCCGCGACTCCGAGAAGGCCATCATGGAGTCGCTGCACTGGCTGGGCCTCTCGTGGGACGAGGGCCCGGACGTGGGCGGCCCCTGCGGCCCCTACCGCCAGAGCGAACGGCGCGAGCTCTACGAGAAGCACGCCTTCGAGCTGCTCGAGCGCGGCGAGGCCTACCGCTGCTTCTGCACCCCATCGCGTCTCAACGAGCTGCGCGCGTACCAGAAGGCCGCGAACACCCCGCCGGGCTACGACCGCCTGTGCCGCAACCTCGACCGCGAGGAGAGCGACCGCCGCGCCGCGGCCGGCGAGCCCTTCGTCATCCGCCTGAAGATGCCCCTCGAGGGCGATTCGGTGATGGTGGACGGCTTGCGCGGGGAGATCCGCCGCTCGTACCGCGAGCTCGACGACCAGGTGCTGCTCAAGAGCGACCGCTTCCCCACCTACCACCTGGCCAACGTGGTGGACGACCACCTGATGGGCATCACCCACGTCATCCGGGCCGAGGAGTGGATCCCGTCGACGCCCAAGCACATCCGCCTGTACGAGGCGTTCGGGTGGGAGGCGCCCCAGTGGATCCACATGCCGCTTCTGCGCAACCCCGACAAGACCCGCTCGAAGATCTCCAAGCGCAAGAACCCGGTGTCCCTGCTGTTCTACAAGGAGTACGGCGTGCTGCCCGAGGCGCTGGTAAACTTCCTCGCGCTCATGGGCTTCTCCTTCGGCAACGACGTGGAGAAGTTCACCCTCGAGGAGATGATCGGGGCGTTCTCGTTCGAGAAGGTCAGCCTGGGCGGCCCGGTGTTCGACCTGGAGAAGCTCGTGTGGCTCAACGGCCTTTACCTGCGCGAGATGTCCCCGCAGGCGCTGCTCGACGCGGTGCAGGCGCTGTGGCTCAACCGCGCCTACTTCGAGCGGATCATGCCGCTGGTGCAGGAGCGGATGCGCACCCTCACGGATTTCGTGGATCTGTCGGCGTTCTTCTACAACTGCGCGCTGGACTACCACACCGAGGACGGGAAACTGATGGTCCCCAAGGGACGCACCATCGAAGAAATGGCCGCCCTGTTCGAGGAGCTCGTGGAGGCCATCGACGGCATGGAGGACTACAACGTCGAGAACCTCGAAGCCCTCCTGCGCCGGGTCACCGAGACCCGAGGCTGGAAGACCAAGGACGTCTTCATGCCCGTGCGCGTCGCCGTCACGGGACGCAAGGCCACCCCGCCGCTGTTCGAGAGCATGTCCGTGCTGGGCCGGGAGCGCACCCGCGTCCGTCTGCGCCAGGCCATGGCGCACCTGCGCGCGCTGCCGCCACCCCAGGCGTGAACCCCGTCGACACCTTTCGCGCTCTTACCCTGACAGAAATGTCCGATCGTCGTCACCCGACCGGTGAACCGGGTCGTCGGTTCGTTGAATCATGCAAATAACCACTGGAAAAAAACCCTGAGAATGCTATGAACAACGTAGACTTATCCTGCAGGCCCGTCGGATCTGGCACGAAACCTGCCAAGGTCCGGCGTGGATTGGAGGTTGTGGCCATGAAAAAACTTATTACTAGCCTGATGATCGTCCTCACCGCTGCCATCTTCTTCGCGGGCTGCGCGGCCAGCGACGGGGAAAAAGCCACCTCGGTGAACAACGCCAACAACACCAATAACGGCGGCAATGTCAACGTCGGCGGCGTCCAGGACATCGGCGTGTTCCGCGACATCGTCGAGTCCGGCGCCATTCCCGGCCCCGACACCCTCGACGCCAACGGCTTCTTCTCCGAGCACTACATCGATTACCAGACCGAGGACTGCGGCGAGAACGTCTGCCTGTTCGGCATGCTCGGCCGGGGCGTCTCCGTGCTGACCCAGGACTACATGAACATCCTGCAGGTGGGCATGAAGGCCTACGTGAATCCCCTGGACTACGAGCGGCCGCCGACGGACTTCATCGCGGTGATCGACGTCTCGGGTTCGATGTACTCCGACAACAAGCTCGAGTACGTGCGCCAGGGTCTCCACATGATGATCGATACCCTCGAGGCCACCGACCGGCTGGCCCTGGTCACCTACTCCGACCTGGCCCACGAGGTCCAGCCGTTGATGTACGTCGACTCCACCGAGAACCGGCAGACGATGCACGCCAATGTCAACCGCCTGGTCGCCGGCGGCAGCACCAACATCTACGAGGCCCTGTGGCTGGGGTTCGACCTGGCCGCGCTGTCGGCCGCCGAGGGCCGCTACGCCCGCGTGGTGTTCCTCTCCGACGGCCAGCCCACCGCCGGCATCACGGACCCTGCCTCCATCATCGCCTTTGCCCGGGAGCACGCCACCAAGACCTCCCAGCTCACCAGCATCGGCGTGGGCACCGACGTCAACTACGACCTGATGCGCGAGCTGGCCATGGCCGGCGGCAACTTCTACTTCATCGAGAACAGCATGGCCCTGCCGGACATCTTCGTCGAGGAAGTGGACTACTTCGCGTTCCCCATCGCCGAGGACGTGCGTTTCTCGCTGTCTTCCGGGGCGGACTTCTACATCGGGGACTCGGTGGGCTTCGACAACTTCACCGGCTCCGCCGCCGGAGGCGAGGCCAACTTCCCGGCCATCTATCTGGCCTCGCGCACCTCCGAGAACATCGAGGATCCGAACTCCCGGCGCGGCGGCGGCTCGGCCATGTTCGTGCGCATCGTGCCCCAGGCCAACACGTTCTCCCTGTCCGGAATCCTCCTGACCATGACCTACACCGACCCGGAGACCGGCGAGACCGTGGGCCCCCAGCGCGTGGTGGTCTCCGATCTGTCCGACGGCGGCATGATGCCCGAGGGCGATTTCTACTCGGCCGACCCCATGCGCAAGAGCTTCGCCATGCTCAACATTTACCTGGGCCTCAAGGAGGTCTGCCAGCGCGCGTCGTACTACGACTTCGGGGCGGCCCACGACCTGCTCGTCCAGACCATCGACTACGCCTATGGAGTCAACGGCGGGCTCGCCGACGACGACCTGGCGGCCGACATCCAGTTGATGGAGAAGTTGAAGTACAACCTCGAGGCCAACGGCTACTACGACTACTGCGGCAACGGCGAGTGCTACTACTACGGTGACGACGTCGTCATGACCCCGATGGGCTGCTCCTCCTCGGGCCGCTCCCCCGCTAAGGGCGTCCTGTGGACGCTCGCCGCGCTGGCCGGTCTCGCCTTCATCCGCCGCCGTCAGGCCCTCTAGTCCTTGAAGATGCGGCCGGAGACGGCCGAGATCAGCCCCCGCGGGAAGAACCGCGAGAGAAAAGTCTGCAGCACGAACAACTTCTGGGGGATGTGCACGGCCGAGCCCGCCAGGGTCGCGTCGAGGGCCTCGCGGGCGGCCTTCTGCGGGGAGATCCACAGGATGCCGGGGCCGTGCCAGCGGGTCTTGCCCGCGATGTCGAAGAACTCGGTGGGCATGGGGCCCGGGCAGAAGGCGGTGACCGTCACCCCGGTGCCGGCGAGCTCGTGGGACAGGGCCTCGGAGAACGACAGCACGAAGGCCTTGGAGGCGGCGTAGACGGCGAACCACGGGATGGGCGAGAAGGCGGCCACCGAGGAGATGTTCAGGATCCGGCCGCCGCCGCGTCCGATCATGGCAGGCAGCACGCGGCGGGTGCAGTGCATGAGCGCGCGGACGTCCACGTCGAGCATGCGGTCGAGGTCCGCCGCCGCCTGCTCCACGAAGGCGCCGCGGTAGCCGAAGCCGGCGTTGTTGATCCACAGGTCCACGGTGGGCAGAAGCCCGCCCACGCCGTCGAACAGGGCGTCCACGCCGTCGGGGACGGACAGGTCCGCGCAGACGATCCGGACCTCGAGGCCGGGGCGGCGCTCCTGCAGGCGGACGGCCAGGGCCTCCATCCGGTCGCGGCGGCGGGCCGACAGCACGACGGTGTCGTGGTCCAGGGTGCCGGCCACCTCGAGGGCGAGCTCGACGCCCAGGCCGCTGGACGCGCCGGTGATGACGCAGGTCTTGGGGGTGTGTTCGGTCATAGGCCCATCTCCTCGCGGATCGCGCTCAGGTACTGGTCGAGGATGCGCCGCGCCTCGGTCAGGGGGGTCTCCTTGCTCAGGATGAACACGAGGTAGTATTCCCGGAACAGGGTGGTCAGCAGGATCTTCTGCCGTCGGGTCTCGATGAGGATCTCGGTCGTGCCGGTGAGCCGGCGGGGCTCGGGCGGGAACTGCAGCTCGCGCCACAGCAGTCCCCAGTGGGCGGCGTGCACCATCAGATCGAAGTCGGACATGTGCCCGAAGGAGTCGACGGTCTCCCCGTCCGAATCCTGGATCACGGCTCCGATGGCCAGGGGGGTCGCCCCCACGAGCTCGACGAGGAATTCGGTGAAGCCGGTGGACACGATTAGTTCCGCATCCCCGGGGCCTGGACGCCGTGGGTGCGTCGCAGCCGCGCGAGCCAGTCCTGGAACCGCGAGGCCCGGTGGGCGTCGGCGATGCTGCCGCGCAGCTCCTCGCGGACCTCCTCGAAGGAGCTGCGACGTTCGGGCACGATCCCGGCGAGGTACACCCAGTGCAAGCCATGTTGCGTGCGGAACACGTCCGAGTGGGAACCCACCTCGGGCAGGGTGAAGATCTTCTTTACGAAGTCCTGGTCGAACTTACCGCCGAAGCGGTAGGTGTTCTCGTCGGGCGTGGCGGACAGCGGCGGGAGCATCTCGAAGCGCACGGGCACGTAGGAGTCCTGCACGTGCCAGGCGCCCTCCCGGAAGGCGTCGGCATCGGAGACGGGCGCGAGCGAATACCGATCCCGGACGAGCCGCAACAGGCTCTCGGCCGTGGAGGCGGCTTCCTGGTCAGGCAACTCGGTCCTGGGGACGACCAGTTGATGGGACGCCCGCCATTCCCCGTGAGAGAACATGAACTTCTTGTCCATGAGATGAGGCTCGGTGTCGTCCGGTTTTTGTAGTTCGTTGTAGAGGCCGCGCAGCATCTCGTCCGGGATGGTCTCGGGCTGGTTCTCGGGTTCGAAAGAGTGCGTGATCAGACGGAAGACGGCGGCGGCCTTGTAGGCGTCGGACAGGTCCTGAGCCGAGGCGTGGGTCCTGGCGTGGGCGAGCACCAACTGGTCCGTGATGGCCTCTTCGAGGGCCGTCTCGGGGGTGAGACCGCCTCGACGCATCCTGGCTTCCACCTCCGCGACGGTGATGGGCGCGCCATCGACGGTGGCCACCACCTGGTCGGCTTCGGCCACGATCGCGGGCAGGACCCAGGTCTCCAGGGGAACCAGCCGCGCGGCCGCCTCGCGCCTGGCGCACGCCAGGGGCAGCAGGAGGATTGCAATCAATAGGTGTTTACGTTCCATGGTATGGGTCTCGACCGGCCTCGTGCGGCCGCCCGGGGCGCCACTGTATCACATTCAAAATCGAAATCGAAATCGAAATCGGGTTCGGAGGCCAGGTGGATGCTCAGTGCTTGGACACCTTGGGGTTCCCCGGCTCGGCCAGCCCCGCGGAAGGGCATAGGTCAGATATTTTACAGCGGTCACAGGCGGGCCGCCGGGCGGTGCACACCGCGCGGCCATGAGAGATCAGCCGGTGGGACACGGTGATCCATTCCGCCCGCGGTACCACGGCCATCAGATCCCGCTCGATGACCTCGGCGCGGCCCTTGTCCGCCTGCGTGAAGCTCAGCCGCAGGGCCAGGCGGGCGACGTGGGAGTCCACGACGATCCCCGAGGCGATCCCGTAACAGTCGTTGAGCACGCAGTTGGCCGTCTTGCGTGCGACCCCGGGCAGCGCCAGCAACTGGTCCATGTCGGCGGGCACCTCGCCGCCGTGGTGTTCGACCAGGCGGGCCGCTGCGCCGAGCAGGTGCCGGGCCTTGGCGTGGTAGAAGCCGGTGGAGTGGATCAGGCGCTCGAGCTCGTCCGAGTCCGCCCCGGCCAGGGCGCGGGCGTCGGGGAAGCGGGCGAACAGCGCCGGGGTCACCTGGTTCACGCGCTCGTCGGTGCACTGCGCGGACAGGATGGTGGCCACGAGCTTCTGGTAGGGATTTTCGGTGACCAGCGCAGAGCGGACCTCGGGGTACAGATCGGCGAGGCGGCCCAGGAGCCGCGCCATGCGCTTTTTCGGGTTTTTTTCCATGGAAGGCTCAGAACGCCTTTTCCAGGAGCTTGAGATAGTCCGCCTTCGAGCGGGCGCCCACCAGGGTGCCCACGGCCGCCCCCTTGTGGAACAGGGTGACCGTCGGGATCGAGCGGATGCCGTAGCGGTTGGCCACGCCGGGGTTTTCCTGCACGTCGAGCTTCACCACCTTCACGCGGCCCTCGGTCTCGCGGCCCAGCTCGTCCATCACCGGACCCACCATGCGGCAGGGACCACACCAGGGGGCCCAGAAGTCAACGAGCACGGGGACGGAGGCCTGCAAAACCTCCGCGTCGAACGTCTTGTCGGTCACTTGAATCGCCATGATGCACACGCTCCTGATAAAAATGACGCGCCGGGACGAAACTGTCAGACACGTCTAATGACGCGGTCACTGTAAGACCGCCCCGGCCGGTGTCAAGGCCCCCATCCAATCCCTTCCCGCGATTTTTTTCAAGTGTTTCTTGCGAACTTGACATGGCGCGGGTTCCGGGAACATGCTCTTGGCACGGGAGGGAGGCTCATGAGACGAAGCGTGCTGGCGATCTGTCTTGGGTTTCTGGTCGCGTGCAGCGGAGGAAAGGGGACACCCCCGGAGACGTCCGGGGACCCGCCGCCCGGTCCGGTGATGAACCCGCCGCCCGGTCCGCCGCCCGGCGGGCCGGAACCCGGCGCGTGTCACAACGTGGGCGTGCCAAAGGGGAGCTCCTGCCGGCTGTCCGGCCTGCGGGTCCAGCACTGCACGGACTGCCCGTCGGACTGGCACCGGTACCGCGTCACCTACTTCGTGAAGGTCGACGGGGCCGATCAAGGCTTCGACGCCGGCACGTTCCGCGTCCAAGGCGACCGGTACCGCGAGTTCGAGGCCTTCCTGAAGCAACACTCGTCGGTGCCCTGCTCGGGCATGATCGTGCGTCCGCCCTGCAACCCGTCCGCCACCCACGTGAAACTGGAGCTCGACTGGCCCGCCTGGCTGGTCCGCGAGCGTGACTGATCTCGCGGGATTGGGCCGGTGAATTCGTCACCTCAGACGGGACGCCCTTTTGCGGGCATCCCTGGGGTCATTGCTCCGGTCACTTCGTGACCTCAGACGGGACGCCCTTTTGCGGGCATCCCTATGGGTCAACGATGCGCCAGGGGCAGCACCACGTAAGTGTAGACCACGCACCCCACGCAGAAGTTGAACACGCACTCCAGGGCGGCGAAGGTGCCCAGCGCCAGGGCCACCCCCAGCCCCACGGGGGGCCAGACGAACGAGAGCCCGAAGGCGGCGGCGGCGAACAGGAACCCCACGCGGGCGGCGAACATCTTGGGCGCGCGGTCCATGGGCGGTCCCGGGGACCCGACGCGGGCGACGAGCCAGGCGGCCAGGCGCCCCAGGGGGCTGAACCGGGGATCACCGAAGCCGCGGACGGCGAGGTCCAGCGCCACGAAGGGCAGGATCCAATGGATCCCGGTGAGGGCGAAGGCGGCGACGCCCAGGACGACGAACAAACCGGTGACGCGCACGACGTTCGTGGAGACGCGTTCGGTGGAGACGGGGCATACGAGGGTGTTCATGACAAACCTCCACTCCTTGTTGTAAGTCTTGTCTAAAGGAATAACAAGTCCTAATTAAAAACCACTCGATTTCCTTGGAAAAATCGGCCCACGTGGGGTAGGGTCCAAGGCGTTTTCTCCGTCGCGCGGAAAAAAGTCCGGCCGGGTCGTTCACCTTTTCGCGGCCGGTGACCGCACCATGGGCGACGGGATGGGATTCTCATGGAACAGCAAATCTTGTCACTGATGAGGGAAGGGCACCGGGAAAGGGCGCTGGAGTTGATGGCGCGGGCCTGGGCGCAGCCCCTCGGGCGTTTCTGCGCAGCGCTGGTCGGCTCGGCGGCCGAGGGCGAGGACCTGCTGCAGGAGACGTTCGTCGA